>CAZXHG010000207.1:0-18254 GCA_964639985.1 uncultured Rickettsiales bacterium
CGCCCCACCCCTTCCACGTCCACATCCGATGAGGCGTAGAATACGCACATCAGTACACCACCCACCCAGAAGTTCGGCACCTTCCTCGGGGTCTTTCTCCCCAGCGTGCTGACGATCCTCGGCGTCATGATGTACCTGCGCTTCGGCTGGGTGCTGGGCAATGCCGGGTTGCCGCTGGCGCTGCTGATCGTGCTGATGGCATCGAGCATCACCTTCGTCACCGGGCTGAGCGCGTCCGCGATCTCGACCAACATGCGGGTCGGGGTGGGTGGCGAGTACTTCATGGTCTCGCGTAGCCTCGGCCTGGAGCTGGGCGGGGCGATCGGGATCCCGCTGTTCCTGTGCCGCACGCTGAGCCTGACCCTGTATGCGTTCGGCCTGGCCGAGTCCGTGGCACCCCTGTGGCCGGTCGCGTGGGGGCCGCCACCGATCCAGTGGCTGGCCGCGGCGATCATCGTGCTCATCACCGCGATCGCAGGACGCAGCGCGGCGGCCACCCTCAAGCTGCAGGTCCCGATCATGGTGGCGGTGGGGGCCAGCGTGCTGGCCCTGGCCGCTGGCGTGGCCCTCGGTGGCGTGGAAGCGCCGGAGATGTCGCCGCACTACGAGCGCTCGGCCGGGGCGGGGTTCTGGTTCGTGTTCGCCGTGTTCTTCCCGGCGGTGACCGGGTTCACCGCGGGTATCGGCATGAGCGGGGACCTCGAGAATCCGAAGCGATCGATCCCGCGTGGGACGATCCTGGCCGTCGTCACGGGCACTGCGGTCTACCTGGGCGTGCTGGTGATGCTGGCGGTCAGCGCGCAGGTCACGGGCGACGAGCTCGCGACCCTCGACGCGAGCGCTCCACCGGTGTGGACCCGGATCACGCTGCTGGGTGTGTTCCTGGTGTACCCGGGGATGTGGGGGGCGATCCTCTCGTCGGCCTTTGGTTCGGCCCTGGGTGGGCCGCGCGTGCTGCAGGCTCTGGCCTCGGATGGGCTGGCGCCGCGCTTCCTGGCCAGGACCAGCCGCACGGGCCAGCCGACGATCGCGACGTGGACGGCGGGCGGGATCGCCCTGGCCGCGGTCGCCCTCGGAGACCTCAACCAGGTGGGGCGATGGGTGACGATCTTCTTCCTCACCCTGTACGTGATGATCAACCTCTCGGCCACCCTCGAGCGGCTCGCGCGCGAACCCTCGTTCCGACCCACCATCCGTGTACCCTGGTTCGTGTCCCTGGTCGGGTGCATCGGCGCCGTGGTGATGATGTTCCTGGTCAATCCGGTGGCGTGTGTCTGTGCGGTGTGCATCGAGGTCCTGATCTACGCCTACCTGCGCAGTCGGGCCTTCAAGAGCGGCTGGGGGGACGTGCGTGCCGGCATGTGGACCGCCATCGCCCGCTACGCGTTGCTCGCCCTGCGCAAGGGCCAGCGCCAGGCGGCGCGCAACTGGCGGCCTCACATCCTGCTGTTCACGGCCAACCCGGCGTCTCGGATGGGCCTGGTGCGGATGGCCAACTGGTTCAACCAGAACCGGGGCGTGGTCACGGTCTGCGAGGCGATCGTGGGCGACCTCGCCACCACCGAGGTGGACCTGGAGGCCCGGCGGAGCGACATGGAACGGGCGCTGGAGGCCGACGGGCTGGTGGCGTTCTCGGAAGTGCACATCGTCGAGCGGTTCGAAGCGGGCATCGTGGACGTGGCCCAGGCCAACGGCTACGCGGGCATGCAGTCCAACACGGTGATGTTCGGCTGGCCTGGGGGCGCGGACGGCCTGACGCGGACGCTGCGCATCGTGGGGGCGATGTCGCGGATCAAGCGCAACACGATCCTGGCCAAGCTGCCGTTCGAGGCCGGCCCCGCCGAACACCGCAAGATCGACGTGTGGTGGCGAGGGATGCAGTACAACGGCGACCTGATGCTGCTGCTCGCCTACCTGCTGAACCTCAACCCCGAGTGGCGCCGCGCACGGATCGCGATCCGCACCATCGTCGACAGCGAGGACGAGGTGGCGCCGATGACCGAGAAGCTGCACGCGATGGTGTCCGAGGCGCGAATCCAGGCGGAAGCCCACGTGATGGTGCGCCCGACGGGTCGAGCCGTGCCCGAGCTGCTGCAGGAAGCCAGCGCCGACGCCGACGTGGTGTTCCTCGGGCTGCAGGAACCCCGCCCGGGGGAGGAAGCCGAGGCCGCCGAACGATTGAACGCGCTGGTGGAGGGCTTCGACACCGCCATCCTGGTGAGGTCTGCCGGCCCGTTTGCCGGTCAGCTGCTCTGATCCCCGGCCCGCGTCGCCCAGCCCGTACCCCCAGCGAAGATGCCCATGATGACGACTTGTCACCACGGCGAGCCCTGGCGGGGTGAACGTCGACATCCTGTCACGGTTCATGACGGCAACTGCCACGCCGATGGCTCGACGTGAGCCGGAGGCCGGGTCTGGCACGGGATTTGTTGCCCCGGCGCCCGTGGATTGAGATGTTGGTAGGCGAAGGAGGCCCCATGGCCCGCTGGTTGTTCCTGGTACTGATCCCCTGGCTGGTGACCGGCTGCCCCGCCGACGGAGACGACGACGACAGCGCGCCCGCGGGGGACGACGACGCAGCGTCCGTCGCTCCCTGCGGACAGGTGTTCGAACCCCAGAGCCCGCTGGTGGAGACCGATCCGGTCGCGGCCGCGGTCACGGACCAGGGCGTCGGAGCCTCCCCACAACCGCTGCGCGTGCATACCGGCGTGTACGGGGACGCGACCACCTCGCTGACCGTGCTGTGGGAGACCGATCTGGACACCACCGCGACGGTGGTGGAGTGGGGTATCGAGGACATCGGCGAGAACCGGAGGATCGGTCACACGTTCACCCTCGGCCCCGACAGCGGCACGCAGACGCGGCTGCACGAGACCCGCCTGTGCGAGCTGCCACCCGCCACCACGATCCAGTATCGCGTGGGAGCCGAGGGCGGGATGAGCGACACGTACAGCTACACAACCTTCGATCCCGCAGCCGACACGATGTCGTTCGTGGTGATGGGGGACTCACGGGACGACCACACCATCCAGGCCCAGCTCACCGAGGCCTCGATGGTCCATGCGCCCCGGTTCCTGCTGCATACGGGGGACTATCTGTTCCTGGCCAACGACCTCGGGGAGTGGGGGGAGTTCTTCGACGCGTCCACCCCGGAGTTCGCGTCCATGCCGCTGGTGCCGGTGCACGGCAACCACGAGCTGTTCCTGTCGGAGTACTTCGGCATGGTGGCCGCTCCGGGCAACGAGGAGTGGTACTCGCTGGACCTGGGGCCGGTGCACGTCGCGGTGATCAACGACTCGCGGGACGATGACGGCCTCGCCGAGCAGGCCGCGTGGCTGGACCAGGACCTGGCCGCCTCCACGGCTGCGTTCGAGATCGTGGTCAGCCACCGCGCCTTCTACTCGTCGGGCAACCACGGATCCACCGAGACGCTGCAGCAGATCATCGGCCCGGTGATCGACGCGCACGACGTGCCGCTGGTGTTCTCCGGCCACGACCACGGGTACGAGCGCACGGTGCCGATCACCGGCGGCAAGCCCGCGGACGACGGCACCACGTACGTCATCTGCGCGGGCGCCGGTGCAGGCCTGTACGGGTTCGACGGCGACTGGTTCACCGCCCACGCCGAGGGCGCACACCACTACGTGCACGTGCAGGTGGAAGGCGACCAGCTGACCTTGAAGGCCTGGCGTCTGGACGGCAGCCTGATGGACGAGGTGGTGCTCGGGGGGTGACGCCCACCGCCTGCGGACTGGACAGGCCGACGCCGTGATCCTATCCAGGACAAGAGCAGTCACCCGGGGGCCCGCGGAGGCCACGGGTGGGACGGGGACCGATTGAACACTGCCGAGGCCCACACGACCCCCGGGACCCGCCGGCTGCACGACGTCGTCGCGCTGGTCAAGCCGGGCGTGAGCGCGTGGAACCTGCTCATGGTCGCCGGCGGCATGGCGCTCGCCGACACCGCGCTCGATCCGCTCGTGGCGGGCGCTGCGCTGCTCGCCATGGCCGCCCTGGTGGGCGCCGCCAACGCCCTGAACATGGCCATCGAGGTGGCCACGGACCGCAAGATGCCCCGGGCGGCTGGCCGCCCCCTGGCCGCGGGCAGGCTCCATCGGGGCGGCGTGGCCCTGGCGGCGACCCTGACGGCCGTGGCCGCGCTGGCAGCGCTGTGGCTGCTCGTCAACCCCCTGGCCGCCTTTCTCGGCCTGGCGGCCCTGCTGCTGTACGTGGCGGTCTACACGCCCCTCAAGCCGATCACCCCCTGGGCAGCCGTGCCCGGCGCCGTGGCCGGCGCGCTGCCCCCGTTGATCGGCTGGGCTGCGGCCACGGGTCGGCCCGGCGTACCGGGGCTCGCGCTGTTCACCCTGCTGCTGATCTGGCAGGCCCCGCACGTCCTGGCCATCTCGCTGCAGCACGAGCGCGAGTACGAGCGCGCCGGTCTGTGGGTGCCGTCCATGGTGCTCGGGGCCGAGAACACCCGCCTGTGGATCTTCGTGACCGCGTCGCTGACCGTGTCCATGGGCATCGCCCTGGGCGGGTTCGGGCTGGCCGGACCCGCGTACCTGTTGTTCGCGTTCGCCGGCGGCGTGCTGCTGATGGCCCGCGCACTGCCCGGGCTGGAGCGCGTGGTGGCCGCGCAGTGGCCGCGCCGACTGCAGCGGAGCACCGTAATGTACCTGCTGGCGATCGCGGCCGGGCTATCCATCGACTGGCTCCTGTGATGGGATGAGCCCATGACGATCCCCACGCACCCCCGCTGGCACCGCACCCTGTTCGGCGTGGCCGCGATCATGACCTGGATCCTGGTCACCTCGGGCGGCGTGGTCTGCATCACCGACTCCTCCCACGGCTGCCCGGACTGGCCCGTCTGCCACGGCAGGCTGATCCCGCCCGCGCAGATGAACTCGATCATCGAGTGGCTGCACCGGGTGGCGTCCCCGGTCACGCTGCCGTTCATCATCGCCGCTGCGGTCGTGGGGTGGCGGCGGCACCGGTCTACGCCCTGGATCGTACGCTCCGCGCTGGGCTCGATCGCCTGCATCCTGGTCGTCGTGGTGTTCGGCGCGATCGCGATCCTGGCTGGCCTGCCCCGGGGCTGGGCCGCAGCAGACCTCGGCACCGCGCTGCTGGCGCTGGCCCTGATGGTGACCGCGGCCACCGTGATGTCCACGCGCTTCGATCCCACACCTGGCGCCGGGACGCTGACGTGGCGCGCGCCGTTCACGCGGCTGGCCCTGGCCTCCAGCGCCACGGTCTGGGCCGTGATCGTCAGCGGCGTGCTGGTCGCCCGGCCGGGTTCGGTGGTGCGCTGCCTCGGGTGGCCCTCGTGGTCGGCCGTTGGCGCGCCCACGGACGTATTCGGCTGGCTGACCCTGGTCCGGCTCGGCCTGGCCGCGCTGGCCACGGTGCTGGTAATCGCCACGGCGCTGCACGCGTGGCGCATGGGCGCTGCCCAGCCCCAGCTGCGGCTCCACGCCGTGGTCAACGTGGCGCTGCTGTTCGCCGCCACCCTCGTCGCGGCGCTCGTACCGGCCCCGGACGAGGGCGTGTTCGTGCCCATGGCCAACATGGTGCTGACCAGCGTGCTGTGGTCGCTGGCCGTGGCCGTGGCGGTGCGGGCGGCAGCCACGCCGTGGGCGCGGCAGTGACCGCGGGTTCGTCGCCGGGCGTCAGTCCTGGTCGTCCGACATCTCGTCGCCCGCGTGGGACAGCACGAATCCCCGCCGCATGATCTCGACGAGCACCCGTCGGGCGTTGTGCTCCACGTCGTGGGGCACGGTATCCACGACGAGTTCCGGGGAGAGCGGACGCTCATAGGGATCGTCGATCCCCGTGAAATCCACGATCTCACCCCTGCGCGCCCGCGCGTAAAGGCCCTTGGGATCGCGCCGCTCGCAGACCTCCAGCGGAGTGTCCACGAACACCTCCACGAAGTGCTCGTCACCGACCATGGAGCGCACCTGGTTGCGCGGCGCGGCATACGGGCTGACGGACGCACACACGGCCACGCCGCCATGGCGCACGATCTCCGCGGCCACCGAGCCGATGCGCAGCACGTTCATGTCCCGGTCGGACTTGGAGAATCCCAGCCCGTGGGAGATCCGGTTGCGGATCACGTCGCCATCCAGCAGCGACACGCGCCGGCCGTGCTCCTGCAGCAACACGGTGAGCACCTCGGCGGTGCTGGACTTACCAGCGCTGGGCAGCCCCGTGAACCACACGCACACGCCCTGTTCGTGGCGGGGGGGGTGGCTCTTGTGCAGGATCTCGGCCACCACCGGCCGGGTGAACCATGCCGGCAACGTGCGGCCGGCCTCCAGGAAGTCCCGGCGGACCTGGGTGCCGGAGATGCTCTCGGTGCGGGTGTCGTCCGGCACGGCCGCCGCCTCCTCGTACCGCTGCTCGTCGGGCAGGTACACGAGCATGCGGAACGGGACCATCTCCACGCCCAGCTCGGCCTGGTGCTCACGGACCAGGTCCTGGGCGTCGTAGGGTCCGTAGAAGGGCTCGCCGCGGGAGTCCGCGCCCGGACCGGCGTGATCACGGCCAACGACCAGGTGGTTGGCCCCGTAGTTGCGCCGGATGAGCGCGTGCCACAGCGCCTCCCTCGGTCCGGCCATGCGCATGGCCAGCGGGATCAGCGCCAGCACGATGCGGTCCCGCGGTTCGTACTGGTCCTCCAGGGCCAGATAGGTCCGGACCCGGGTGAAGTGCTCCACGTCCCCGGGCTTGGTCAGGCCCACGGCCGGATGCAGCAGCAGCGTACCGTCCACCTCCTCGATCGCCCGCCGGGTCAGCTCCTCGTGCACGCGGTGCATCGGATTGCGGGTCTGGAAGGCCACCACGTTGCCGCGGCCGCAGGCGCCGAGTCGGCGCCGGACCTCCGCGGGGGTGCTCCTCAGCCATGCGAAGTCGTGGTGACGCGGCAGCCGCACGACCTGCAGACGACCGGACACGTTCCGCCGTCCCCAGCGGTGCATCTCGGCCACCAGCGGGTGTCGCGGATCCGTGGTCCGGAACACCTCGCGGCCCACCTCGTCCACGTCCCAGCGGTAGACCTCGTCCACGTCCATCAGCGCCAGCAGCTCGCCACGGTCGTCCCGCAGCGCGATCCGACCGTCCAGGGGCAGCTCGGCGTCGTCGGCCACCGGCAGGGTGATCGGGATCGGGAACAGGTGACCGTCCGCCAGGCGCATGTGCTCCGCAACGGCCCGGTGGTCGGCCTCCCCCATGAACCGGTCCAGGGGTGAGAACGCGCCGGTGGCCAGCAACTCCAGGTCGCACATCGACCTGCGCGAGAGCCG
This sequence comes from uncultured Rickettsiales bacterium, assembly GCA_964639985.1. Lineage (GTDB taxonomy): Bacteria > Myxococcota_A > UBA796 > UBA9615 > CAYRNR01 > CAZXHG01. Next base: position 7,308 of record CAZXHG010000207.1, read on the forward strand.
CACCGACGGGAGGAAGATCGCCTCGGCGCTCAGCGCCTCGGCCTCGTACGCCGAGACGCACAGGTCGACCAGGCGGTCTCCGTAGGGGCGGATCATCCCGTCAGAGGTCGTGCTCGTCGCCATGGGATTGGGCATCGTGGCTCCTCCGGATCGACGTCGGTTCGAGCGAACGCCGTGCCCGGCATCGTGATCGGACCCTGGAGTAATTACTACTTCTCTTATGGATTTAGTAGATTTCTACCCGGGATCAACCGTGGATTTCGGCCCGGTTCCTGCAAGAACGAGGCCGCAGACGATCCCGACGGGAGGATGCCATCAGCACCGACGACCTGCAGGAGCTGGGAAGACGAGTCATGACGTTGACCGGGAGGAACCTGAGGCCCGGTTCACGCGTACTGGAGGAGGTCTCGAACTACATGGCGGTCACGGGAGGGACCGTGCTCCGGCTACCCGGCAACGACTACTACATCAAGGGCGAGGCCAAGGAGTGGCGGTTCGGCCTTGCGGACGAACCGAAGTACTGGGTCAAGCAGGCCATCGACCTCACCTGGGGAATCCCGAAGATCATCAAGTTCCCGTTCCACGAGCGGTTCTCCTGTCGCCTCGGCGGGCTGAAGTTCAGCTACTTCCGGGACCCTGACAAGGAGAGCGAGATCCTGGACCTGGTCCTCGGCGACCGACGCTTCATGCAGGGGATCACCCTGCCGGACCGCACCGGCGCCAGGGTCCGGGTCATCGACCGGATCGAGGGGCGCTCGCTGTTCAACGAGGTCGCGTCGCTCGAGCTGCCCCACGAGCGGTACTACCACGAGGTCCTGCCCGGCCTGATCACCCGCCTGCTGCCCGCCCTGGAGGCGATCGCCTGCCTGCACGACCGGGGAGGTCAGCATGGCGACATCCGCTCCGACCACATCCTGATCGACGCGGACACCGGCGAGTTCCGCTGGATCGACTTCGACTGCCGCGCGGACTTCGCCGACTACGACGTGTGGTGCATGGGCAACGTGCTCGCCTTCGTGCTGGCTGGAGGCTTCACGACGTTGAAGGACGCACGGCGCCTCCTGGATGCCAGCAACCGGGACGGCTCCATCCCGACCACGGACGACGTGCTGCTGCTGGAACGCCGCCGCCTGGCCAACCTCCGCCTGGTGCACGCTCACGTGCACCCCGCCCTCGACCAGCTCCTGATGCGGTTCTCGGTGGGCACGCCCCAGCCCTTCGGCGAGGCCCGGGAGCTGGTCGGAGCGCTGGCCGAGGCAGCGACCCGGGCGTGGCCGGGATCCTTCTGCGCGCCCGACCCCACCGGGTGACGATCCGGACCAGCGGACCGGGCGAGCGGCTCGAGGAAGGTCGCTCCACGGACCGACGTGGCGAGCCGGATCCCAACGAGGATTCGCCGCAGATGCCGGATATCCGCCGGTTCGGAGTCGGATCTGGACGCCGGTTCAGAGTCGGATCAGGAACCCCGCGCGGATGGAGGCGACCAGGGCCGCGTCCGTATAGGTCGGCTCGTTGGTCAGCTCGGCCACCCCCTGGGAGTACACGAACCCCACCGTGCCGTTGACCTGCAGGGCGAAGCGGTCGGACAGCAGGAACTCGGCCCCGCCCATGCCGCGGCCGCCGGGCGCCACGTGCATCTTCCCGCTGTCCGGATCGATGAAGTAGCTGAACAGCAGCGCGCCCACCCCGCCGAAAGGCCGAACCTTCGGGCCCTTGCCCTTGAACACGACGCCGACCGAGGCGGGGACGAGCATGTACAGGTGCGTGACCTCGCCGTCGCTGTCCGCGGGCGACGAGCCCAGCCAGCCACCCACCTCGGCGTCGAGCCACACGGACGGGGCCAGGGCGATGCCGAGCCCGAGGGCGAAGTCGCCGGCGACGTTCTGGTAGTGGGCCACGCCGAAGCTGAAGCGCAGGGCCGCGCGGTCGCCGGAGCTGGTCCTGGAGCGCGCGACCGGATCATCCACGATGGCGTCGCGCCGTTCGGTGCGATCCTCGTCGACCACCTCTTCGGAGACCACGGCCTCGACCGTCTCGTCGGCCGCGTCCGAGACCAGCACCTCGAGCTCCTCCTCGTCCGCGGCCGCGTCGTCCTCGTCGAGCTCCTCGTCGTCCTCCTCGTCGTACCGGTCCCGCTCGTCGACCTCGTCGTCTTCCGAGTAGCGGTCCCGCTCGTCGTACTCGTCCTCGTCATCCTCCTCTTCGAAGAACTCGTCGGGCTCGAGCAGATCCTCGTCCTCCACGAACCCGTCGTCGACCCCGTCGTCGTCGTGGCGCCGGCGCTCGTCCCGGTCGCGGCGGCTCGTGCGGATCGTGTCGCGCTCGTCCTCCTCGTCGTCCCGGTAGCGGTCACGCTCGTCGTACTCGTCCTCGTCGTCCTCCCCGTCGTCGTCCCGCCGCCGACGATCGCTGCGGTCGTCCTCGTCCGGGTCGAAGCCCAGGTCCAGGGACTCCACGGAGAGCGACTCGAGCACCAGGTCGAGCTCGTCGTCCTCGGTGGGCTCGTCGTCGTAGGCGCGGTCCTCGGGCGGCGCCTCGAACGCCTCGGGCGGGGGCAGGTCCAGGCGGTCGGCCAGGGATTCGTCGACCACGGCATCGTCGTCGCCCCCGCTGGTCGGTGGCGCGATGCCGAACAGGGTGGCCGCGCACTGGGCCACCCGCGCGCCCATGGCCGCCGGGTCCCGCGGGATCTCCTGCTGGATGCTGCCGGTGAACCGTCCGCGCTCCACGCGGAACAGCCGCAGCCCCATGGAGAACTCCTCGCTGTCGTAGTACACGGCGCCGGTGACCACGTAGTCCAGCCGGCGCTCGTCGGCGAAGGCCTGGATGCAGTCCTCCTCCCCCGGGCAGCCGTCCTCGAAGTCGCTGGCCGCGTACTGGTCGACCACGTCGCAGGCGCCGTTGGTCTCGAGCTCGGACGCGGTCAGCGAGGTCAGGTTGACCACGATGTTCTTGGTCACCAGCTCGCCGCTGCCGCCGAACTCCATCACGCCGCAGTTCTGGGCGCGGGAGGGTTGCGCGATGGCCACCGTGACCGCCACGGCCAGGATCGCGAGCCAGGTGGGCGGGGCTGGGGCGAAGGGATAACGTCGTCGCCGGGTCATGTCTCCACCTCGCTGGGGACGGGGTGAGGGTTCTGCGCGGGCCATTATCTCATCAACGCGCGTTCCTTACTGGTCGTTTCGGATTGGGCTATAAACGGGCCGTGATGGAGGCCCGCCCATGACCGCACGCCCCAGGCTGTACGCCGACCTGCACTGCCACCCCACGCTGTACAGCTTCAACCGCATGCGGCACACGCGAGACGAGGGGAATCCCTCCCGGTTCCACCCGTGGCGGATCATGCCCTCCGACGGCGGCAAGATGGCGGCCAGCGCGCACGCGTCGGCCTACTCCCAGTGCAACCTGGCCCAGCTCACCGCGGGCCGCGTGCGGCTCGCATTCGCCTCGTTCACGCCCATCGAGAAGGGGTTCCTGCAGGAGAGCTCCGAGGAGGGGCGGCACCCGTTCGTGTTCGAGGCGCTGCGAGTGGCGTCAGGCGCGACGTTCCTGATGACCGGCATCCACATCGCGCGGGGTGACCGCAAGGCCGCGGCGAAGGAGGCCGGGCGGATCCTGCGCAACCACGGCCCGCTGCGGGAGCTGCTGGTGCGACGCGCGGTGCACTACAGCGCCGAGCACGTGAAGTTCATGCTGTCGAGGGACTACGACTACTGGGATGAGCTGCTCGCGGAGTACCGCTTCCTGCGCAACGCGGACGGTCAGCGCAGCACGGCCACCTGCCAGCGGCTGCGCGACGGCCGCATGGTGGACGAGCCGGTGCACGGCACGTACCACCTGGTGCGCGACGCCGACCAGCTCCGCGGCATCATCGAGGCCGACAGCGACGACCTGGCCCTGGTGCTGACCATCGAGGGCGGCCACGTGCTGTCCATCGGCCCGGACTCCGAGCCGCTGCCCGAGCCGGTGATCTTCGACCGCATCGCCGCGCTCAAGCGCTGGGAGCACCCGCTGCTGATCCTGACCCTGGCCCACCACTTCGACAACGGCATCTGCGGCCACGCCCATACCATCCCGGACATCGGCGCGGCCGCCATCGACCAGACCCGACGGCTGGGCGAAGGCATGGAGGAGCGGGACGACCTGGGCATGCGCGTTTTCTGCGAGTGCCTGGACCTGGACGAGGACCTGCGCGACCGCGGCGGCCGCCGCATGCTGATGGACGTCAAGCACCTCAGCCCGCGCACCCGCCAGCAGTACTACGACCGCATCGTGCGGCCCTACAACGCGTACAACGCCACCCTGTCGGACGCGGACCGGGAGCGGTTCCCGCCCATCCCGGTGGTGGGCACGCACATGGGCTACGCGGGCGTGCCCACCCTGCAACAACTGGTCGACGACGCGGACAGGGAGACCGACCACTGGCTCGCCGGCGGATACTACGCCTGGGGCATGAACCTGTCGGACGAGGACGTGCACATGGTGCACGACAGCGAGGGCCTGGCCGGCATCATCCTCGACCGCCGGGTGGTGGGCGCGGCGCCCGGGCTGAAGATCGCGGACGAGCAGTGGCCGGTGCTGCTGTGGCGCCAGATCACGGGCATGGTCGACGCGGTCATGCTCGACGATCGAAGGACCGCCGAGGACAAGGTCCGCATCTGGGACCGGCTGTGCATCGGCACGGACTTCGACGGGTTCATGCACCCGCTGCCCCCCTACCCCACGGTGCTGGAGTTCGACGTCATGGCCGAGGACCTGGTGCGCCTGCTGCACGCTCACCGCCACACCCGCATGATCGAGCAGGTGGGCGTGGACGCGATCGTGGAGAAGGTCGCCTGGCGCAACGCCTACGAGTTCGCGCTGCGGCACCTGCCCGCGGCTGCGGGCGGCTGATCCCTACCGCACCCGCATCACCACGGCCAGCGCCGGGACCAGCGTGATCGACGCCAGCAGACACAGGGGCAGGCCGATCATCATCACCAGCGCCATCAGCTCCAGGCCCGGGTGGTCGGCCAGCATGAACACCGACACGCTGATGCAGGTGGTCATGGTGGTCATCACGATGGCGCGTCCCACGGAGACCGCGGCCTCGTCCGGCGGGCCGTCGTGCTCGCGGATGCGGTGCACCACGTGGATGCCGTCGTCCACGCCCAGGCCGATGATCAAGGGCACCATCAACATGCCCATCACGTTGAACTCCACGCCCAGCCAGCACAACGCGCCGAAGGTCACCGACGTGCCGAACACCACCGGCGCCAGCGCCATCACCACCCGCCGCGGGTCGCGCAGGTCCACGGTCAGCACCACGGCCACCAGCACGAGGATCCCGACCAGCACCCACACGGCCCAGGGGCGCTCGGCCAGCAGCATGCCCTCCACGGCCAGCATGAAGCTCGAGGCATGCGGGTCGATGGACTCCGCGACCAGCCGTTGCGCCCTCGCCTCTTCCGCGTGCAGGGTCGGCTCGGCCGTGTAGGCCTGGACCAGGAAACGCCCGTCCGGGACCAGCAGCTGGGAGCGGATGATCGCGGGGAGGTCCTGGGCGGACGGGGGGCCGGCCTCGGCCGCACCAGCCAGGGAGTCCAGCAGCTCCTTTCCCGCGCGCAGCGCCTCGGCGTCGGGCACGATGGGCATGGCCAGCATGGCGGTCACCAGGGTGCGCTGCCGGGCGATGTCGTCCCGGGCCGCCAGCAGCACCTCGTGGCGCGCGGCCATGTCCGCGGGGAACAGCTTTGCCGCGCTCTCCACCCGCTCGAACATGGGCTCGGCCTCGTAGGCCGCGGTCAGCGCCCGCGCCTCGTCCAGGTCGCCCGCCAGGGACATCCACGGGCCGGTATTGACGTCGTACAGCTCCTGGACCCGATCCGCGGTGATCACGGCCGGCACGTCGCGAGTGAACACCTGCTCGAGGTCCACCTCGTAGGCGAACCGCCCGAACCCGGCGGCCGCACCCGCGATCAGCAACGCGCCCCCGCCCAGGTGGACCCAGGGGTGGCGGCCCGCATGCCCTGCCAGGGGTGCCAGCAGCGGGAGCGCCAGCGAGGTAGGCGGCTGCCCCGGGCTACGGCGGTCCAGCAACGTCCACAGGGACGGCAGCAGGGTCAGCATCAACACCAGGCACAGCAGCAGCCCGATGGCACCGGACAGGCCCAGGTGCCACGCGATCGGGTCGGGCGCCACCGCCACGATGGTGAACGCACCGGTGGTGGTCAGCGCGCCAGCCACGATCCCCCGGCCGGCCCCCACCAGGGTGCGGCGCAGCGCATCGTCGAAATCGTGACCCGCGGCCCGCTCCTCCCGCTGCCGCACGATCAGGTGCAGGCCGAAGTCCACACCCAGGCCGAACACCATCAACCCGAAGAACGCCTCGATGGCCGTGAGCTTGCCCGCGATCAGCCCCACCAGGCCCAGGGTGCCGGCCATGGCCAGCATCATGGGCGTGGCCACGGCTGCCAGCCGCAACGGCCGGCGCTCCACGAACAGCAGCAGCGCCAGCACCAGCACCAGCGACAGCGGGGTCAACGTGGATATCTTCGTCAACACGCTGGCCTGGTCCTGCTGGGCCATGGCGGCCAGGCCGGCGTACTCGCCGGTGACGCCGGTGTCGGCCAGGGCAGCCCCGGTGGCCTCGTCGATCTCGGGGAACCCGTTGTCCCCCATGGGGGCGTTCACCGGATCCAGCGCCATCTGCACGAAGACCAGGCGCGCTCCGGGTGTGGCGGCCGGGTCCATCTGGCCGGCTGCAGCCTCCAGTCCCTCCTTCAGCCGCTGCGCGTTCTCCTCGTCCTGGGGGTGGGTGACGGCCCTCACCCACGCGTCGAACAGGTCCCGCTCGACCAGGTAGGGAGCCTGCTGGCGAAGCCACTCCGTGGGTGGCTCGGCCATCACCCGCTCCACCTCGGGGATGGCCTCCAGTGCCGGCACGAGCGCATCGATCGCGGGCTGCAGTGCCTCCTCCGGGCCCTCGAGCAGCAGCAGCAGCTTGCGCGCCAGGCCCACGTCGTCGTTGCCCCGGTTGAAGCGGGCGATCAGCGGGGCTTCGGGATCCATGATCGACGTGAAGGCCAGGTCGACCTCGACCACGGCGATGACCGCGCCGAGGGCCAGGCAGGGCAGGGAGGTGAGCAGCACGATGCGGCCGGGGCGACGGGCGATCCGGCTGGCGATCCAGGCGAGCAGTCGTTCGATCATCGGTTCAGCACTCGCCCACGGCCATCACGGTGGGGTTGGTGTTGCAGATGCAGTCCTTCTCGAAGGCGTGCACGCACACGCCGAAGTCGGCGCTGTCGAGGTACATGCAGATCGGGTAGCCCGGATCGTTGCAGGTGGCACCGGCAAAGCCGCCGCAGCCGTCCCGCGTGGGCACGCACACGCCGCCGGAGCCGCCGATGTAGCAGGTCTCACCCGCGCTGCACGGGGAGGGATTGGTGCAGAACGTGCCGATGGTGCCGCAGGTGGGCTCGGTGTCGTCGTCGTCCCCGGCCGTCGTGTCGTCGTCGTCCGACGGAGTGGTGTCGTCGTCGTCCGAAGGGGTGGTGTCGTCGTCGCCAGGGGCGGAGTCGTCGTCCCCGGCTGCGGAGTCGTCGTCCGCCACGTCGTCGTCCGCGGTGGCGTCGTCGTCCGTCGTGGCATCGTCGTCGTCCACGGCGTCGTCGTCCGCCGTGGCGTCGTCGTCGGTCGGGTTGTCGTCGGGGCAGCCGACGAACAGGGCCACGGAGAGCCAGAGGCTCACGAGGAGTCGATTGCGCATGGGATCCCTCCACCTCGACGGAGAGGATACCAGGAGTGGGGCTTCGGCCGCGCTGAGCGAGTCAGGGCCAGGTGAGGGTGAGGGCCCCCTCGATCTCGTCGGGCAGGACCATCTGCACGTCGACACAGACCTCGAATTCTGACCAGGCCGGTTCGAAACCACCGGATTCGGTCGGCCGGATCTCCTCCTCCTCGACGGGGGAGTAGGCCCAGTCCACGCTGCAGATCTCCGCGAGCACAGGGCCCTCGATGTGCTTGACTCCCCTGCATTCACCGAACGCGTCCCGGGTCAGCTGGAACGCCTCGCCCGAGGAGGAGAAGGTCGCCTGATCCCCAGGCATCAGGGCATACGCGGTGTCGTCCGGCGCGATATTGGGACAGACGGATTGCCCCACCTTGCCGCAGGGGCGATAGCATCCGCTCGGTCCGATGCTCCCGGTCTCGTCCCACCTGCCGTCGACCTCGGTGTAGATGCGAGGTTCGGGTTGCTCCAGGCCCGGTACGAAGAGGATCGTCTCGGTGGGGTTCTCGATGACGATGTCGAACGGGGTGGGTTCGGAAGAGCACCCGGCGAGGAAGAGCACGGCGGCGACGAGTGCCAGGACACAGCTCGTTCGGGGTTCGGGCTTGCGGGCCATGCGTCCCTCCGGGTGGGATTGTAGCAGAGCATGCCTTCGGAGCTTGTTTGCCAATTGACCTGACCTGACCCCCTTTCCGGCTCGTAGAGCAGCCAAGAGCCAAAGACCCGTCCTGACCCCAACTACTGCACGGTCACCAGGGAATTGTGGATGACGCGCTCGTTGCCGTCGGTGTCCGTGGCCACGATCTCGAGGAGGTGGGGGCAGTCGTCGGGGGGGCCGAGGTCGACGGTGCCGGAGTAGCCGACCGCGTCGCACCCGGGGTAGCCGGGCCAGACGAGGCAGACGTCGGGGCGGGAGTCGCCGTAGGCCAGGGGGTGGGAGGTGGTCTCGTCGATGCGGGCCTCGACCGAGGCCACGCCGCGGTTGTCCAGGGCCCAGCCGCGGACCGTGACCGGGGTGTTGGCCGCCACGGTGCTGCCCGGCTCGTCCATCCAGCCGAAGGGCGCCAGCGAGCCCATCACGGTCTCGGCTTCGGACGAGACCGTGGCCTGGGCGCCGAGGATCAGGTAGGCGCGGGCGTGCACCGTGCCGCTGGCCGGGATCCCGAACGCCCACAGGGCGCGTACGTTGTTGAACGGCAGCGAGCGCAGCTGCCAGCCCTGGAAGTCCGTCACCCCGGCCTCGTACAGGATGCCCACCCCGTACGTAGCGTCGTCGTTCTGCATGGTCACCCAGGGTGCGGGGCTGGTGAAGTTCTCGTAGTTGAAGCCGTCGTCGTTGCCCGCGGGCGTGTCGATCGGGATCTCGGTGCCGGCTGCGTCGAACAGCCGCCACAGGTCGGGCCCGCCGTCGCCGTTGGCCGTGTAGACCGTGGGCATCTCCTGGTACGTGCTGGCGTGGTCCACGGCCGACTGGTTGGTGATGGTGTAGCGCAGCTCGACAACGTGGGTCCGCACGAAGCGCAGCCGCTGGTACAGGCTGACGTCGGCCTCGCGCCACTGCAGCGTGGCGTCGTCGCAGCCGCCGGAGTCGCAGTCGGTGAAGTCCCAGTTGGGGTTCCACTGCAGCGGGGTGGTGTGCACCTCGAGCTCGCCCCAGGCGTTGAGCACGCTGTCGTAGCCCGAGCCGTTGTTGCAGCGGTTGCCCCCCTGCACCGGGTTCCAGCCCAGGTAGGTGATGGAGTTGGGGCACGACGAGGTCGTGGTCTGGCACGAGGCGTTCCACGCGCAGTTCTGGGCGGCGCGGTCCGGATCGTAGAACGCCACCTGCACCTCGCGGCCGGTGTCGTTGGCGTCGATGGTGTTGGTGGAATTCATGCCCGGGCTGCCGTCGGACAGGCCGTAGAAGATGATCGTGCCGCCCCAGTCGCGGCGCACGCCCACCTTGGCGTATCCCGACGCGTCGTACAGGTACTCGTCGTCGTAGCCGTCCGCCGTGGTGAACTCCGAGGCGCCGGACGGGCTCTCGGGCGGCAGCGGGGAGTCGGAGACGGGATCGGGTTCGGAGCTGTAGGGGCACTCGCCGGTGTCGTCGTCATCGTCGTCCGAGGGCGTGGTGTCGTCGTCGTCGTCACCCGGCGTGGTGTCGTCGTCGTCCCCCGGCGTGGTGTCGTCGTCGGCGGCCGTGCTGTCGTCGTCCGCAGACACGTCGTCGTCGGTGGGGAATTCGGACGCGCAGGCGGTGAACAGGGCGACGACGGCGAGGACGGCGAGTGGCTGGACGTGGCGCATGGGATCTCCCTCGCGCCGGATTCTAGCAGCGCGAGGGGTCAGCCGCCGTTGGCGGCACGGTGGGCGCGGAACTCGCGGCGGGTCATCTTGCGCCAGTCCGGGCCGAGCATCTCGTCGAGGGCCTCGAGCGTCTCCTGAGGGCTCATGCCGGTGTTGCGGTAGTGACGATCCCAGAAGCGGGCCCACCAGTCGGGGGGCTGGGTGTGCTCGCCGTCGTACTCGGTGGGGCGGCCCACCTGGCCGTCGACCACCAGGGAGCCCACGTAGTCGGCCTGCTCGTAGACCCGGTCGATCTGCGCGGCGATCTCGTCCATGTCGGCCGCGGAGACCACGCCGTTGGAGGTGGCCTTGTAGAACTGGACCGTGACCCGCACGGGGAACGCGGGGTCGCGCTCGATGGCGAGCTGGTCGAACTCGGCGTAGGGGCCCTCGACGCGGCCGTGGCCGATGACCGCGGCCTCCACGTCGCTGGACTCGCGCGCGGACATGGCGGGCATGGCCTCGTCCTCCCACACCATGTCGAGGTCGTCGCCCCAGTAGCTCATCGGGTTCTTCTGCTTGAGCGGCACCTGGATCAGCAGGACCATGTTGAGGCCCTCCTCGCCGGCGGCGTCGACCGAGGGCTCGTGGCCGTCGCTGCTGCCGTCGCCGCCGCCCTGTTCGGCCTGGAAGTCGCTCAGCCGCTGGCCGGTGAACACCGCGCGCTCGCCGTCCTTGTTGAAGAACAACCGCTGCCCCCACGAGTACCCGTCGGAGAAGCCGTCGCGCTGGTTGTCGATCACCGTGACCGAGGTGCCCTCGCGGGTGGCGAGGATGGTCATCACCGCCGGATCACCCTGGTAGGACTGGTAGTTGAACAGCACCGGGTTGAACTCGGCGATGCCCTC
>CAZXHG010000208.1:0-18251 GCA_964639985.1 uncultured Rickettsiales bacterium
GCGGACGACGACGACAGCGCGGACGACGACGACAGCGCGGACGACGACGACACCGGCGACGACGACGACACCGGCGACGACGACGACACCGGCGACGACGACGACACCGAGGAGGGGGACTGGACCATCGACACCAACCCCGATCACGTGGTCGGCGGCGGGTGCGCGTGCGCGGTCGCGCGTGGAAGCGCGGGTTCCGGCCCTGCCCTGGCCCTGTTCCTCGCCGTGTTGCTGCGCCTCCAGCGCCGCCGCGCCTGATCCTCTCGCGAGCGCGGGCCCTCGCGCCACGCGGCCACGCCCGATGAGGATTGTCTTGACAGCACACCCTGCCGGGGAAACCATCGGGCCGTGGATCTGAGCGGCCGTCTCTCGATCGCATCGATGGACACGGGGCAGAAGGCCCTGCTGTGGCTGGGGATCCTCGCCCTGCAGTGCGTGTTCCTGCTGCTGCTGCTGATCGAGCCGCTGGCCGCCATCGCGGTCATCGTGGCGTTCCTGCTGTTCCTGCTGGCGCTGCGTTATCCCTACGCCGCGGTGCTGCTGACCGTGGCCGCCCGCCTGTCGACCACCAACTCGACCTCGGTCCGGGTCGGTCCGATCTTCCTGTCGGCGTTCGAGCCGCTGTACGTGCTGGCATTCGTGGCCCTGGCGATCCGCACGGTGCAGTCCCGGCAGTCCCAGTTCCGCGACTTCCCCGGCATGCGCCTTCTGGCGGCATTCCTGGTGTGGACCGCGATCACCGTGGTGTGGTCACCGGACCGCGGCGCGGGGATGATGCTGGTGATCCGCATGTCGATCGCCTTCGGCCTGGTGTGGCTGATCGCCAGCGAGATCCGCTCCCCGGAACGGTTCTACAACGCCCTGTGGGCGTGGCTGCTGGTGTCGTGCGTGGTCGGATTCTTCGGCATCCTGCTGGGCACGTACGAGAGCGAGGTGTACAGCCAGGTCTCGTTCCAGACGATGAGCGGCGGCGGCCGCTCCGGCGGCCTGGGCCAGCACCCCAACTGGTTCGCCATGGCCATGGCGTTCGGCATCAACCCGGCGTTCGCGATGGCCTACGTGGAGAAACGGAGGGGACGTCGCCTGTTGCTCGTGGCGATGGCGTTGTGGCTGCTGATCGTGGCGATCAGCACGGGCAGCCGCGGCGCGGTCTGGGGCACGGGCCTGGGCTCCATGTTCCTGGCGCTGAACAACGAACGGCTGCGCACGTACCTGTACCGCTACTGGATCGTGATCGCGCTGATGTTCGCCGTGGCGCTGGTGTTCGGCTTCGGCTCGCTGCGCTCGGGGTTCGTGCGGGTGGCCACCCAGGGGTTCACCACGTTCTGGCAGGGGGATATCCGCTTCGCCAACTGGCTTGTCTGCTACCAGATGTTCGTGGAGTCGTTCGGCATGGGCATCGGCGCCGGGGGGTACGACGCGCTGGTGTCGGTGTACAACGATCGCCTGGATCTGAGCTACTACGCATATCCTCACGGGGTGTTCTGGGACGTGATGGCTCACTACGGGGTGGTGGGCCTGGTGCTGTGGGGCGGGATCCTGTGGGCGATCGTGCGGTGCTATCGACGGTCGGTGCGGGCCGTGCGCGGGACCAACGTGGAGATCTGGCTGATCGGCATGTGCGCAGGCGCGATCGGCTACTGGACCCACTCGTTCGTGGAGTTCCACCTCGAGGACAAGCCGTACTGGACGTTCCTGGGCATCTTCGTGGGGCTGATGCTGGTGGCCCAGCGGCTGGGGGAGGATCCCGAGGAGCTGGAGAAGTACCGTCGGGAGGCGTCGGGGGCGGCGCAGCTGGCGGCCCGCGAGCCCCGGTCCAGCTAGGCACCTCCCGCCGATGCTCCAGCCCAGAGGCCCGACACAGGAGCGGACGTCGTCGGAATCAGGGCGGGCCAGACTCCGCCAGCAACCTCTCCAGGAGGGCCACGAACTCCTCCTGTGGCGACGGCGTGATCACCCAGGGGTGTCCCTTTCGCAGCGTCACCAGGACCATCCGATCCGTGCGGGTCGCGTGCATCTCGCAGCGACCGCGGCGGCCCCACCGGGCGCCGTTGTGGCCATACATCCACCGGGGACCGGACACCATGCCCGAGCCGAAACGCTGAACCACCTGATCGTGGTGGACCTGCTCGACGCTCTCGATGTCCGCCAGGGGCAGGACCTTGCGGCCACCGGAAGCCCACCGGATCGTGATCCCCTGTGACGAGATCTCGTAGTCCCGTGCGATCACACTGCGGAAGATCGCCCGCTGGATCCCGGCCAGCAACAGCGTTCCCACGGGCACGACGATCGCGAAGACGAAGCAACCGACCGTCTCCCCTACCTTGTCCTGTGCCACGGGATCGGACAGCAGGAGATAGCAGCCCGCGACGCCCGAGCCAGCAGCGAACAGGAAGATGACGGCCAGGAGGCCCGCGACGACAAGGAGCTGCGCACCGGTCGTGACCTTGAAGAAGGTGGACAGCGGGGCCACCGCGAAGCGGCGCGTGGTGCCGGATGTCCTGCGATCGGTGGTGGTCATCGTCCCTCCTTCGCGAGGGTATCGAAATCGTGGCTTGCGGTCACATCCATGGACACAAGGGAAAGGTGCCGGCGTGATCTCCGGGCTCGACCGGCGTACTCTCGGCTGGGTTCAACCGATGGAGCCACCGTGGGCCAGCGATACATCGATATCAACCGCGAACACTGGGACGAGCAGGCACAGACCTACCAGCAGCTTCACGGCGAGCAGCTCAGTGGGGGCCTGCACTGGGGGGTATGGTCGATCCCCGAGGCCAAGCTGGGCGTGCTGGGCCAGGTCGCGGGCAAGGACGTGCTGGAGCTCGGCTGCGGCGCAGCCCAGTGGGGCGTGGCGCTGGCTCGGCTGGGCGCCCGCGTCACCGGGATCGACCTCTCTCGGGAGCAGATCGAGTGCGCCCGCGCGGGCGCCGCCGCCGCTGGCGTGGAGCTGGATCTGGTCTGCGGCAACGCCGAGGAGCCCCCCTTTTCGGACGACCGCTTCGACATCGTGTTCTGCGATCATGGTGCGATGACGTTCGCCGATCCCCGCCGCACCGTCCCCGAGGTGTCGCGTCTGCTGCGCCGTGGGGGTCTGTTCGCCTTCACCCACACGTCGCCCCTGCTGGAGCTGTGCTGGGATCCCGCGTCGGATCTGGCCTCGGATCGGCTGTGCGGGACCTACTTCGGCATGCACGAGGTGGTCGAACCCTCGGCCGTCTCCTTCAACCTGACGTTCGGGGACTGGGTACGCCTCTTCCGCGCCAACCGATTCCGCATCGACGACCTGATCGAGCTCCGTCCCGACGCCGACGCGACGACCACCTACGGTGGATTCGCGCCCCTCGACTGGGCGCGGAGGTGGCCCGCCGAGAACCTGTGGAAGCTCGTGCGGGAACGGTAGCTCGGACCGAGGAGAGCAACAGGTGCCAGGAGTTGCCCCCTCCGAGCCACGCCCGCGTCGCGTCCGCTGGTATGATGCTCCCGGTGAGAATTCACCGGGAGGGGACCATGCCACGCACAGGACGCTCTCCACACCTGCTCACCGGCATCGGCCTGGGCCTGCTCGTCGCAGCCACCATGGCCTGCAACGACGTGAACGACCCCATCGCGGACGACGACGTCGGTGACGACGACTCCGTCGCGGACGACGACACCGCGGCAGACGACGACACGACGAGCGACGACGACACTCACGGGGACGATGACACCGCCGACCTGCCGTGGAACGAGCAGCACGATCCCTCACAGGCCGCGTCGCGCATCGTCGGGACCAGCTGGGTGATGGAGTCCGGCCACCAGGTCAGCGGCGCAGGCGACCTCGACGGTGACGGCCACGCCGACGTGCTCGTGGGCGATCCCAACGCCGACTGGGGCAACGCGGGCTCCGGCGCCGTGGTCGCTTTCTCTGCGGCCTCGATGGTCGCGTCATCCACCGTCGAGGTGACGGTCGACTACCACGTGCACCTGCAGGCGCTGGCCTACGTGGAGGGCGAGGGCGCCGTCACCGAGGCGGGCGACCTCGACGGTGACGGCCACGCCGACATCGTCGCGGCCAGCCGATGCGGCCGCCACGGCGGCTACGACTGCGGTCAGGGCACGGTGTATGCCTGGTACGGCGGATTTCCCACGCCCGGGACCGACCTCGTGACCTCTGCTCCCGACGCCGAGGTGCAACTCGGCGAAGCGGTCGACCTGCCCGTGCTGGCGAGTGGTCAGGACGTGGACGGTGACGGTCTGCAGGACGTGGCCGTGGGGTACGTGGACGACGAGGGCTACCGTGGGGCCGTCAAGGTGCTGTGTGGCCCGTCCCTGGACGTCTGTGGTCACCTGATCGGAGTGGCCGACCATGACCGCGCAGGACAGGGCCTGGATCTGGTCCCCGACACCGACGGCGATGGTCTGGCCGACCTTCTGGTCGGCTCCCCACAGGTCGTGGATGGCGCCGGGGGAGGGCGCGCGTACCTGATCCTCGACCTGTACGCGGGAGGCGAATCCCTGACCGTGGCCGACCACGTGATCGAGGCCGATCCCGCGGACCACCGCCTGGTCGGGGAGCAGGCCGCCTCGGCCGGCGACGTGGATGGAGACGGCCTGGCCGACCTGCTCGTCGCGGGCCGTCGTGGCCCCTGGGACGCGTACACGGCGGCGGTCGTCCACCTGTTCCTCGCCGCCGACCTGGGCGCCCCCGGGACCGTGGACTTCGCGTCGGCGCACGCGGTGTTCGAGGTGCCCGAACCGTACCCCCTGACCCTGGACGGCGGCGGCGACGTGGACGGGGACGGCCTGGGCGACGCGCTCGTCGGCGCACCGTATTCCGGCGGGGGAGCCGGTCAGGTCTTCGTGCTGCTCGGCGCCGCCCTGCAGGCGCTGCCGGCGTTCGACCCCACCCAGGTCAACCACGTGTTCACCGGCCCCGTGGGCAGCTCGCACGCCCTGGGAACGTCGCTTGCCTTTGCCGGCGACGTGGACGGGGATGGCCTCGACGACCTCCTGCTCGGTGCCCCGGACGCTGGCGTCGCCGGGGAGACGTACCTGTTCACCTGGTAGGCCCAGCGCGCACCTGGGCAGGGGAGGAAGCCCTTGAAGAACAGCTGGAACCGGCCGAGCAGCACAGCGGCGCTGGCAGGGTTCTGTCTGATCCTCCACGCGTGCACCGATCCACCGGTCGACGACGACTCGACGCCCCAGGACGCCTTCGTGCACGAGGACGCGGACGGCGACGGCTGGACGCCGTACGACGCCGACTGCGACGACACCGATCCCACGGTGCACCCGGGCGCCGAGGAGACGTGCGACGGCAAGGACAACGACTGCGACGGAGAGGTCCCGGCGGGGGAGAACGATGCGGACGGAGACGGAATCCGTGGGTGCGAAGGGGACTGTGACGACTCCGCAGCGGAGATCCACCCCGGGGCCGAAGAGCTCTGCGACGAGCGAGATGGCGACTGCGACGGCGTGGTGGCCGCCGAGGAGTACGACCTGGACGGGGACGGGGTGCGCGGGTGCGAGGGGGACTGTGACGACGGCGAGGAGACCGTGTCTGCCGGCGCCGAGGAGCTGTGCGACGGCCTGGACAACGACTGCGATGGCCATGTGGACGACTGGGACGACGATGGAGACGGGTACTCGCCGTGCCCCACCGACGGCAGCGATCCAGACTGCGACGACGTCGATCCGACGGTCAACCCGGGGGCAACCGAGGTGGTGGACGGGGTGGACAACGACTGCGACGGTGCCGTCGATGGGCTGTGGGTGGATCCCGATCCAGGCGTGGCCTCTGCCGACGCGATGATCCACGGGCTCACCCCCGCCATGGGCGTGGGGGCGGCGCTGGCCATCGTCCGCGACACGGACGGCGACGGCCTGGACGACATCGTCGTCGGTGCGCGTGGGGACGACACCGTCGGAGAGAACGCCGGTGCCGTCTACCTGTTCCTCACCGCGCCCGTCGGGGACGTCCCGGTGACCTCGGCGGCCGTGCACGTCTACGGTGAGCAGGCCGATGACCACACCCCGAGCCAGGTGGCGTCGGCGGGAGACGTCAACGGGGATGGACTGGGGGACGTCGTCGTCGGCACCGCCTACCGTCCGGGGGGGGCGTACGAAGGCGCAGCCTACGTGCTCCTGGGACCGGTACCGTCGGGTATCGGCCTGGAGGCCTCGGACGCGCGGTTGTTCGGCCAGGCGGCAGGGGATGAGGTAGGGGCGGCCGTCGCGGGCGGCGGAGACGTCAACGGGGATGGGCTGGACGACGTGATCGTGGGCGCTCCCGGCGACTCCACGGCGTCCTCGGGGGCGGGTGCAGCCCACATCTGGCTCGGACCTGTCGCCGGGGAACACCCCGTCTCCGAGGGCGCTGCCGTGCTCCTCGGCGCCTCCACCGGAGACGAGGCCGGACACGCCGTGGCCGTGGCTGGAGACGTGGACGGGGACGGGTTCGACGACGTGCTCGTCGGCGCGCCGAGGCACAACGCTCCGGCGACGGACGCGGGGGCCGCATTCCTGGTGAGTGGGCCGGTCGCCGGATCGTGGTCCCTCTGGAATGCCACCGCCCGCCTGACCGGCGAGGCCACCGACGACCTCGCAGGATACTCGGTGGGCGCCGCCGGGGACCTCGACGGGGACGGGCACGGCGACGTGCTGGTCGGCGCCCCGTACGAGAGCACGAACGCGTTGTACGCAGGGGCCGTGTACGTGCTGCACGGTCCGCTCAGCGGCGCTGTGCCGCTGTCCACGGCGACCGCCAAGATGCTGGGCGAGTACACGTTCGATTCAGCCGGCTGCGCCGTGCACACAGCGGGTGACGTGGACGGCGACGGAGCCCTGGACATCGTCGTCGGGGCGTACCAGCAGAACGGTCAGGCTGGTACCGCGTACGTCGTGCGGGGACCACTCATCGGGGTGTCTGGCCTGGATACGGCTGATCTGCGACTCCAGGGTGAAGCGTCGATCGACTACGCGGGCTGGGCCGTGGGGGGAGGGGGAGATCTGGACGGCGATGGATACGACGACTTCCTCGTCGGGGCCAGCGGGGCCGACGCCGGCGGCAACCACCGCGGTGCCGCGTACCTGTTCTACGGCTCGTCGCACTGAGCGCGGCGACTCCCCGTCAGAACCCCAGCGTGAGATCGAACATCGCGTACTGGTCCCACACGTCCACGACCAGGTAGTACAGCCCGTCCGCTGGCGCGGTGAACAGCAGGTGCTCCTCGTTGTCGGTGCGGTCGTCGACGCCGGCGAGGCAAGCGAGGTCCGGCTGCGACGGATCGTCACTGACGTACAGGTACGGGTCGGGGTACTCGTGCCACGTGTACCAGTAGTACAGGTGTACGCTCACGGTCTGCCCTGCGGACAGCACCATCCCGTACACCGCGTCCGCCTCCAGGCCGGCGTTCATGGGTTCGGCGAACCCGGCGCAACACGCGCTGATGTCTCCGTAGTCGTTGGCCAAGTAGTGGTAGATGCCGCCGACGTCGATGTACATGCCGTGCTCGAGGGTATAGCTCAGCCCCGGCGTCGCCGGCAGGATCGGGGCGTCCCAGGTGGTGTCGCCGGCCCGTGAGCCGAGCGAGACGACCAGGTCCACGGTCTCGATCAGCCCTCCGGCGTCCAGGTCCAGCTGGAGGGAGTAGGAGAGCAGGCTCGTGGCCGAGGCGTCGATGGACACCTCGGCCGGCGTGGAGGCCCAGGTGGGGGTGGCGGCGTCGACGACGCCGAAGTCCGCGGCGGGTTGGACCGCGGTGATCTCGGGGGACTGGGGAACGACCTCGGCGCTCAGGGCGACGCTCGCGCACGGTACCTGGGCCAGCAGCTCCATACGCCACTGCTCCCCCGGGTCGATCCACGGATCGCCGTTGCCCGCTACCTCCGTATAGAACACGTCCACGAGTTCCGGTGAACACGCGATCTCGTCGACGAGTCCGTCGCAGTCGTTGTCCACTCCGTCGTCCACCTCGGGACCGTCGGGCCAGGAGTCGGGCTCGAGGTCGTCGCAGTCCACCGCGCCTGAGCCGTCGTCACAGACCATGTAGCCGTCGCCGTCCAGGTCGGCCTCGTCGTCGGGGACGACCCCGTCGCAGTCGTCGTCCTCGCCGTCGCACTGCTCGGGCGCCCCCGGGTATCGGGTCGCGTCGGCGTCGTCGCAGTCGGCAGGGCCGGAGCCGTCGTCGCAGACCGCGTAGCCGTCGTGATCCTGGTCCAGCTCGTCGTCGGGCACGTTTCCGTCGCAGTCGTCGTCGATGCCGTTGCACAGCTCGGGGGCGCCCGGGTACCGGGTCGAGTCGTCGTCGTCGCAGTCGGTCGAACCGGAGCCGTCGTCGCAGATCGTGTACCCGTCTCCGTCCTCGTCCAGCTCCCATCCAGGGGTGACGCCGTCGCAGTCCGAGTCGAGGCCGTCACAGACCTCGGCAAAGTCCGGCCCGATCTGGTCGTCCCCATCGTCGCAATCTCCTTCGCTCGGTGAGAATCCGTCGCCGTCGGAGTCCTGGTCCGGGTCGAGGATCGTGACGGTGTCCGTGGCAGCGGGCCCCTCGACCTCACCGGCCCACGGCCGGACCATGACCGTCCATCGCTCGCCGGCGAGGGTGGTCGCGACCGGCACCTCGTCGGCTGTCAGCTCGGAGCGCTGCTGCCCGTCGGAGTACCACGCGAAGGTGTAGTCCACGGAGGTTCCTTCGGGGATCGTGTACGGCAGGGCGATCTCCGCAACCAGGGCCAGGCCCTGCACGGGCGAGTCCGGGGCGATGCGGACCACGGGCGCCGGCGGTGCCGTGCCCGAGGGCGTGTCCGGCGGGAGATCGCCGGAAGTACACGAGGCCAACGACAGTGCGATCGCCGCCACGGCAGCTGGCCACGCCCGGATCTCCATCGTTCCTCCCTCCGAGACGGCAGGAAGATCCTCCGTCACTCGAGCACGTACCGCTCCACCAGCATGGTCGCGTCGATGTTCGAAGAACCCCACTGACCGACGACGACCATCTTGCCGTCCGGTTGCATGACGTGGTCCGCCGCGTCTCCTCCGGGGCATCCAGGGATCAAGAGGAGCAGAGCCAGTGACATGGTCAACGGGCTGGTCTTGGTGGTATGCGGCATTTGTCCACAGTACAGGCAGGTGTCTGACACTGTCACTCGTCACCTGTTCATGGACCAGTGGCGGGTGACACGAAGTGACAAGTGACAGTGTCTGACACCTATCCTCCCTATCCTCGCAGCGGTGCGATCCCCTCGAGCCCCCCGTATCTCTCCTGCACCTGTCGCTCGATCTCACCCGCCATCACGCTCGAGCCGTCCGGCGTCAGGTGGAGGAACATGTGGAAGCAGACCTCGGGATCGGGGTGCTCGACGACGACACCACGGACTCGCCGGATCCCGAGCCCGGGCCCTGGGACGAGCCGTTCACCTGGGTGTCGGCCGATCCCGCCGCCTGCCCGGCCGAGATCCCGGCCGACGACCCGCTGCTCACCCTGCTCGACGCCCTGGGCCTGGATCTCTCCATCGGCATCGAGGACTGGATCTACGAGGCCTACGGCGGCGCCATCGAGTGGGACCGTGGCCGGCTGTCCCAGTTCCACGCCCTGCAGCAGGATCTCACCTCGATCCCCTGCTACGGCGGCAACATGGCGCTGCGGGCGGACGCGGCCTGGGCCTCGGAACACCCGCTGGCCTCCCTGGTGGCGGACGCGGCGACGAGCCTCGACCTGACGCTCACCGTGGGCGGTGTGCTGGCCCACGCCGACGACGCCGACTCCCCCCTGCTGGAGGCCCTCGACGTGCTCAACGAGGGCGAGGACTGGGATCGGGACGAGGCCGAGCAGGCCGCGGCCGCGGTGCCCCTCGGGATCCAGCGGGCGGCCGCCCGGATCCTGCTGGCCGCGGCCGAGGCCGCCCAGCTGCGCGACCAGGGCATCACCGCGCTGATCGACGAGTCGGACATGGAGGACGCCTTCGGCCGCACCATGATGACCTGGCTGCCGAGCTACACCGAGGGCATCGACCCGGACGACGCCGACTTCGAGGACCTGTGGACGGTGGGCGAGGCCGGGCACGCCACGCTCCAGGCCGGCGGCTTCCGCCTGGCACGGGTCCTCGACGAGATCGACTGGTCGGCCGCGGCCAGCGGAGCCGAGGGAGACTATGCGTTCTCCGCCCCCACACCCGGTGGGCAGGTGGTGATCCGCGGCACGGGGGCCGACGTCTACGATCCCGATGAGGATGAACAGCTGGACCGGGACCTGCTGCTGGTGATCGACGTGGGCGGCGACGACGTGTACCGCATCCCGGCCGGAGCGACCTCGTCGGTGCACAACCCGGTGTCGGTGCACGTGGACCTGGGCGGTGACGACAGCTACGGCTACGTGGAGGTGGGCAGCTACTACGACACAGAGGGGTTGCTCGTGGCCGACGAGGGGGGCCGCTACTCGGGCGACAGCAGCTACGGACCGTTCACGCTCAGCGAGACCGCCCGCCAGGGGGCTGGGATCCTGGGATACGGCTTCCTGCTCGACCTGGGCGCGTCCCGCGACAGCTACCGCTCGCTGCGCATGAGCCAGGGGTACTCCTGCGTGGGCGTCGGCATCCTGTACGACGACGGGGGTGACGACAGCTACGAGGCCGAGAGCGCGGCCCAGGGCGCGGCGATGATCGGCGTTGCCGCGTTGCTGGATGGTGGCGGCGCCGACACGTACCGGTCCTTCCAGAACTCCCAGGCGTTCGGCTGGGTCAACTCCTACGGCCTGCTGTACGACGCGGCCGGCGACGACGCCTACGAGCTGGTGGTCGACGAGGTGGTGCTGTACTACTCGCCGCAGACGCCGGGGTCGGCCAACGGCTCGCTGGGGCAGGGCTCCGCATTCGGCTGGCGGCGCGACGAGACCGGCACGCACCTGTCCGGCGGCCTGGCCCTGCACCGCGACCTGTCGGGCGACGACGTGTACGAGGGATCGGTCTTCGCCCAGGGCAACGGCTACTGGATGGGCTTCGGCGTGCTGGCCGACGGTGAGGGGGACGACCGCTACGACGGCCTGTTCTACGCCCAGGGCGCGGCCGCCCACTTCGCGCTGGCCGCCTTCCTCGAGGGCAGCGGCAACGACACCTACAACGGCGGCGAGCGCACGCCGACCAGCTCCTCGGTCGGCCTGGCGCACGACTTCTCGGCCGTGGTCTTCGTGGACGCGGACGGGGACGACACCTATACCGGCCCGGACCGCAGCATCGGCGCCAGCAAGTGCCACGGCATGGGCCTGCTGGTCGATGTGCGTGGGGACGACGCCTACGAGGGCCTGCACGACCGCAGCATCGGCTGGGCCACCGACTACGACTGGGCCCCGGATTGCTGCGGGGACTACGACACGATCCCGTCCTACGGCCTGTTCGTGGACGCGGACGGCACCGACACCTACGTCAAGCCGGATCCCACCGGCTACGGTGACGACCTGCTGTGGATCACCGACGACCTCGAGGACCCGGACGCGCTGGAGTACGGGGGAGGGATCGACGTCGCGGGTGGGCAGACGTATGCCCAGGCGTACGGTGCGGGGTGGGCCGGGGAGCGGTGAACCGCGGCGACCTGCGAATGGCACCTGCTCCGGTCGTCCGTGGAACCGGGGACCCATGTCGCGTCCCAGCAACCCGTCCGTCGCGAACAGGGGCGGGTGAGGGTCGTGGCCGAGGTCGGAGTCGAGCGTCGACAGCACCGACACGATGCTGGATCAGCGGAACCGGCTCAACAGCAGCCAGCCCGCGCCCACGCCGATCGCGCCCACCGACAGCAGCGGCGTCATGTGCAGCACCACCGCGTGGATCGGGCACGGGCTGTCGCAGGTCAACAGCGCGCCAGCCGACGCGATCGCACCGGCCGCCACCAGGGCCAGCCCGCCGGCCCAGCCCGGACGCAGGGGCGCGGCGCGACGGACCATGACGAACAGCAGCACCCCGGGGACCGAGGACAGCGCCAGGCCCACGCCCAGCTCGTGCAGCGAGTACTCGCGGATCACCGACAGCCATATGCGCGGATCGGCCACGAAGCTCACCATCCGGTAGAGCATCCACGCGATCCAGGCGGACAGCACCGTCACGGGCGCGAACCGGGTCCACAGGGCGCGCTCGGCGCCAGGCACGCTCAGGGCGAATGCGCTGGACGCGGACAGCACCACCGTGGCGCACGCGAGGGCGAGCTGGACGAGGAACGAGCCGCTCCGAAGCTGCGCGGCCAGATCCGGCCGCACACCGAGCAGCAGCACTCCCGCCCCCAGGTAGACCGCGGCAGCCCCGAGCCACAGGCCGAACCGCAGCGACCGCGGCCACAGCCGCCTCACCGGACCGGCGCCTCGTGCCAGCTCCTGGACCAGCCGGTCGATCTCAGACATCCCGCTCTCCCAGTGTCTGCCGGAGCGTCTTGTACGCCCGGTGTGCTGTCACCTTCACCGCCGATTCGCTCATGTCGAGGATCCGAGCGACCTCCTTCACGCTGCGCTGCTCCAGCTTGAGCAGCTCCACGACCTGTCGTTGACGTGCTGGCAGCTCGGCCACGGCCGCGCGCACGGCCGCGCGGTCCTCCCGCCGCGACTGTTCGTCGCCTGCGCCGGCCACCTCGGCCATGTCCGCCCGCGGGGTCTCGCGCCCGACCGTGCGGGCGACACGGCGCCACGTGTCGGTCAACCGGTTGCGCGCCAGGGCCGAGAACCAGGGACCGAACGGCCGCATCGGGTCGTAGGTGTGCCGCGCCCGGTGCACCGCGATCAACACGTTCTGCACGCCGTCGTCCACGCGGTCCGCGGGGAGCCGCCGCAAGGCCAGGACCCGCGAGGCGCTGGCCAGGCCCTGCAACAGCGCCTCGTACGCACTCCGGTCTCCGGACTGCGCCAGGACCATCAGCCGGCCCAGCTCCTGCTCCCGCTCGGGCGTCATTCCCTCACCATCCCGTGGACTCTACCCGGATCTTCGTCGGATCGAGCCATCGGGTTACCGGTCGATCCGAAAAGAACGGCGATCGGCGGTTCCTGTAACCGGATCGCACATGCGTGCGAAGGACTGGGTAGGGACCAAAACTCGGCGGGCGATCCGCCACTGGGAAGGGAACGGGATCCATGCACACCGCACGAACGCTCATCCACACGGCCCTGGCGCTGTCGCTGCTCACCCTGGTGCTGCCCGGCTGCGAGCCGGTCGAGGTGGACGACGACGACGTGGCCGACGACGACGTCGCGGACGACGACACGGCAGATGACGACGTCGGCGACGACGACACCGCGCCGGCCGAGGCCATGGTCTCGGGCATCGCGGGCCGCGAGTACTCGACCTGCCCTCCAGCCGGCAACGGGGTCGGGGACCTGTGCATGTTCCTGTTGCAGGACTGCCTCGACGTCGAATCGGCGGTCGCGTCCACGGTGGTGCTCGACGCGGACATGTCGTGGCCGACCAACACGATCGACTTCGCGATCGAAGGCGTGGCCGACGGCAGCTGGCAGCTGTTCGGCTTCCTCGACGACGATGGCGCCGGCTGCGACGCCGGACCGACCAGCGGCGACTTCTTCGTCTCCGGCAATTGTGTGGAGGTGGTGGTCGTGGATCAGCAGGACGTGACGGACGTGGCGATCGTGTTCGACTCCAAGTGCCCGTGAGTCCAGGCTCCTGGTCCAGACAGCAGGAGCTGGATCGTGCGGGCGGCCATGTGCGCGGGACCGGCGGCGCGGGCGAGCTGCCGGGCGTCAATCCCAACACGCTGCGGGCCAGGATGCGCAAGCACGGCATCGCCTTCGGGCAACGGGAGCGTCGGTGACGCTCAGCACCCCGCATCCGGTGTGACCGCCGGGTCGAGATCGTCGCAGTCCCACCCCTCGCCCGGGTACTCCGTGCTGTCGTACGCGCCCGGCTGCCACCACTCGAACCAGCCGTCCCGGTCCCGGTCCCAGCCGCCCGCCGCCGTCCCGCCGAACGAGCCGATGTCGGAATCGGAGCCGTCCGGATCGAGCGTGCCGGGATACCCTGCATCGACCATGGGCGAGTCCACCTGCAGGTGCAGGTCCCAGTGCCTCGGATCAAAGGACGTCAGGTCGGCGAACATCGGGTCCTCGCCCAGGTTCGTGGCCTCGGTCGTGAAGTCGTCGAGGTCGTCGAAGTCGTCCGGTACGTTGCCCCACACGTTGCAGTACTCGGCGACCACCACCGGCGCGCCCGAGCCGCTGAAGCCGGCGCCGCCGCTGCTGGCCGAGTTGCCGGTCACCACCACCCCGGTGAGGGCCAGCTCCGAGTCCTGGATCCGGAATCCGCCACCCGTGCCAGCGGAGTCGTTGCCCACCACCGCCACCTGGGACAGCACCGGGTGTTCACCGCTGAGGTAGATGCCGCCGCCGCGGTAGGCGGAGAAGTTGTCCAGCACGGTCACGTTGGTGAGCATGGCGTCGGCGTTCAGCAGCGAGAGTCCACCCCCGCGGCCGAGGCCGCCGCTGGCCTGGTTGCCGACCACCTCCACGTTGGTCAGGATGCCGTCCGAGTCGTTGAGGTGGATCCCACCGCCGCGGGCGTCGTATCCCGCCGCCTCGTTGTCCACGATGGAGACATTGCTCAACACCGGCGCGCCGTGGTTGGCGTAGATCCCGCCGCCGTGCCCCCACTGGCAGTCGCTGGAGTTGTCGCATACCGTGACCGCGGTCAGCCTGGCAACGGAGAACGACAGGTAGATGCCAACGCCAGCACAATCGAGGGTGAGCGCGCTGTTGCTCTCCACGACCAGGCGCTCGAAGGTGGGCGCGCAGTAGTCGCCGACATACACGCCGCCGCCGCGGGTGGCCGTGTTGCCGGAGATCACCAGGCCGAGCAGCGTGGGATCGGCGTTGTCGATGTACACGCCGCCGCCCTCGGCCGCATCGCCGCCAGTGACGGCGAATCCCTCCAGCACGCTCCAGGCGGTCTCGCCGCTGACGAACGTGACCACCGGGCCGTCACCGTCGCCGACGATCTCCGTGAGGTCCGGGCCCCCCGTGGCCAGCACCTGGATCGCCTTGCCCAGGAAGTCGATCTCCTCGGGATAGCTGCCCGGCTCCACGCAGATCGTGTCCTCGTCGGCCGCGTCCGCGATCGCCGCGGTGATCGTGGCGTGGTCCCCGGGCACCCACGACGTGCAGTCCAGGCAGTCCTCGTCGACCGAGCCGTCGCAGTCGTTGTCGTCGCCATCGCAGGACTCGAAAGCGCCCGGCCAGCTGTCTGCGTCGCCGTCGTCACAGTCCCCGCTGCAGATCGAGTAGCCGTCTCCATCGTCGTCGTCCTGTTCGCCCGTGCTCGGATCGCAGTCGTTGTCCTGGCTGTCGCACACCTCCTCCGCGCCCGGATTGATCGCGGCGTCGCTGTCGTCGCAGTCCTCCTCCTCGTTCCAGCCGTCGCCGTCGGCGTCCAGCGGTTCGTCCGTGTCGTCGTCCCCGGTGGTGTCGTCGTCCCCGGAGCAGTCCGGTTCGTCTCCGCAGGCGTTGGTGTCTTCACAGTCCACGAGCGCGTCGCAGTTGTCGTCCTCGCCGTTGCCGCACACCTCGTCGGCCTCCGGATGGATGTCCGGATCCTCGGGTTCACAGTCCACGTCGTCGGTCCAGCCGTCGCCGTCGAAGTCGTAGTGGCGGCGGCCGCTACAACCGAGCAGCAGCGTCAGCGCGAGCAGCAGCGTTGATCCCCGGAACAGCGTGATTCCCATGGCCCGACCCCTCGGTTGCCTCGCCCGTGATCATATATGAATGGCACAATGCACTCATGCGGACATCCCCGAACGCTGCCGACCTCGCGCACGTCGTGGTCATCGTTTCACTGCTCGTAGCGGGCTGCGACGCGTCCGACCCGTTCGCCGAGTCACCGGTCCAGCTCGGGCACGCCATCATCGGGGGCACCGAGACCGCCGGGTGGCCGGCGGTAGGGATGTACGCGATCGACGGGGCCAACGGTGGCACCTGCACCGCGACGCTCATTCGACCGGACGTACTGCTCACGGCGGGTCATTGCGCGGACGACGCAGCTGACGCCGAGTACTGGACGAACAGCGCGCGACCGTGGGAGGACAACGACGCGGAGTGGCTGCGGGCCGCCGAGGTGGTGATGCACCCGCAGTACGAGGTGGGGGAGTCGTGGTACGCCCACGACGTGGCCCTGTTGCTGCTGGACGAGCCGATCACCAGCTACGACTACATCCCCGTCAACACGACCGGCGTCGACCACACCTGGCAGGACTGGTGGTTGCACTTCGTCGGCTACGGGTCCGACACGTACTACGGAGGCCCGGGCGGTGGCGTCAAGCGCGAGGTGGACGTCCAGGTCTACGACTACTACCCGGAGACGATCTTCACCTACACCGCCGGCGTGAGCACCTGCTCCGGTGACTCGGGTGGACCGGCCCTGGTCGAGTTCGACGGGTACTGGTACGTGGCCGGGATCGTGTCGTGGGGCTATGCCATCGGCAACAACGACGACATCTGCCAGGGCGTGGGCGCCCAGATGCGGGTGGACTACGAACTGGATTTCCTGTCGGAGTACCTGGATCCGTACGAGACGCCCTACCCCGAGCCGAGCGACGACGACACGGACGACGAGCCGGCGGACGACGACATGGACGACGAGGGCGACGGAGGGTGCGAGTGCTCTGCAGCGGGGCGTATTCCCCGTGGGGGCCCGCCGGCAGGCGTGTTGCTGCTCATGGCGACGCTGGCGCTGCTTGTCAGGAGGCGATAGAGGGAAAAGGTGCCTGTTGATTTGGGGACACCCTCTCGGTAACCGGCACCTCTCCCGCTACTCGTCGTCGTCTCCCGTGTCGTCGTCACCAGCGCATTCCAGGTCGTCGCCGTCCATCGTCCCGTCGCAGTCATCGTCCACGCCGTTGCCGCAGTCCTCGAGAGCGCCAGGGTTCACCGACGCGTCGTAGTCCGTGCAGTCCCCGTCGGTGGGCGTCCAGCCGTCCCCATCCGCGTCTGCGTACATGAACGGGCCGAACTCGCAGGTGTATCCCTCCATCCAGGGATTGTTGGTGCAGTCGATGTCGTTCATGGTGCCGCCGTAAGTTCCTTGCGGTCCCGCGAGGCAGTCCTCGCCGCCCAGGTCGTTGGGCTCCCCGGCAGAGAAGTTCTCGAACGTCCAGGGCTCGCCGGTGACCCACTGCCAGGTCCCCTCGACGTCCGCGTCGCATCCACCCCCGTTGAACCGGGTGCTCAGGGTGGTGGCGAAGTTGTTTTCCTCCTCGTCGGCGATGGTCGAGAGGTAGCCCCCAGCCGCGCGACATGTGGCCCGTGCCGTGATCCAGTTCGCCGAAGAGAAGACCGGATAGAAACAATGGTTGCCGTATGCGTGGTAGCCCTGGAGTGGATCGCACGCTCCGGGCCAGGTCGGAACCAGCCCCTCATCCGATCCCATCTGAGCGGCGCAGATGGTTCCGTCGTCCTCGTACAGCGGCTCCATCGGATCACCGGGGCATTCCGCGTCAGCCACGTCGATCGCTCCGTCGCAGTCGTTGTCGACCACGTCTCCACAATCCTCGGCAGCCGAGGGGTGAATCGCAGGATCCACGTCATCGCAGTCTCCGCCGCACTCGTCGAAACCGTCCCCGTCGTCGTCCATCTCGTCGTCGCCCAGGTAGCTGTCACAGTCGGTATCGATCCCGTCACAACCCTCGTCCGCGCCCGGGAACACGGTGCCGTCACCGTCGTCGCAGTCGCCGTCGCACACCGTCCACCCATCTCCGTCCCCGTCGCCCGCGTCGCCGTCCACCAGGCCGTCGCAGTCATTGTCGATGCCATCCGTGCAGTCCTCGTCCGCGCCGGGGTGAATCGCGGCGTCGCCATCATCGCAGTCGGACGCACACACGGACCAGCCGTCACCGTCGTCATCAGCCTCGTTTGCCGGGACCGAGCCATCGCAGTCGTTGTCCGCGCGGTCGCAGCGCTCGGTCGCACCGGGCCAGGTGTACGCGTCAGTGTCGTCGCAGTCGCCGTCACAGACGAACCAGCCGTCCCCGTCCGAATCCAGCTCGTCGGGCGGCAGAACGGCGTCGCAGTCGTTGTCGATGCCATCGCACAACTCGGTCGCGCCCGGGTTGGTGTCGGGATCGGCGTCGTCACAGTCGCCGCCGCAGATGAACCAGCCATCCCCATCCGCGTCCACCTCGCCGGGCGGCATGCCGTGGTTGCAGTTGTTGTCGAGGCCGTCGCACTGCTCGGTGGCGCCCGGGTTGATTGCCGCGTCCGTGTCGTTGCAGTCCCCGTCGCAGATCATCCAGCCGTCGCCGTCGC
>CAZXHG010000209.1:0-3867 GCA_964639985.1 uncultured Rickettsiales bacterium
GCCGCCCCCCCCGCGCCGCCCCCCCCCCCCCCCCCGCCCCGCCGCGGCCAGGGCGTCGCGCCGCAGCCGGTCGCACAGCACGTTGCCGACCAGGGCGCGGTGCCGCTGCCATGGCAGGCAGCCCACCAGCCGGCGGATCGTGGCCAGCGAGGCGCGCAAGCCGGCCTCGGCGCGGCGCACCCGCCGTCGCGAGATGACCGGCTCGCGCTCCCCGTGGCGGTGCACCAGGCAGGGGTTGAACCTGCCCCGCAGCAGGTCGGCACGCAGGTCGTCCAGGGCGTCCGCCAGGTAGATCACCCGGCCGAGGGCACGCCCCAGCGCGCGCAGGTCTTCGCGATGGGCGTCGAGGTCGGCGCCGGGCAGATCGGCGATCCCGCCGAACACGCGGCCCAGGGCGTCCCGTGTGGGCACCGCCGCCTCGTCCGGTGTGGTCACGCCCGGGCGCTCCACACCCGCCTGCCGGTCCTCGAATCCCTCGAGGTCGGCCAGGGGGACGCCCAGGTCCGCGAGGTCCGTGCGCGCGCGTTCCGCGATCGGCGAGAGCAGCCGGCGTCCGGCCGCGGCGGTCCGAGCTCCGTCCGCGGCGCGATCCGCCAGCCACTGGTCGGCCAGCAGCGCTTGCACGGCCGCGGCGTATCGCACCGGCACGTCCTGGCTGGCCGCCACCTCGCGGCTGCGCACCGGCACCATCGGGCAGCGCCTGATCTCCACCTCGCTGGCGTGTGGCAGCAGCGCGTCCACGACCACCGCGAGGAACACCGCGTCCCGGCCCACCAGCAACCGGGAGGCCTGGCCGTGCCGCGCTGCCAGGCCGTGACACAGCCCGCAGTAGAACGCGCGCTGGTCCTGCTCGGACAGCGTATCCAGGGTGCAGCGGTGCGGTCGCAGCGTGCCGAACATGGTTCAGTCGGTCTCTCCGTCCAGCCCCGGGTAGGGTGTGGCGCCGGCGGCGGTCAGCCCCGCATGGTAGGAGCTGAACGCGGCGACGTCACCCACCAGCGCGGTGAATGGGGGTGAAGACGGGCGCCGGCAGCACAGCGGGTGACCGAGGTAGCGCACCAGCAAGAAGCCGTGGATCCAGCGCAGCAGCGCCGGAAGCCTGCCCAGGGAGCCCAGCCCGGCCTCCAGCTCTCCGAGAGACCTGGGGGAGGGGAGCAACGGGGTGTCCAGATCGTGCTCCACCAGCGCTTCGTACGCCCGCTCGCGCGGTCCCTCCGGTCCGGCCATCGCGCACACGTCCACGCCACGATGCCACAGGGCGTGGCCGCACGCGGTGGTGACCAGGCCGTCGCCCAGGTCCCGCGCCAGGTCGGACAGGGCGTCGGCGCGCTGGATCGGGAGCCCCCACTCGAAGAACAACCGTTCCTCGCCGCGGGTGAGGGACCGCTCCGCGTCCCCGGGCAGGGCCCCGACCGCGGCGATCATCATCAGCCAGGCCCCGCTGATGTCCGCCGAAACCCGGTCGACCTCCGCGGCGGACACGTGCCGGGGGTGGGCGGTGAACGTGGCAACGGCGTCCACCTGGATCGCCCAGCCGCGCTCGAGCACCTCGAGCAGCCACTCGAGCCGCGCGCGCTCGTCGGTGAGGAGGCGGAGCCGCCGCCCCAGGTCTGCGGCGAGCTCGCAGCGAGGCTCCTCCGTCGCCGGGGTGCCGGTCCGGACGGACTCCAGGGTGGGCGCGAGATACGCGATCGTGCGCGAGCGCAGCTCACCTCGATCCGCGGCGCGGCCACCGTGGAACGCCGGGTCGTCGATCACCTGGTCGTCGATCTTGGTCAGGAGGGCCAGTTCGGCACCCGCCAGGGCCACGTCCGGGGCCACCGTGGCCCCTCCCAGGGCCGCGTGGCACTCGAGGGACAGCCGGGCGAGGGCGGCGCAGAGCAGGCGGCTTCGACCACGGACGGTGCCGGCGGGATCGGCACGATCGACCAGCGGTCCCAGTCGGGACAGGCACGAACTCCCGGTGTGCAACAGCAGGGCTGGCCAGTCATGGACGGGAGCATACACCGATGGGCAGTGTAACCCGTGACCCTCCCGGCCACATGCCGCAGTGGCGTGTGGCCGGGAGGGTCAGTTCATGTCCTCGAACCGGAACCAGCAGACCAGCCCGTCCATGGCCCGGCTCATCACGATGGCGGAGGTGTCCTGGTCGATGCGGTAGATGGCGGCGTGCAGTTCCTTGTTGGAGAAGCCGATGGCGGCGATCGGCTCCCCCCGGGCGTCCAGCCGCACCAGCTGCTCGCGATCGCTGTGCACGGCCAGCAGGTGCGAACGCCGGCGCGGGTGGGG
Organism: uncultured Rickettsiales bacterium; assembly: GCA_964639985.1. Classification (GTDB taxonomy): domain Bacteria; phylum Myxococcota_A; class UBA796; order UBA9615; family CAYRNR01; genus CAZXHG01. The sequence continues at coordinate 2,290 of CAZXHG010000209.1, forward strand.
GCCGATGACGCGGTACACGTCCAGGTCGTGTTCCTCGAGCCGCTCCAGGGTGGTCGGGTCGAGGGCCAGGCCGCCGAGATACAGCAGGTCGTCGTCCTGCAACAGGGTGGCGAACTCCACCGCGTTGCCGCTGGTGAGCTGCTCGGCCAGATCGTCGCCCAGCCAGATGGTGTCCACCCCGCCGTCCGGGTCCACCCTCTGCACCCTGGCGTCGTTCGATCGCGACACGATCACGGCGCCACTGTCGCCGTGGAGTCGCAGCAGCAGCTGGCCCTTGGCGTCACGGTCCTCGATCAGGGGCCCGCCCAGGTCCCAGGTCGCCAGGGTGGCTCCGCTGTCCGGATCGATCTCCAGCAGCTGGTCGCGCTCCGCGTCGGCGAGGAACAGGGTATCGCGCGCCGGGTGCAGCAGCAGCGAGCTGAAGGTGAGCAGCACGGAGCGACCCATGCCCGGATCGATGACCTGCTCGGGCTGCAGGCCGGCGCGCGACAGCCCGTGGATCACCGTCTCGGTGTGGGACAGGACCCACAGCCGGTCCCGGCCCAGGTCCACCACCGGGGAGAAGGGCCAGAACACGTCGCCATGCTCGGCCGTGACCTCCCCGTCCTCGATCCGCGCGATGGTATTGGACAGCCGGCCGGTGACGAACGCGGCGTCGTCCACCTCCCGGTCCAGGGCGAGCCCGTCGATGAACACGCCCGTGGGGATCCGGGCATGCACGGTCCCGTCCCACGGATCGAATCCCCACACCTCGGACGTGCCCTCGCTGTTGGCCCAGACCGTGCCCGTGATCGGATCGAACCCGCCGTAGCCGGTGTTCTTGCCCGTGCCGAAGGTGCTGTCCGGCACCGGGCCGTCGCCGTCCACGCGCAGGGCCATGCCCATGTTGGGGTCGAACTCCCCGGCGCCGATGCGATCCAGCACCAGGGCCTGCGTGCCCAGCCCGATCACCTCGTGGTTCTCCGTGCCCACGGTCCAGGTGCCGGGCTCGCCGTCCCCGCAGTCCACGAGACCGATGCGGTCCAGGCCCGCGACGATCACCCTACCGTCGTCGAGCTCCGCGCCCCGCTCCGCGAGAAAGGGAAGATCGCAGGTCTGCACCACGTCGAGTTCGGGGAGCTGCCGTACCTGGAACCCGTCTGGCAGACCTGCCCGCGACACCGTGGCGATCCGGTCGCCGGAGAGCTGCACCACGCCCGCTGCACCGCCGGTCAGCTCCACGAGATCCTCCGGCGATCCGTCGGCCGCGAACCGTGCCAGCGCCGACCGCTGGGGATCGTCCGGCGTGAATCCCAGGTACACGGCGCCCCCGCCCGGGACCGGGAGCACGGTGTTGGCCCGCTGGAGGTGGCCCCCCAGCTCGGTGATCTCGCCACTGGCCAGGTCGAGCCGCATGGCGGCTGGTTCGCCACGGATGGAGATCCAGGCCACGCCCTGGTCGTCCACGGCCACGTCCGGGTAGGACAGGGGTTGCTCCGCCAGGGGCAGCATGGCCGTCAGCTCGGCCGTGTCCAAGTCGAACACGGCCAGGGAGCGGCTGCCGAAGGCCGTGCTGTACCCCATGCGCTGCACGACGTC
>CAZXHG010000209.1:3967-18148 GCA_964639985.1 uncultured Rickettsiales bacterium
GCCCCACGTAGAGGCAATACGGCTGGGATGCGCAGGCCGTCGAAGCCAGCAGGGGGACCAGCGCCGCGAGGTGGCGCAGGCGAGGGGGTGACCGGAGGGCCCGGATCACTCCTCCGAGTGCCGGTCCGGAAGCTTCTGGGAGGTCGGGGGTGCGTCGCCGAGGTCGATCAGGGTCTGGCGGTCCTCGGCGTCGTCCGCGTCATCGCTCCAGCGTTTGGCCTCGATGGACGCCTGTTCCAGTTCCTGGCGGATGCGCCGCGCGCGCTGCACCGACTCGTCCGCGGCCTGCAGCAGCCAGCGGGCGTGGTGTGCCGACTTGAGCGCGGCGTCGGACTGCACGCTGGCGCTGGGGGAGCCGTCGAAGGCCAGGGAGGTGGCGGCGTTGGCCAGGGTTGCTGCCTCCCTGGCCGCCAGCTGCGCCCGACGCGCCGACCACTGGGCGGCCTTGATCGCCTCCTCGAGGGACACGGTCACGGTGCCGGGGCGGGTGGCCATGCGGCTGGCGATGCGGAACAGACGGGTCGCCTGCTCGCTCGCCTCGTCGGCCAGCTCCAGCGCCTTGCGCGCGCGCTCGAGGTTGTCCTCGCCCATGGTTGCTCGCTCGCCCACCGCCCCGTCGTGGTGTCGTTCCCCTGCACAACAGGATAGCCGAATTCGCGATCACGCGTCCGCGGGGAAGCCGGTAGGGGAGGGTTCAGCAGCCCCGGTCGAGCACGTCCCGGGCGATCACCAGCCGCTGGATCTCGGACGTGCCCTCGTACAGCCGGTACACCCGCAGATCCCGGAAGTAGCGCTCGGCGACGTTGTCCCGCATGTACCCCATGCCGCCGAACACCTGGACCGCGCGGTCGGCCACGCGGCCGGCCATCTCGGTGGCGTACAGCTTGGCCATCGAGCACTCGCGGGTGACTCGCTCACCCCGGTCCTTCAACCAGGCAGCACGCCGCACCAGCCCCCGGGCGGCCTCCACCTCGCAGGCCGTGTCCGCGATCATCCACTGCACGGCCTGGTTGGCCGCGATGGGGCGGCCGAACTGGACCCGCTCGCTGGCGTGCTCGACCATGGCCTCCAGCAGGCGCTGGGCCGCGCCCACGGAGCTGGCCGCGATGCTCAACCGGCCGTGGTCCAGGACCCGCATGGCCAGCTTGAACCCCTCGCCCTCGCCGCCCAGGCGCGCGGTCTCGGGCACGCGGCACCCCTGCAGCAGCACCTCGGCCACGTTGGTGCCGTGCAGACCCATCTTGGGCTCGGGAGACCCCACGGCCAGGCCCGGGGTGTCCCGTCGAACGAAGAAGGCGGTCAGTCCGCGGGCGCCCCGATCGCGGTCCACCGTGGCCATCACCGTGAACGCATCGGCGATGTCCGCGTTGGTGATCCAGATCTTGGCGCCGTCGAGCACGTACGTGTCGCCGTCCCGGACCGCCGTGGTGCGGATCGACGCTACGTCCGAGCCGGCCTCGGGCTCGGTGAGGGCGAAGCACCCGATCCGCTCGCCGCGGGCCATGGCGGGCAGCTCGCGCCGCCGCAGCGCCTCATCACCTCCGTGCACGAGGCCCAGCGAGCCGATGCCGTTGTTGGTGGTGATCAGGATGCGGAAGCACAGGTTGGCCCGGGACAGCTCCTCCATCACCACGCACTGGCCGAGGGTGGACAGGCCCAGACCGCCGTAGTCCTCGGGGATGGCCAGGCCGAACAGCCCCAGGTCGCGCATGCCCTGGACCACGGCCTCCGGGATGCGCTCGCTTCGCTCCACCTCCATGCCGATGGGGTCGAGCTCGTCGCGCACGAAGCGGCGCACCGCGTCGCGCATCGAACACAGGTCGTCCGGCAGTGTCAGGTCCACGTCAGCCCCCGTACTCGTAGAAGCCGCGGCCGGTCTTGCGGCCCAGATCGCCCCGCTCGACCAGCTCGCGCAACAGCCGCGGCGGTTCGAAGCGCGGGTCTCCGGAGCGCTCGAACACCTGGGTCCGGGCGGCGAGCACCACGTCCAAGCCCACCAGGTCGGCGGTCTCCAGGGGGCCCATGCGCCAGCCGAAGGCCCCCTTCACTCCGCGGTCCAGATCCTCGGCCGTGACCACGCCGTCCTGCACCAGGCGGATCGCCTCGTTGGAGGCGGCCATGGCCACCCGGTTGAGCACGAACCCGGGCACGTCCTGCCGCACCGGTATCGGCTCCTTGCCCAGGGACGTGCACCAGGCGGCCAGCGCCGCCAGCGCCTCGGGTGACGTGAGCTCGCCAGCCACCAGCTCGACCACGAGCATGGCCGGGACCGGGTTGAAGAAATGCACGCCAGCGAACCGCTGGGGCCGGCGCAGGGCCGTGGCCAGCACCCCGATCGGGATCCCGGAGGTGTTGGTCGCCAGCCACGCGTCCGGCGGGCAGGCCGTCTCCAGCGCGGACAACACCCGCCGCTTGAGGGACTCGCGCTCGGGTACGGCCTCGATGGCAACGCCGACGTCCGGCACGGGCGCGTCTGGCAGGGACGTGGCGAACCGGATGCGGTCGGCCACCGTGGGCGGGTGCTCGGCGAGCGAGCCCCGTTCGTACTGCCGCTGCAGGGAGGAGCGGATGGCCGCGCGAGCACCGGCCAGCGCATCCGGGTCCGCGTCGCACAGGAGCACCGGCTGCCCGGCGGTCGCGCACACCTGCGCGATGCCGCGGCCCATGGTGCCGGCGCCGGCCACCAGGACGCGATCGCCGCTCACAGGCCCTCCCGCAGCAGCTCCCGGGCCACGACCAGCCGCTGGATCTGGTTGGTGCCCTCGAAGATCTGGGTCAGCTTGGCGTCGCGGAACATGCGCTCCAGCGGGTGGTCCTTCATGTAGCCGTAGCCGCCGAGCACCTGGATCGCGTCGGTGGTGATCCGCATGGCCGCGTCGCCGCAGAAGCACTTGGCCATGGAGGCCAGCCGGGTGTTGCGCTCCCCGCGGTCGTTCTGCCGGGCCGCCCGGTAGACCAGCCCGCGGCCCGCCTCGATGGACGTGGCGCCGTCGGCCAGCATCGCCTGGATCAGCTGGTGCTCGGCGATCGGCTGGCCGAAGGTCGAGCGGGTGCGGGCGTACTCCAGCGCGTAGGCCAGCGCGCCCTCGGCGATGCCCAGCGCCTGGGCCGCGATCGCGGGTCGCGACATGTCGAAGTCGGCCATGCCCAGCTGGAACCCCTGGCCCACGCCGCCCAGCACGTGGCCGGCGGGCACGCGCACGTCGTCCAGCATGACCTCGGTGGTGTTGGAGCCGCGCTGCCCCAGCTTGTCCTCCTTGCGGCCGATGGTGAGCCCGGGCGTTTCGCGGTCGACCCGGAAGAAGGTCAGCCCCCGCGTGCGCTCCGGACCGGTCCGGGCAAGCACCGAGTAGATCCCGGCCACACCTCCGTTGGTGGCGAAGCACTTGTTGCCGTTGAGCACCCAGTGATCACCGTCGGGGACCGCGGTGGTGCGCACGCCGGACACGTCCGATCCCGCGCCCGGTTCGGTGACGAGGTACGCGGCCAGCTCCCGCCCGTCGGACAGGCGGGGCAGGCATTCGGCGAGCAGCTCCTCCGAACCCCCGTGCACGATCGGGAAGCTGCCCACGGCCTGGATGATCAGCATCAGCGCGGACGCGGCGTCGACCCTGGCGATCTCCTCGGCGCACAGGCACAGCGCCGTACATCGCTGCCCGGGCAACCCGCCGCGATCCTCGGGCAGCATCAGCGTCATCAGCCCCAGGTCCCACAGCAGCCGCTCCACCTCCGGGTCCATGGCCGCCTCGCGGTCCATCGCCTCGGACCGCGGCGCGATCTCCTCGACCGCGGCCCGACGGACCGTGTCGCGCAGCATCTGCAGGTGGTCGGGAAGCTCGAACATCACGCCCTCCGCTGGTCGGGAGGACGATATCACCAATCACGCTGCCCATGCGGATGCAGGGGCGGCGTGAAGCGGATCACATCTCGAACGTCTCGTACACGAACGCGAGGTCCTCGCGGACCTGCTCCTCGGTGAGACCGAACTGCTCGAGGGAGTACTTGTGGCTGGACTTGTAGGCGCGCTGCTTCTCGCCGCGAGCCTCGATCTTCGCGCGGACCTGCTCGGTGACCTCGAGGCCGGCGAACTCCGTGATCTGGTCCATGACCTCCTCGAAGCGCTCCATCATGTCGGTGAAGCGGACCACCAGCAGGTTCTCCTCGGGGATCTGGCCGCTGGTGTAGGCGTCGTGGAACAGCTTGTAGAACAGGACCTCGCCCTTGTAGAGGTTGTCGAAGAACCGCTGCTTGACGTCCTCGGGAAGGTCCTTGATGCCGTACTGGGCGTCGGAGAGCTGCTCCAGCAAGCTCAGCCCGGACGGGATCACCGAGCAGGGATCGCGCACGATGTAGATCATCTTGGCGTCCTGGTACTGCTCGATCACGGCTGGTGCACGCATGGTGAACACGAACGGCTTGCCCAGGAAGCGGCTGCGGCCCGTGGAGTAGATCAGGCGGCGGACGGCCTTCTCGTGGAACGTCAGGTCCCGACGGGTCTGGGGGGACCCCGGCTCCAGCGAGCGGAACATCTCGGTGTGGTCGCGGTCGTCCCAGGCCAGGAACCAGGCGAACAGGAAGAACCCGTCGATGAAGCGCACGGACAGCAGCGCGTCGTCCGTCTCCACGTACGTCAGCCCGGTCTTGTGCACCTCCTCGGCGTGTGCGGTCGGGCTGAAGCGCTCCAGGAAGGGCAGGAACGGCTTGAGCACCTTCTGCCCCATCACGGACGGCACGATCATCTGCCATACCCGGAAGGAGCACAGGTCGAAGTTCTCCTCCAGGAAGCGGTGGATGAAGGTGGTGCCGCTGCGCGGCGTGCCGATGATCATCAGCGGCCGGTCGATGTTCGTCTTGCGGTGGCCCGGGAAGAACAGGTGGTCCAGCCACAGCGTGACCGTGGTGAAGGTCCAGAACCACGTGTACAGCCAGAAGGTGAACAGGGGCCGCACCGTGAACCCGAAGGTCCGGTTGATGGCGCCGTAGATGTTGAGCAGCCTGTTGAGCATCGTGAGGCGGAGCTCCTGCGGGACCGGGGTTGAACGAGGCGGCCCAGGATAGCCCGTCGCGGCGCTGGCCGCCAGTGCGGCCGCGTGCAGCGATTCAGCGGGAGCGGAGGGGGGTCTGGCGCCGCCTCCACGCGGCGACTGCGGTGGCGGCGATCAGGCTCAGCACGCCCCAGCCCGAGGGGGCACCGCGCGACGCGGCGTCACATCCCGAGAGGCCCTCGTCGACGTCGCCGTCGCAGTCGTCGTCGATGCCGTTGCGGGTCTCGGCCGCGCCGGGCCGTACCAGCAGGTCGAGATCGTCGCAGTCCCCGCCACAGACCGTCACGCCGTCCGCGTCCCGGTCGGCCTCGTCGGGATCGGCCACGCCGTCGCAGTCGTTGTCGGGGACGCCGTCGCAGCCCGTGTCCGCCCCGGGGTGGGCGCGGCCGTCGTCGTCGTCGCAGTCGCCGTCGCATGGGGTCCAGCCGTCACCGTCCACGTCCGCCTCGTCGAGGTCGAGCAGGCCATCGCAGTCGTTGTCCTGCACGTCGTCGCAGCGGTGTGGCGCGCCCGGGTACACGTGCGGGTCGGTGTCGTCGCAGTCGCGCTCGACGTGCCCGTCACCGTCCGCGTCCAGGGCATCGGCCTGCTCGTCGACGAGGCCGTCGCAGTCGTCGTCCAGCCCGTTGGGCACCTCGGTGGCGCCGGGGTGGATCTCGGGATCCAGGTCGTCGCAGTCACCTCCGAGGTCGGAGATGCCGTCTCCGTCGTCGTCCTCGCCGTCCCACCACTCGATCCAGATCGGGGAGGTCCAGATGCGCTCGTCCTGCGTGTCCCCGCCGTCCTCGCACTCCACGCCGAGATCCGCCCACCAGCTCCCCCCGTCGAGGAACACCACGGCGTAGCCCCACCACGGGAGTTCTACGTGGCTCAGCTCCAGCTCGAACTCGCCATCGCCGACCGCGTTCATCAGGTGGACCACACCGCTGCGGGCCCGCAGCTCGACGCGCGGCACGTACGGCGCCGCGTACGGGGGTACGGCCACCCGCAGGCGGACCCCACCCGGGGGTACGGGCGAATGCACGTCACCGAGGATGGCCAGGATCCCGTCGTCGTCGTCGACCAGGGTGTACGACACCGGGATCTTGGGGCCGCTGGTCGCGTAGGTGTGCCGGGCGCGGATGGCGCCGTACAGGGCCATGCGGGACAGGGGCAGGCCGTCGTCGAGCACCGCGCCCGTCAGGCTGCCGCCGTACTCGTGGCCCAGCTGGTGGTCGTCGAGGTGGCAGACCATGCCCGGCATGGTGTCGTGCAGGTCCGAGCCGCCGACCAGGCCGAGACGGTGCTCGTGGGGCGGGGACAGCGCGTCGAACACCGTGGTCCCCTCCACCAGCTCGAACTTGGAGGTGTCGTACGAGGCCACCTCCTTGCCGTCCAGGGAGTTGCCGTGGACCGAGTACACCTCCACGACCGGGGAGTACAGGTCGTCCTGGCAGCTCCAGTCCGTGGCCATCGGCTTGTCCGGGGCCGGGTGGTGGGGCACGTGCAGCAAGGGGCCGTACGTGGCATCGAGCTGGGCAAGCGCCGGCCAGATGTCCTCGCAGGCGTCGGCGCCGCCCGGGGCTCGGACCTCGTCCAGGGTCAGGCCGGCCAGCGCGCCGTCGTCGGCGAAGAAGTAGGTGTTGCGGTGGCCCAGTTCCACGGAGTCCTCGGTCACGTGGGCCATCTCGGCGCCGAGCAGGGAGACGAATCCGCCGGCCGGGTCGTTGGCCTCGGCGACCAGCGCCACGATCGACGCCCAGTCCTCCTCGGAGACCTCGGAGGGGCCGTTGACGTGATCGGTGATCGCGCAGAAGTCGAGCTGCGCCGTGTCGCGGGCGATGGCGAAGAACTCGGTCGCGTTGCCGCACGCGCCGGGCGTGTTGCAGTTGCCCAGGTCGTTGCTGCCGCCGTCCACCGAGTACCCGGTGTGTGCGTGCAGATCACCCCAGTAGTGGATCAGGCCCTCGAAGTCCTCGGCCGCGGTCGCCGGCCATGCCGCGGCCAGCGCGAGGATCGAGAGCATCGCGATCGTGGTGGAAGAGCCGTGCACCTGTTCCCCGCTGGGCCACCTGCGGCCCCGTGAGTCCAGCGTAGGGTTGGCCTCCGGGGTGGTCAAGGTGCAGTGCGTGCCCGCGAGGATCGTGCAGCGGGATATCAGCTGGGACGCAGCCACCGCGGCAGCCAGTGACGCTTCTTCGGCCGCCGGCCATAGGCCAGGTCGTCCGCCCATACCGCCAGGCGCCGGGCGAGGGGGTTGCGCGCGGTGACCAGGCGCACGAGGTCGTGGGACACCGAGCGCGGGTGCGCGTAGGGGCAGACCTTGATGCACAGGGCGCAGTCCGAGCCGCAGTGGCGCCAGAAGCGGTAGCACTGGTCCTGCTCGGACTGCCACCGCACCACTCCGTTGTGCTCGCGGGGCGGGCCCCGGTCGATGGAGCGCGACGGGCAGATATCTGCGCACTTGAGGCAGTGGGTGCAGAGGTGCTGCACGCCGAAGCGGGCGGGGCGCGAGTGGGCCAGCGGCAGCTCGGTGGTGACCACGGCCAGCCTCACCCGGGGCCCGAACCGCCGGGTGATCAGCAGCCCCAGCCGACCCAGCTCCCCCAGGCCGGCGTCCGCGGCCACGGGAACGCACATCAGCTGGTAGTTGCCCGGCACGTGGGCCCGGGCGCGATAGCCCAGCAGCTGCAGGTAGCGGGCGATCACGCGCGCGATTCGGGCCACCTCGAGGTAGCAGCGTGTGGTCTCCGTGGCGCCGGGCAGGCGTGGGGCGTGACGGATCATGTCGTGGTCCATGCGCACGGCGATGGCCACCGCAAAGCGGTGATCGAGGGAGATCGGCGCGCCGAACTCCCCCTGACCGCGGCCCACGTGGCTGTAGACCCAGGCCGGATCGAGGGGGGTACAGCCGACCAGGTCGGCGCCCAGGTAGCGGGCGAGGCCGGCCAGCCGGATGGCCGCCTCCTCGGGCGACACGTCGGCAGGAGAACCCGCCATCGGGGCGGCGCTGTCGGTCAGGTCCGCGGCCAGCTCGTCGGTGACGTCGTCCAGGGCCGCCGTGGCCGGCGCGGCCAGGGGATCCCAGGTGCGCGCACCGGGCGCGCCCAGATGCGGCATGGCGCGCAGGGCGTCGTCGAATTCCCGCAGCTCGGGGTGCTCCGTGTACCACGCCTCGAACTCGTCGGTGCCCGGCTGTAGCCGGTAGAAGCGGTGGAACACCGCGTCCCGCTCGTCCACGCGTCGGGGTTCGCCGGTCCGTCGCAGGGGCTGGCCCCGGTCGTAGGGCAGGGCCACGGCCAGTCCGGCGAGCACGGCGGCGACGACGTTGGCGGCGAGCAGCCACGGACCCAGGGGAAGGTCCAGGAGCAGCAGCGCGGCCAGCACGGTCAGCAGCGGGGCAGGCAGCACCACGGCCACGGCCGCGGCCCGCCACTGGCGCTCACGCAGCGAGTCCAGCGCGAACACCCCGGCCAGGGCGCCGACCAGGGCCAGTTCGGCCCAGCCGGCGATGTTGATGTAGAGCATCAATGATGGGGTCATGAGTTCAGGTGATCACGGGAATCATGGGCTCAGAGAATCGCAGTCCAGTTTCTTGGTCATCACCCCCACGCTGGTCTCGAAACGGTCCCCCTCGCCGAACGCCCGCCACGTGGGCTCGGGGTAGTCGCAGCGGTAGGGCTCGCCGTCGTCCGACCCGGCGAGGTGCACCGTATAGGCCTCGCTCCGGCTGCCTTCGCGCTCGCAACCCTTGCAGTTGCCGGTGCGGCCGAGCGAGACCGACGGCCAGGCCGGGTCGTCGGCCAGCGAGTCCCCGGACGCCCGCTCGGTGCGGTCCGTGGTCCAGCGATCGACCTTGTAGCTGCACCAGTCGTCGTTCACCGGCACCTCCTTGTAGCGGGGCGTGCACTCCCGCTTCTCGGTGAAGGTGCCATCGCCGCTGTCCACCCGCCGCGTCTTGCAGTCCTCGCCGTCCGGCACCTTGTCGTGGGAGCGGACCCTGGACTCCTTGCGCACGTCGTAGGCGCTCGATGGCTTGCTGTCACACCAGTCCGACTCGCTGACCGCCTCGAACTCCTCCACCTCGATGGTGCGCTCCCAGCTGTGGCCGGTCACCACCACCGCCGTGGGCTTCTTCCACAGCAGGGCCACGACGACCAGCACGATCAGCGCGACCACGGCGAGCCCCACGCAGCCGATGACGCAGCCGAGCTTGCTCCGCTTCTTCGGTGGGGGCTCCACGGGCGTCCCACGCTCTGCGTCCTTCCGGGCGCGCATCTCGGCCTGCGCTGCCCGCGCGCTGTCCGCGGCGAACGCCGTGCCCTCGGCCGTCACCTGGTCGCCGCGCTTGTGCGCCTCGGACGCCCCCTCCAGGGACGAGCCACAGCCCACGCAGTGCTTCGACCTCGCGCTGTTGGGGGTGTCGCAGGCCCCGCAGCGCACGTCCGCGCCGGTGAACTCGTGGTCCTCGACCGCCACCTTGTCCTCGTCGGCCGGGAAGTAACGGCTCTCCGGGTCCTGGGCCGAGCCGCAGGTCGGGCAATGCCGGTGGTCCAGCCCCAGCAGCTTGCCGGTGCCGCAGTACGGGCAGTCCCACAGCATCTGGTAGGAACGCTCTTCGGTCACGTGTGCCTCCTGCGCAGGTGGGCCAGGATACCACCGATCGGGTCGCTCTCTTCCCTTGCCGCGTCGTGCGCGCGGGGATAGGGTCGACGCAGGGGACACTGGAGGCGAGCGCCATGAGATTGCGGATGATCGCGCTGATGCTGTTGGCCGTCGCGGGCCTGTGGGCCTGCTCCGAGTACGACATCGTGGCGGACGACGACACGGCCGGGGACGACGACACCGGCCCCGGGGATGACGACACGGCCGGGGACGATGACGTGGCCGACGACGACGCGGCCGACGACGACACCGATCCCGGGCAGGACGACGATGACGACGACGACGCCACCGACGACGACGAGGAGCCGCCCGAGCACGTCGAGGAGTGTCCCGAGGACGTGGACTACTCCTTCGTGGACGGTGACGGTGACGGATTCGTGGCCGTGCTGTCATGGGACAGCGGCCCGGACTCGGCCACCCTGTTGGTGGACTTCAGCGGCGTCTACCACGTGTACGACACCTACATCGCCGAGAGCGGCGCGTCCCAGATCAACGAGTCGGGCTACGTCACGATCACCAACTCGCTGAACCCCACCGGTGTGCCCGAATTCACCAACTGCGACGACTGGTACGTGGTGCCCGACTCGGACAACCACGGCACGCCGCCCGCCGGCGCGATCTACATCGGCACCTTCCCCCTGGCCGCGGGCGAGGACAACATCCTGTCGCTGCACCACTACTGCTGGCTGTACCGCGACGGCCACTGTCCCCAGTTCCACATCGGCGCGGGTGGCGCCGATGGCAGCTGCGACGACAACGGTGCCAACAGCATCCACATGGCGCTGGACGCCATTTGCCTGGTGCCGATGTAGCCGCTACAGGTCGTTGATGATCTCCTGTTTGAGCCCCCCCGGGTAGCAGTACGAGTCGTACGAGTCCGCCCCGCTGACCGTGACCCCGAAGGGGGAGTCGCCCGCCAGCACGTGGGTCCCGTCCGTGACCTGGATCCGCACCACCTCCCAGGTGGGCGACAGGGGCGAGTACTCCGCGTCGGAGGGCCAGCTGTCCACGGACACTCCGTCCACGGTGATCATCGTGCCGGGCTCGCGGGTCAGGGTCATGTGGTCCGGCTCCCACGAGTTGGGCACCAGCACCACGTAGTTGTCCAGGTACTGCTCGACCGGCACGGCCTGTACCATGCAGGGATCCCCGGTGGACACGCCCCCGACGTCCTGGCCGGCCATGTACTGGGTGACCAGGAACGCCTCGGTACCGGTCACGTGGAAGTCGCCCGGGTTGAACGCCGATCCGGTGACGTGGAATTCCGCGGCCTCGGCCGGTGCCAGCGACAGGGTGCCGCCCGGAGGCAGGCCGGTCACGTCGGCGCTGGCCGTGAAGGTCAGGCTGGTGGGCAGGTCCCCGGCCAGGAAGTGCCACACCGAGATCTCCGGGGTGCCGCCGCGGGCCGGCATGCGCGCGCCCACGTAGTCCACGCCCCAGGTCTGCAGTCCGAACACCATCTCCTCCACGTGGTCGCAGCAGGTGACCCCGACGGGGATGTTGGCGCAGCGGTGGCCGCCGAACACACCCACCCGCTCGGTGGCCTCGATCAGGGTGCCCTCGAGGTTCTGGGCGTAGGCCAGGGATGGGTCGTTGACGATCTGCAGCACGTCGCCCTCGTTGAGCGTGATCGGGCCGAAAGACACGTTGGCCATGCCCGCAGGCACGCCTGCGCCGGCGGCGGTGGCCACGGAGGGCGTGATCGTAACCTCGGTGCCGTCCACTTCGGCCACGATGTCGATCTCACTGCTGTCCACCCCGAACCCCGTCACCTCGCTGCCCCATGCCGTGACCACGTACACCGTGTCGAAGGCGGACGCGGGCAGCAGCAGCGACGCGTCGGACGTGCACGAGCCGTTGTCCAGCGGGTTGAACTGGTAGGCGATCACCGGGATCGTCGAGGTGACCCGGTAGGCGCCGCCCTGGCGGATCGACGTGGCGCTGGTCTGCCGGTCGGGCAGGGGGAAGATGCTCAGGTCCTGGGGGCCGATCGGCGCGGCCGAGGCCTGGGTCCAGTTGCCACCCTCCCGGGTCTCCACGGTCACCTGGGCGGTCAGGGTCTCGTGCACGTTGCTGACCACGATGGCGTACTGCAGGTTCTCGTTGCCCGGGTACTGCTCCATGTCCACGCCATAGAATTTGCAGCCGATGGACGAGCGCTCCATCTCGGCGAGCTCGCACAGGGATACACAGGAGCCGCCGTCGCACACCTCGCCCTGGGCCGTGTTGCAGGTCTGGACCACGGACCACCCCTGGCCGTCCGAGCCGCACTCCACCACGGTGGCGTCGTCCTCGCACCACTGGGTGCCCGGGTAGCACAGCACGCAGCCCAGGCCGTACCAGCAGTGGAAGTCGTTGGCCGTGTCACAGTCCTCGGTGCTGGCGATGTCGCCGCTGACGTCGCAGGTGACCGCGGTCTCGCCGTCGCACACGATCTCACCCGGTGCGTCGTCGCAGATGTCCGCGGGCGCGGTGTCGTCGTCGTCCCCGGGCCAGCTGTCGTCGTCTCCGGCCGTGGCGTCGTCGTCGTCGCCAGGCTGCCCGCCCGGAGGTTCGGGCACACAGGACGGCACCCCCCAGATGAGCAGCAACGACGTGAATGCGGTGGCGATCAGGCGTGGCATGGCGGTCCTCCGCAGGTGAGGATACCACCGCGTCAGTGGAAGTCCCGACTGCCGCCGCTCTGGGGATCCGAGTCGACCTCGGGCCGCCACAGGCTGTCCGCGATCAGGTGGACCACGCCGTCCTGGGCCTGCAGCTTGCCGCTGATGCCGAGGAACGAGCAGGTCTTGGCCAGCAGCGCGTACTTCGCGAACACCTGCTTCCACAGCACCAGGTTCACGAACCCGGTCTCGTCCTCCAGGGTCATGAAGGTCACCCCCGAGGCCGTACCGGGCCGCTGCCGGCAGATCACCATGCCCGCGTAGCGTACGCGCTGGCCGTGTCGGCCGCGGCCGAGGGTGGCCGCGTCGGGCAGGTCCTGGGCCTGCAGCTGGGGCCGGATGGTCTTCAGAGGGTGGCCGCGCGGGCTGTGGTAGGTGGTGCGGTAGTCCCAGTCGATGGTCTCGAACGGGTCCAGCGCGGCGAACAGCGGGAGGGTCTCGCCCCGGGGCAGGTCGATGGCGTCGCGGGTGCTGTTGACCAGCGCGCGCACCTCCCACAGGGCCTGGCGGCGGTCGAGCACGAATCCGTCGAAGGCGCCCCCCTCGGCCAGCGCGGTGAGCGCGTCCACGGGCAGGTGGGTGCGACGGACGAAGTCGTCGAGGGAGGCGAACGGAGCGGCGGCGCGCGCCTCCTCCACCCGCTCGCCGTGCTCGCGCTGCATACCCTTGACGAAGCGCAGCCCCATGCGCACCGTCCACTCGCCGTCCAGCTGCTGCTCCATGGTGCAGTCCCAGTCGCTGTGCAGCACGTCGACCGGCTGGATCCGGACGCCGTGCCGCTTCGCGTCCTGCACCAGGGTCGCGGGGGTGTAGAAACCTAGGGGTTGCGCGTTGAGGATGGCGCAGCAGAACTCGGACGGGAAGTGGCACTTGAGCCACGCCGTGGCGTAGCTGATCAGCGCGAAGCTGGCCGCGTGGCTCTCCGGGAAGCCGTACTCCCCGAACCCCCGGATCTGGTCGAACACCCGCTCGGCGAACTCCTCGGCGATACCCTTGGCCTTCATCCGGCCGATCAGCTTCTCCCGGTGCTTCTCGATGCGGCCGCTGCGCCGCCAGGCCGCCATGTCCCGGCGCAGCTGGTCGGCCTCGCCCGGGGTGTAGTCCGCGGCCACCACGGCCAGGCGCATCACCTGCTCCTGGAACAGGGGCACCCCCAGGGTCTTGGCCAGCACCGGCTGCAGGCTGGGGTGGGGGTACTCCACCGGCTCCTGGCCGTGACGGCGACGCAGGTAGGGGTGCACCATGCCGCCGGTGATCGGGCCGGGCCGCACGATGCTGACCTCGATCACCAGATCGTAGAACGAACGCGGTCGCAACCGCGGCAGCATCGCCATCTGGGCCCGGCTCTCGATCTGGAACACGCCCACGGTGTCCCCGCGGCAGATCATGTCGTACGTGGCGCTGTCCTCCGCCGGGATGGTGGCCATGTCCAGGTCCACGCCGCGGGTGTGCGACAGCAGCCGGCAGCACAGGTCGACCTGGGTCAGCATGCCCAGCCCCAGCAGGTCGACCTTGAACAGGCCCAGCGCCTCCACGTCCTCCTTGTCCCACTGGATGACCGTGCGGTCGGCCATGGTCGCGTTCTCGATGGGCACCAGGTCGTGCACCGGCTGGTGTCCCAGCAGGAAGCCGCCGGGGTGGATCGACAGGTGGCGGGGGAAGTCCTGGATCTCCTCGCACAGCCGCACCAGGTGGCGGTGCACCGGGTTGTCCGCGTCAAAGCCCGCCTGCCCCAGGGTCTCCGTGCTCAGTCCCCCCCAGTGGGACAGCAGCTTGGAGATGCGGTCCACCGTGGTCTCGGGCATGCCCAGCGCCTTGCCCACCTCGCG
>CAZXHG010000210.1:0-11371 GCA_964639985.1 uncultured Rickettsiales bacterium
ACACCAAGGGCTTCAAGTTCAGCACCTACGCCTCGTGGTGGATCCGCCAGTCGATCATCCGCGCCATCGAGAGCCAGATCCGCACCATCCGCATCCCCATCTACAAGCTCGAGATCGTCAACAAGGTGGCCCAGACGACCAAGAAGCTGCAGCACGAGCTGGGCCGGGACCCGACCGTGCCCGAGATCGCCGAGTGGCTCGGCGAGCCCGTGGAGAAGGTGGAGGAGATCCAGAAGCTGGCCAAGGAGCCGATGTCCCTCGACCAGATGGTGGGCGAGGACTCGGATGCCACCATCGGCGAGTTCATCGCCAACCCCAACGCCGAGCTGCCCAGCGAGGCCATGGAGAGCGTGGCCCTGCGCAAGGCCATCCTCAAGGCCCTGTCCACCCTCACGCCGAGGGAGGAGAAGGTGCTGCGCATGCGCTACGGCATCGACGAGCGGACCAACTACTCCCTCGAGGAGATCGGCAACATCTTCAGCCTCACCCGTGAGCGAATCCGCCAGATCGAGATCAAGGCGCTGAAGAAGCTGAGGCACGTCACGCGCAGCCGGGATCTGTCCACGTTCATGGACTGAAGAAACCGGCTCACGAACTATGAAATCTTTTCATAGCTAAATGACCTTTTTGCGGAAATTTTCTGTAGACGGTCGCTGATCCAGCGGCTATCCTTCGCAGTTTTCTCTCTTCGAACCGGGCATTTTGGGGCCCAGTCCAGAGTTTGTGCGTTGCACAAACCACCCCGGCCGATGCGTCCGCATCGGCCGGGGTGGGAATTCAGGGCTGGATCGCCACGTCCCCGAACGAGTACGGTGGCAGCAGCAGGGTCACCAGCGGCATGTAGTCGTAGTCGAGCTGGAAGTTCTCGTAGTACAGGATCGGGTCCGATCCCAACACGATGTCGGTGACGTCGCCGGTCTCGATGTTCACCACGGCCACGCCGTTGGTCATGGTGATGGCCGCGAACGGATCGAGGATGTTCTCGAGGTCGTACACGAAGTCCAGGTAGATGCCGGCCGACACGTAGAACAGCTCGTCGTAGCGCACGTCCAGGCCGGTCTGCAGACCATAGGGCAGGAACCAGCTCTGGCCTTGCACGGGCGCACCGGTCTGCACCCCGGTCACCTCCACCACCCCGCCCCAGCTGAGGTTGACCAGCGAGTCCAGCAGGTCCTCCCACGCGCCGAGATCGGCCGGATCGTTGAAGATGTCCTCGAACGCGGTGGCCACGTTGCCGAAGTTCTGGTCGAAGCTGGAGATGTACGTGCTGTAGTCCGTGGCCAGCGCCAGGTCGAAGGGGATGGGCGCGTGGTCGTCGATGCCCACGCACACCCCGTCACCGAGGTAGTTGGCGTACGGCGCGGCCGCCAGGTCCACGACCGTCACGCAGGTGTTGCCCAGGTTCAGGTCCGGCGGCAGCGCACCCTCGCCGCCGCCGCTGAGCACGTAGGCGTACTGGCCGTCGTCCGTGATCTGCACGTCCTGGATGCCATCCCCCGCCTGAACGATATCGCCGATCAGCGTGGCGCCGTAGAAGTCGATCTCGTAGAAGCGCACCGTGTCGTCGAAGGTGCCCAGCACCACGGCAAGGGTTCCGTCCGGGGTCAACTCCACGTCCGTCGCCGCCAGGTCCTCCAGCGGGTAGTTGGTGCGGCCCACGCTGTAGGGGTTGTAGGGGTCGGACAGGTCGATCACGTTGATGCCGATGGCGTCGGCGATCACCGCGATGTCCACCGCCGTGGCGATGTCGAACAGCGGGCCCAGGCCGATGTCCGAGGCGATGTGGGTGACCGCGGGCTGGAAGTCCGCGGTCAGGTCCACGAAGGTCAGCGTGGGCGTGATGTTCACGTCCCAGCGACCGTCACCGATGATGGCCGTGGCGCCGTCGCCGGTGATCTTGACGAGCGTTGCGTCGGCCACGTCGAGGTCCTGGCTCTCCTGCTGGAAATCGGGGTGGTCACCGAAGGACACGAAGCTGACCGTGTCGTGGAACGAGTCCGTGGCCACGGCGTAGCGCTTGACCCAGATGTCCACCTCGGTATCACCGCCGTCGTCCTCCGGGAAGTCGAGGGCCAGCGGCTGGGTGCCGGACGGGCTGCGCGGGGGCACGCGGATCAGGAACTCGGTGTCGTGCACGAACCGCAGCTGGGTGGCCACGGCCGTGCCGCCGAAGGTGGCAGTGGGCAGGTTCTCCTCGCGAAACTCCGAGCCGAGCACGGCGATCCACTCGCCGATCACCGCGGCTCCGTCCACGGACACGTCCACCTGGTCCACGTTCGGCAACGGATACATCACCTCCACCTCGTCGGTGGTGGTGTCCTCGCCGCCCGGGCCGACCACGGTCAACGTCACCGTGTACGTGCCGACCTCGGTGTAGGTGTGGTCCGTGAAGTAGATCTCGGTGGTGCCGGTCTCGCCGTCGCCGAAGTCCCACTGGAACTCGAACAGGTCGCAGTCGGAGTACCAGGCCTCTACGCCCCACGAGTCGGTGCTGGCGCCCGCGTCGAACTCCACGGTCTCACCCACGAAGATCGCGTCCGGATCGACGACCAGCGATGCGGCGACCTCGCCGGGCTCGTCCCCCTCGCCGTAGGGGTCGTAGGTGTCGTCGTCCAGCTCCTCGTCCGGACAGCCGACCAGCAGGCCGACGGTCAGGGACAGGGGGATGATGGTGGTCCAGCGCATGGCTTCCTCCCGTGCGCGGGGAGCTTATCACGGCTTTCGTGCTAGACTGGAGCGTTACGGGAGGGGTGCACGAACTCGCCCCGCAGGTTCGCTGCACCCCGGTTGACGCAGGAACTGCGAGGGTGTGGCTGCGAACATGGACCTGAGACCGTACATCCAACGAAAGCGCGACGGCGGCCGGCTGGGCGATCCCGACTGGGCCGCCATCATCCCTGCGATCGCTGCTGGAGACGTGCCCGAGGCGCAGATCGGCTCGTGGCTGATGGCCGTGTTCGTGCGCGGGCTCGACACCCTCGAGCGGGCCGCGTACACGCGGGAGATGATCGCAAGCGGACAGACCCTGCACTGGCCGGACGTGGCCGCACCGGTGGCGGACAAGCACTCCACGGGCGGGGTGGGCGACAAGGTGTCGCTGATCTGGGCCCCGCTGGTGGCCGCGGCCGGCGTGGTCAACCCGATGATCTCGGGTCGTGGCCTGGGCCACACCGGCGGCACGCTGGACAAGCTCGAAGCGATCCCGGGCTACGACGTAACCCTGGATCCCGCGCGTATCGACGCGATCGCGCGGGATGTGGGCTGCGTCATCTGCGGCCAGACCGAGACCATGGTGCCGGCGGACCGCGTGCTGTACGACCTGCGCAACCGCACGGCCACGGTGGCGAGCATCGATCACATCGCGCCGTCGATCATGAGCAAGAAGCTGTCCGAGGGGCTCGACCGGCTGGTGCTCGACGTGAAGTTCGGCCGCGGGGCGTTCATGAAGCGGGTGGAGGACGCCCGCGAGCTGGCCCAGGTGATGTGCGATCTCGGCGGCGCCATGGGCTGCCGCGTGACCGCGCTGCTGAGCTCCATGCAGGCCCCCCTCGGGGACTGGGTGGGGCACGCGGCCGAGGTGCAGGAGTCCCTGGAGCTGCTGGAGGGCCGCGGCCCGGCCGACACTCGTGAGCTGGTGCTGGCGCTGGCCGCCGAGGTTGTGGACGGCGTGGACCTGGCCGCGCTGCTGGACGGCGGCGAGCCGCGGGAGCGGTTCGCGCGCATGGTCGCAGCGCAGGGGGGCGACCTGGACGCATTCGCGTGGCCGCCACCGGGGATCGAGACCGTGGAGCTGACCGCGCCCGAGGGGGGCGTGGTCGAGGGGATGGACGCCCTGGACATCGGCCTGGGACTGGCCGACCTGGGCGGCGCGCGCACGGGCAACGACGACCCACCCGACCCGGGTGTGGCCGTGCAGCTGCTGTGTCGCGTGGGCGACCGGCTGGACGTCGGTCAGCCGTGGGCGGTGCTGTGGCACCGCGACCGGAGGGGCCTGGAGCGGGCCATGGAGCGCATCGGCGGAGCGCTCTCGGTGGGCGAGGGGCGGGGACGACCCCCGCAGATTCTCGACCGTGTGGAGGCGAGCCGATGAACGAAGCATCTCGAGTCAGAGCTGTGTCCGAGGCGATGGTGAGCAAGCTGCCGCGCCTCAAGAAGTGCAAGACCGCGTTCGTGCTGGGCAGCGGGCTCGGCGGGTTCGCCGACGAGCTCAAGAACGTGGAGGCCGTGCCCTACCTGGAGATACCGCACCTGCCCGCACCCAGCGTGAAGGGACACGCGGGCCAGCTCGTGGTCGGACAGCTCGGCCGCGGGCTGGTGGCGGTGCTGCAGGGCCGGGTCCACCTGTACGAGGGCCATTCGGCCGCGGATACGGTGCGGGCCGTGCGCGGGCTGGCACGGGCGGGCGTGCGGCATATCGTGCTGACGAACGCGGCAGGCGCGATCCGCGGCGGTCTGCACGTGGGCGATCTGGTGCTGCTCACCGACCACCTCAACCTCAGCGGTCACAACCCGCTGGTCGGGCCGGCGTCGCCGGCGCTCGGCGGGCGGTTCCCCGACTGCTCGGACCTGTACCAGCGCCAGCTGCGGGCCGAGATCCGCAGCGCCTGCGAGCGGCAGCGGATCGCGATCAAGGAGGGGGTGTACGCGGCCATGCTCGGCGGCAGCTACGAGACTCCGGCCGAGATCCGCATGCTGGCCACCATGGGCGCTGACCTGGTGGGCATGTCCACGGCCAACGAGGCCCTCGCCGCGCACAACATGGGCGCGCGCGTCGTGGCGATGAGCTTCGTGACCAATATCGCCGCGGGTCTCGCCGAAGGGGCGCTGTCCCATGGCGAGGTGACCGAGGCGGCCAACGCGGTGCAGGAGAAGCTGGCGCGGGCCCTGCGCATCACGGCGAGCGTGCTGCAGCGGCACGGCAGAAAGCGCTAGATGACCGACTGGATCTACATCGACGATCCGGCGACGCTGGATCGGCAGGTCGAGGACCTGGCCCGGGCCCCGGTGATCGGCATCGACACCGAGTCAGACTCCTTCTACCACTACCGCGAGCGCGTCTGCCTGATCCAGGTCACCGGCGACGGCCCGGACCTGATCATCGACCCGCTGGCCCTGGACGACCTGTCCGTGCTCGCGCCGTTGATGGCCGATCCGGACGTGGTCAAGGTGTTCCACGGCGCGGACTACGACATCTCGTCGCTCAAGCGGGACTTCGGCTGGGAGATCACCTCGGTGTTCGACACCATGCTCGCGTCCCAGGCGCTGGGCTTCGAACGCATCGCGCTGGCCGACCTGGTGGAGAAGTATTTCGGCACCCGGCTGGACAAGAAGTACCAGCGCTACGACTGGTCCCGGCGGCCGCTCAAGCACGAGTGCCTGGACTACGCGCGCCTGGACAGTCACTACCTGCCCCGGCTGCGCGAGCTGCTGGTGAACGAGGTCGAGGCGGGTGGACGCACGGCCCAGGTCGAGGAGGAGTGCCGCCTGGTGGAGACCCGGGAGTGGCACCACCACGAGTTCCAGCCCGACGACTTCATGCGCATCCGCGGCGTGGGCAAGCTCGACGACCCGGCGAAGCGCGTGCTGCGCCAGCTGTGCGTGATGCGCGATCGGATCGCGCAACGGGTGGACCGCCCGCACTTCAAGGTGATCGGCAACGACACGCTCATGCGGATCTCCCGGCACGCCCCTGCCAGCCCCCGTGCGCTGACGTCGCTGCTGGGCCGCAAGAACCACGTGGTGCGACGCTACTGTGGCGACGTGGTGGCCGCGGTGCAGCGCGGCTGCGCCGACCGCTCGGCCCTGCCCCGCAGCCGACCGGACATCAAGCACGGACCGCGCCGCCTGACCGGCCACATCGAGCCGCGCATCTACGAGCAGCTGCGCAAGTGGCGCAACGTCCGCGCCACGGACCGCGGCGTGGCCCCCGGCACGCTGATGCCCAACGCCACCTTGCAGGAGGTGGCGATCGTCAAGCCCGACAGCATCGACGCGATGAAGGGCGTGCCGGACATGCGCGACTGGCAGCGCGACGAGTTCGGCGAGGAGATCCTGGAGATCGTGACGAAGATCGTGGGGTGATCCCCGACAGATCGAATCCGATCCGCCCCGCAGCTCCGGGGTGATTCCAGGGTGGTGATTCGCTGTGGATCGAACTCGATCCACCTCGTAGCTCCGAGGTGATTCCTAGTTGGGGATCCCGTGCGGACCGTTCGACCCTGGTCAGGTGATTGGAGGCGGCACGGGGTCAGGCCGAGACTTGCTCCCGGCTCCCTCGGATATCGGTGGGACGCGTCGGAGTTCGGCGGTCGCCGGTCCCAAGTAGCGGGCTGACCCCAGCGGAGGCGGTTCGTGACTGGGGTCAGGGGCGTGATCGGAGGACCGATCCAGTCCGAGACGACCCTCCCGGCTCCGATTCCGTTCGATTCCCACTCCGTTTCGAATTCGCCCCCAACCCCTGCCTGAACCGCCTCCGCTGGGGTCAGTTCGCGACTCGGGGCGTCGACCAGCTCCGATGCGTCCCGACGATATCCGAAACGCACCCAGTCGCGGCCTGACCCCGTACCGCCCGCAGTCACCTGACCGGATCCGTACGGTCCGTACTGGATCACCCGGATCCGGAGCGAAGCGAATCGTTCAGGGCCTACCTACCCCACCTCCGCCACGCACTCGATCTCGACCCTCACCCCCTTGGGCAGTGCCGCGGCCTGGATCGCGGATCGCGCCGGCGGCGGATCCGGAAAGAACTTCGCATACACCTCGTTCATCGCCGCGAAGTCGCCCATGTCCGCCAGGAAGACCGTGGTCTTGACCACCCGGTCCATGCCGCTGCCGGCCGCGCCGAGCACACCGGCGAGGTTGCGCAGCACCAACGTGGTCTCCGCGGCGATGTCGCCGTCGATCAGCTCCCCGGTGGACGGGTCGATGGGGATCTGGCCGGCGGTGAACACAAGCCCGTGGCAGACGATGGCCTGGGAGTAGGGGCCGATGGCGGCCGGTGCCTGGTCGGTCTCGATGCGGGTGCGGGTCATGGTCGGTCCCTCTCGAAGTCACCCACGCCCACGAAGGGCAGGTTGCGGTAGTGCTCCTGGTGATCCAGCCCGTAGCCGACCACGTAGCGGTCCGGCACGATGAAGCCCACGTAGTCCAGCGGCACGTCGGCCTCGCGCGCGTCCCGCTTGTCCAGCAGCGCGCAGATGGCCAGGCTCTCGGGCCGCCGCGTCTGCAGGTTGCGGCGGATGTAATCCAGGGTCAACCCGGAGTCGACCACGTCCTCCACCAGCAGCACGTGTCGCCCCTCGATGGGGTGGCTGAGGTCCTTGTTGAACCGCACCACCCCGCTCTGGCGCACGCCGCCGGCGTAGGTGGAGATCTCGATGTAGTCGCAGCTCAGGGGCAGGTCGACCTGGCGCATCAGGTCGGCCATGAACGGCACCGAGCCCTTGAGGATGCCGACCAGGGTCAGCTCCCGCCCGGCGTAGTCGCCGGTGATCTGACGGCCCAGTTCGGCCACGCGCCGCTCGATCTCCTCGGCCGTGATGATGGGCTGCACGTCCTCGTGGGCCATCGCGGACTCCTAGATGAAGCTGTTGTTGACCAGCGCGCCGATCGGTCCGATGCCGGGCACGATGTGTTGCCGCTCGTCCAGCCCGCGCTCGTCGTCGATGCGGGTCCCGGGAACGGTCTCGAGTACGTCGGGGGGGCTCAGCCCGCGGTCCACCCGCAGCGCGTACACCGTGACCTCGGGGTGGCGCTCGCGCAGCGCGCGCAGGTACTCCGGCGTCACCACCAGGTGCATGGCCACGATCCCGGCGGGCGCGCACCCGACCTCGTGCGTGTACAGATCCAGCGTGTAGCACATGGTCGAGCCGGTGGCGGCCATGGGCTCGGGGATCAACAGCAGGCCGTCGTCGACCGGCCCGCCGATCTTCGTGCCACGACAGTCCACGCCGATCACCTCGCCCGTGGCGGACAGGCGCCGGCTCATGAACAGGTGGTCCACGCGCACGCATTCCGGGTCGACCAGCTCGCACAGCTGCTCGTAGCAGCGTCGCGCGGGCGACGTGCCGGCGCGGGCGATGGCGACCATGGTCACGGGCGTTCGCTCCTGGAGGAACTCGCCGTACACGGCCGCACCCGGGTGGAACGCCGCGACGCGGGACGGGATGACCTGCTCGCTGCGGGGGAACTGTTGGGCCAGCACCGCGTCGAGCAGGATGTCGTAGCAGCGCTCCACGGCGCGGCGGATCCGGGGCTGCGGCATGTCCGGGCTGCCCAGCCGCGCCAGCAGCGTGCGCGCCACCGGGTGGGCGAGCACGTGCACGGTGTCGCCGTAGGCGTGGGGGATCTGCGGCACCTCGTCGGACAGCCGGCGGTTCTCCGTGTCTCTCATGCTCCGCCCTCCAGCTCGATGCCCAGCGCGCCGAGCATGTCGGTCAGCCACGCCAGCAGCAGGATGAGGTCCTCGGCCGTGCCGTCCGCGATCAGTCGGCCGAGCATGGCCAGCGGAACCTCCTCGCCGCCGGCCGAGCCGTGCGCGCCCAGGGCGTCCATCAGCCCGGTGTCCTCGAACACGAGCAACCAGTGGGTGCAGATCTCCTCGTCGGCGAGGATGTCCCCCACGTAGTCCAGGGTCTGCAGGTCGGGATCCAGGTCGAGCAGGCCCTCCACGTCGTACATGATGTGGTTCGTGACCGCGTCCGGATCGGCCAGCAGCTCACCCCAGGCCACGAGGAAGGCGTCGAGCTCGTCGGGCGCGCCCACGACGATGCCGTGTACGATCTCCCCGGCGATCACCACCGGCGCCCGGTCGTAGCCCTCGCCCTCGGGCGGTGTGATCAGGTAGTCGACCACATCGAGCAGTGTGTACACGTCCCCCGCGGCCAGATCGTAGCTGGGATCCACGTAGGCGCCGATGATGGCCAGCACGGCGGGGATGAAATCCTGGCCCAGGGTGGGGGCCAGCAGCGCCTCGATCGGATCGATCAGGTCGTGGTCCAGCGCGATCCGCAGGATGTCGATCACCGCGTCGAGGTGGTTGTGGTCCGCGCCGTAGGGGTCGGTGACCGCATACAGCAAGGGGATCAGGGAGTACAGCGCCCCGGACTCGGCCAGCCGGATGATGGCGTCGAAGTGCGTCTTGAGCACCTGCGGGATCACGCACAGCAGGTCCACGACCTCGATCAGCCAGCCGTACATGTCCTCGATGGCGAAGATCAGGTCGTCGATGGAGTCGGCCTCGAGTCCGAGGATCACGATCTCCTCGAGCATCCAGACGCTGACGCTGTCGGTGTGGATCAGCTCGAAGCAGTCGAACGGTGCGTCCGCCTCGTCCAGCAGGATCAGCGCGGACTCCAGCGCCGAGTCCTCCCCCGGTTCGAGGGTGCCACCGCCCATGTCGATCGTCATCAGGTACCGGAGCTGGTCGGGCAGTTCCAGCAGGGTGCCGTCGTCGTACAGGTCGCCGATGCCGTCCACCAGCCGCTCGCGTACGACCGTGTCCGAGAGGATGTCGTCGGCCGGCGGGAGCATCTTCTCGATGACGATGGGCTGGCCGGACTCGTCCGCGATGGGCGTGACTAGCGCGCCCAGCGCGTCTACCAGCGTGTTGCGCCCGGTGACGTCGTCGTGGGTCTGCAGGAAGAACTCGCCCCAGTTCTCCGAGAAGTCGTCGAACAGGTGGTGGGAGTCGTTGTCCCGCAGCAGCTCGCGCAGGGTCACCAGGGTGTCCCTCAGCTCGGGCATGGACAGCAGGTGGTCGAGGATCTCGCCGGACGCCTCCACGTCGTCCGCGTCCACGATCTCCTCGGCCCACACCTGCAGCACCGGGACCAGGTGGGTGATGGGGCCCTCGGCCAGCAGGGCCGCGTCCTGCAGCTGGCCGGCCTCCTCCAGCTCGGCGACCTCGGGCCAGGGCACGCCGTACACGAACTCCGCCACCAGCTGCAGCACCTGCAGCAAGAAGGCGTTCTCCTCCAGCAGCAGCTGCTGGACCGCTCCCAGCGTCTCCCAGATCGGGATCTTGTCCGGCACCGCGTTGAAGATCACGGCCACGTGCATGGCCAGCGGGTCGAGGTTGCGGTCGCTGCCCTCGACCACCTCGTCCACCACCGGATCCAGCGCGTCGAAGGCGCCGTTCTGGTTGAGACAGGCGTACAGGGCCAGCATCTCGGCGCTCGAGTCCTCGTCGAGGCCGTCCAGCAGGTTCACATCCAGGCAGGGGCTGCCCGCGCGCGTCTCGTCGACCGGATCGAAGGGCAGGAAGAAGCAGCCCGGCAACCCACCCAGCAGCAGCAGGGCCGATGCGACCAGGGTGCGGGGGTGCATCGCCCCTCCTAGTCGATGGGGAAGCGCACGCCGCCGGTGAACACGGCCCCGCCCCACACGTAGCGGCGGAAGCGCATCTGGCCGGACACCTCGGCGAACAGGGTGACGTGTTCGGACAGGTCGCCGTGGATCCCCAGCCCGAGGTCGGCCATGCCGAACTCCTCGTGCTGCAGCGCCAGGATGGCCGGACCCAGGTCCAGGTGCATGTGCAGGCCGAACGGCGACTCGAGGTTGTTCAGCAGCTGCACCTCGAGGCCGAAGGTGACCAGCGCGAAGTGGCTGGCGTAGTCCTCGGCCGGGGTCACGTAGTTGTACAGCACGCGCATCCGGCCGTTGATGCGAGAGGCCTTGGCGCCGATCCACAGCTCGAGGCCACCCCCCTGGTCGAACCAGGTGCCGCCGCCCCCTTCGAGGTCGGCGGGGTCCACACCGGCGTGGAAGCCGGTCATGTCCAGCACCCCCACACCGCCGGCGCGCGAGGTGCCCGCGTACAGGACGACTCCCAGGAACAACGCTACCGTGACCGCTCTGACGTGCATTCCACCATCCTCGACGACAGCGGGCAGCTTATCGACGGGGGCGTGGGGGCGTCAACGACTTGCGCGCGTACCCCCGCCCGCACGATGATCGTCCCATGCTGCGTATCGTGCACGACGGGGGCACGTTCCGCGTCCACAGCGGCCAGGACGCCGGGGTGTGGTGCGTGCATATCGAGGGCATCATCGGCGGCGACACCCCCGACGAGGAGCTCGACGGGGTGTTCGAGGGGATCCACGTTGCCACCGTCGGGCGGCCAGAGGTGGTGGTGGAGCTCGGGCAGCTGCAGCACGCGGGATCCGGGGCGGTTCGGGCCCTGCTGCGCTGGTTGAGGCGGATCGAGGCGGAGCCGCGGACCGGGCGGTACGTGGTGCGTGTGCAGTCGGATCCGCGGCATCCGTGGCAGCGCACGTCCCTGCGGAACCTGGCGCGCATGTGTGGCGATGTGATGGTGTTGACGGAAAAATAGCCCTCCGCCCCCCCCGCCGCCCGGGGCCGGGGGGGGGTT
>CAZXHG010000210.1:11381-17832 GCA_964639985.1 uncultured Rickettsiales bacterium
CCCCCGGGCGCGCCGGGGGGGCGGGGGCCGGGGGCCCCCCAAAACCCCCCCCCCCCCCCCGCGCGCGCGGCGGGGCGGAGGGGTTATTGGGCCGGTGCAGTGATCCTGTAAGCCGGGTCCTGTGCCCGCCGGAGGCGGGCGGTGGCCATTCATCTAGGCCGCCCGTTGCCGGACGGCTCCAGCGGTCAACCCGGGGGCTCGGGCGGGCTACCCTCGAACGCCCCTCTATTCGACCTTGCACCGGGTGGGGTTTACCTGGCCGCCCCTGTCACCAGGGACGCCGGTGCGCTCTTGCCGCACCCTTTCAACCTTGCCCACCGCCGGCGAACCGGCGTCCGCGCGCCCGCATTCCCCCCGTGACCGGGGACCGGGTCGCGCCGCCCGGCGGTCGCCGGACGGGCGGTCTTCTCTCTGTTGCACTTGCCTTCAGGTCACCCTGACCGGGCGTTACCCGGCACCCTGCCCTGTGGTGCCCGGACTTTCCTCCCGCGGACCATGGTCCGCCGGCGACCACCCGGATCACTGCACCGACGCTGGAGTGGTAACGCTCCGCGGGCGCGGGGTCAACGGTTTTGAGGGGGGAAGGGGAGGACGGCCTAGTCCTCGGAGTACATCACCTTGCCGATGATGCGGCGACAGCGGGAGCACACGTGGATGGTCTTGCCCTGTTCGGTCTCCACGAGGTGCTGGGGCGGGACCATCGAGTGGCAGCTCTGGCACACCTTGTCGATCACCGTGCACATCGGGTTACCGCCCTTGGAGATGGCCACGTCGTACATGCGCTTGACCAGGGGCTCGAGCTTCTTGACCTGCTTCTCGTGCTTCTTCCACAGGGACAGGGCCTGGGTCTTGGCCTCCTTGACCGTCTCCGGTACCCGCGCCTCGGTTTCGATCATGGCCTGCTTGGCGGCCGTGACCTCCTTCTCCAAGTCGTCCACCTCCAGCGCCTGCAGCTCGGCCGCCTCCTTGGTGGAGACGATCTCGTCCTCGTACTGCTTCTGGCGCTTCTCCAGGGCCGAGAGCTCGATCTTGGACGCCTCCTGCTGCTCGAGGCTGGTGATACGCGTGGCGTTCTGGCGGGATTGCTCGAGACGGCGCTTGGTCGTAGCCAGCTCCGTCTCCGCGGTCGCCCGCCCCTCCTCGGCCTTGGTGCGCGCAGCGGTCGCCTCGGTGAGACCGGTCTCGGCCGCGGTCAGCCGCTTGCGGTACTGGGCCAGCTCCGACGGCCCCTTCTTGATCACCCGGGCCAGCTCGATCAGGCGCATGTCCATCTGCGCCAGCTTGCTCACGATCAGCATCTGTTCTTCAACGCTCATGCGTGTCCACTTGCTCCTCGCCGTTGTTGGCGTAATACAGCATCGAGCGCGCGCTGCCAAATGATCGCAGGCGCTCGAACCCCCGACCGAGGGCCGTCGACCCATGCGGTAGGGTATCCCTCGCCACGCTCAACCCTTCAGGTGCGCGGCGAGCAGGTGAATCATGTGGGCCTGGTCGTCCGTGCCGCCCATCTCCCGCACCGAGTGCATGGAGATCATGGGCGAGCCCACGTCCGCGGTCGCCACCCCCATCAGGGTGGCCGAGATGGGCCCGATCGTGGACCCGCAAGGCAGGTCCGTGCGGTGCACGTAGTACTGTAGCGGCACGCCCGCGGCCGCGGCGCAGCGGCCCAGGTGCGCCCGCGTGTCCAGTGTGGTGGCGTAGCGCTCCTTGGCGTTGATCTTGACAACCGGCCCACCGCCGAGCAGGGGCTTGTGCTGCGGCTCGTGGCGGTCGGCGAAGCTGGGGTGCAGCGCGTGCGCACCGTCCACGGAGACCAGGATCGACCGTGAGATGGCCCGCAGGTAGTCCTCGCGTGCTCGGTCGCCGCCCAGGCACAGCCGTTCCAGGACCGTGTCCAGGAACGTCGATCCCGCGCCCTCGGGCGTGGCCGAACCCACCTCCTCGGAGTCGAACAGCGCCACCACCCGGCCGAACGGCGCCGGCTCCTCGTCCGCCAGCAGCGCCTCGAGACAGGCATGGCAGCCGGCCAGGTTGTCGATCTTGGGGGTGAACACGAACTCCTCGTCCAGCCCGCCGAGGGTGGCCGGCTGCAGGTCGAACAGCTCCAGCCAGCTGTCGAGGATGTCGTCCACCGTCACCCCGGCGGTGTCGGCCAGCTGCTCGGCCAGCCGCCCGGCCGCGCCATCGCCGTCCAGTCCGATCACCGGGGGCAGCTGCTTCTGCGCGTCCAGCACCAGGCCCTTCTCGTTGACTCCCCGGTCGAGGTGGATCGCCAGCAGCGGGATCCGCGCCAGCGGCCGGTCCAGCCGCACCAGCACGCTCTGCGTGCCGTCGCCGTCCTTCACCAGCAGCCGCCCGGCGATGCCGAGGTCCCGGTCGGCCCAGGACGACAGCAGTGGGCCGCCGTAGATCTCCACGCCCAGCTGCACGTAGCCCTCGCGCTGCAGCGGGTTGTTCCACTTGACCCGGAAGCCGGGCGAATCCGTGTGCGCCCCGGCCAGCCGGAAGCCTGCCTCGGCCGGCGGCGCGGTGCCCACCTGGCCCGCCACCAGCGCGGTGTGGCCCCGCACCACGAAGAACCGCACGCCGGGCTGCAGGTCCCAGGCGTCGCCCTCGGCGACCTCGGTGAAGCCCGCCGCCCGCAGCCGCGCAGCCGACTCGACCACCGCGTGCGCCGCGGTCGGGCCGCGCTCGATGTACTGGATCAGGTCCTGCGTGACCGTCCTGGCGTGCTCGGTGGCCATGGCGCTCCTCCGGAGTGAGCGCGGATTGTAGCAGCCTCCGCGCACGTGTGTGTGTCGCTCGTGTGAACCTGCCCATCGCGCGCGCGGATCCGTGCTAGGGTGGCGCCGAATCCCGCACCCGCGGGACGGAGGCAACATGGTCGATCCCACTGGCGGCAACGGACGAGGCAACGGACCCGGCGGTCCACGGCGCGTGAATCCACGCGTGGTGCGCACCGGCGGCCCCGACCTCAACAACCTGGCGAAGGCCCTGGGCAACTTCCAGTTCAAGCCCGGGTTCGTCTACATCCCGTTCCTGATCCTCGCGCTGGCCTACGGCGCGTTGACCACCTTCTACACCGTGCCCCAGGACTCGGTGGCGCTCGTGCAGCGCTTCGGCGCGTACACCCGCACGGCCGAGCCCGGGCTGCACATGCGCATCCCGTTCGGCATCGAGCGGGTGACCCGCGTGCCGGTGGAGCGGGTGATCAAGGAGGAGTTCGGCTTCCGCACCGAGACCGCGGGCGTCAGCAGCGTGTACTCGGACGGCGACTACTCCAAGGAGTCGCTGATGCTCACCGGCGACCTCAACATCGCCGACGTGCAGTGGGTCGTGCAGTACAAGATCAAGGATCCCTACCTGTACGTGTTCCACGTGCGCGGCGTGGGCGAGACCTTCCGCGACCTGTCTCAGGCCGTGACCACCCGCATCGTGGGCGACCGCTCGGTCAGCGAGGTGCTCACCGAGGGCCGCTCCGAGATCGCCATCGTGGTGCAGGAGGAGCTGCAGGACATGCTCGACCACTACGAGACCGGCGTGCAGGTGGTCACCGTGCAGCTGCAGGACGTGAATCCCCCCGGGCCAGTCAAGTCCTCGTTCAACGAGGTCAACGAGGCCAAGCAGGAGCAGGAGCGCATGACCAACGAGGCCTGGGAGGCCTACAACCGCGCCGTGCCCGAGGCCCAGGGCAAGGCCAAGCGCGAGATCGCCGAGGCCGAGGGGTACGCCACGGACCGCGTCAACCGCGCGCTCGGTGACGCCCAGCGGTTCTCGGCCGTGTACGAGGAGTACCGCCGCGCGCCCGAGGTGACCCGCCGCCGCATCTACCTCGAGACCATGAACACGATCTACCCCCGGCTCGTCGGCAAGGTGATCGTGGACGAGGAGATCGAGAACCTGCTGCCCATGATGGACATCGGCCCCGCTGCAGGAGCCGCCCGCAAGAAGGGGGGTGCGAAATGAAGCAGTTCTCCGGCGCTGGCATCTTCGTGCTCGTGATCGTGCTGTTCGTGTTCGGCAAGAGCGTGCTGTACACCGTGGACGAGCGCGAGACCGTGATCATCACCTTCGCGGGCAAGGCCGTGAAGCAGGTCGACAAGCCCGGGCTGCACATCAAGGGCCCGGTCATGTGGAAGGTCGAGCGGATCCCCAAGTGGATCCTCGAGTGGGACGGCTACCCGTCCGAGATCCCGACCCTGGACAAGAAGTACATCTACGTGGACACCTTCGCCCGCTGGAAGGTGGCCGATCCGTTGCTGTTCTTCGAGTCCGTGCAGAACGAGCGCGGCGCGCAGGCGCGGCTCGACGACATCATCGATGGCGCCACCCGCGACTACGTGTCGGCCAACGACCTGATCGAGGTGGTGCGCGACTCCAACCGCAAGATGGTGATGGACTCCGAGGGCTTCGGCGAGGAGACCGAGGACGAGGCCGTGGACGTGGGCCGTCGCAAGATCGCCGAGGGGATCCTGGGCAAGGCCGCGCCCCAGACCCTGGAGAAGTACGGCATCGAGCTGCTCGACGTGCAGATCAAGCGCATCAACTACGTCGATCAGGTCCGCCAGAAGGTGTACGAGCGCATGATCTCAGAGCGCCAGCGCATCGCCGAGCTGTACCGCTCCCAGGGCCGCGAGGCGGCCGAGGAGATCGCGGGCAAGCGCGAGTGGGAGCTCAAGAAGATCACCTCCGAGGCCTACAAGGCCGCCCAGGAGATCAGCGGCAAGGCCGACGCCGAGGCCACCCGCATCTACGCCGAGGCCTACTCCCGCGACCCGGACTTCTACACCTTCCTGCGCACCATGGAGTCCTACCAGACCACCCTGCTGCAGGGCGACACGGTGATCCTCGACACGGACACCGAGTACTTCCGGTACCTGGAGACCTACCGCTAGGTGACGCAGGCGCGGACCGCCCCCCGCCCAACTCGGGCATCCAAGAGCAGGTTTTCTGCCGCCATCCGGCAAAAATGTCGCTCTTGGCCGCCCAAGAGCGCTGATTCTTCCGCATCGCGGCAAAAAAACCGCTCTTGGATCTGGGCCGTCAGGGCAACCATCCTCCTGCCGGCGCTCCTGTTGCTCCTCCCCGCCTTCGCCGCCCGTGCGCCCGAAGCGCCGTACATGCTCGTGCGCGACACCGACACCGGCGAGGTCCTGTACGAGCACGAGTCCGACCAGATCCGCCCCATCGCCTCCATCACCAAGCTGATGACCGCCATGGTCTGCCTCGACGAGGCGATCGACCTCGACCGGGTGGTCACCCTGCAGCCCATCCACATGCTGTTCCCCATCGGCTGGAAGAGCCCGTGGTCCGTGGGCCGGTCGGTCACGCTGGGTGACCTGCTCGACTTCGCCCTGACCGCGTCGGACAACATCGCGGCCACCACCATCGCCAGCGAGGTCGGCCTGCCCATGGACGTGTTCCTGCGGCGCATGAACGACAAGGCGTACGAGCTGGGCATGCTGGACACCGAGTTCGGCAACGTCACCGGCATCGCCGACCTCAACGCCTCGACCGCGCAGGACGTGGCGCGGATGGTGGAGGCGGCCGCGGTGTACCCGCGGATTCGCGAGGCGTGCGGGTTGCGCAAGGCGGTGGCGGTGCCGGTGGTCGAAGGGGACGACGAGATCTCGAGCGGGGCCACGGACCGGCTGCTGTGGGACGATTTCTGGAGCATCCGGGCGGCCAAGACGGGCTACACGCGGCTGTCCGGATACTGTTTCACTGCGACAGCCGATGCCGCGACTGGCCAGCGGATCACGATGGTCTTCCTGGGGCTGGACCGGGACGGAAAACGCTTTCGCATGGCCAACCGCGTGCGCGACGCGCTGCAGGAGGTGGCGCCGTGATCCGGCCTTCGCTCACCGGCCCCGGGTCCCACCTGTGGTGGACCGTGATCGGGCTGGGCCTGGGCCTGGTGGCCGCGGCCATGGCCGGGGTGGGGGAAGGGATCACGACCCTGCTGTCGACCGTGGCCTTGGCCGGCATGCTGGCGGTCGCGACGGTGCGGCCCCGGGCCGGGCTGTACATGGTGCTGCTGGCTGCGCCGTTTCGCGGGGCGTTCGTGATCGAGTCGGTGGACTGGTCTGCGGTGCGGTTGCTGGGTGTGGCGCTGGTGCTCGGGGCGGCGGTGCGGTGGGTCAGGAGGGGGGAGCTGCCGCAGGTGCACCGGGCGGCGTGGGTGTTCGCAGGGATCGTCGGGCTGGGGGCGGTCTCGTTGCTCTGGACGGGTTCGCAGGGGAGTTGGCGGGAGGTCCTCGCGCTCGGACAGTACGTGGTGCTGGCCGTGATCGTGGCGGACCTGATGCGACGGGAGCACGAGCTGGCGGAGTTCTGCGTGGTGGCGCTGGTGGCGGTGATGACCCCCGGGCTGGTGGTGGTCGGGGAATTCGTGCCGTTCGTGAAGGTGGTCGGGGAGTGGGGGGCGGGGGCGCGGTTCCAGTGGTCCCTG
>CAZXHG010000210.1:17842-18118 GCA_964639985.1 uncultured Rickettsiales bacterium
GTGGGGGGGGGGGGGGGGGGGGCGGTGTGCCCCCCGGGGGGGGGGGGGGGGGGGCATTCCGGCCGGCTGGGGCGGGGGGCGGGGGGGGGGGCGGGGGGGGCGCGGTTCCAGTGGTCCATGGACCCGCACAGCACGCTGGTTTCGACCTGGTTTGCCGTGGGGATCCCGGTGGTGCTGCTGACCCGGGTGCTGCCGGTGGGGAAGAAGTGGCGGATCGTGAGCTGGGTGATGCTGGCGCCGGTGGCGGTGGCGCTGGTCGCGCTGATGTCGCGGATC
>CAZXHG010000211.1:0-17860 GCA_964639985.1 uncultured Rickettsiales bacterium
CCGCCGAGGAGGTCTGCGACGACATCGACAACGACTGCTCCGGCCGCGCCGACGACTGGCCCGGGCTCGACGACGACCAGGACGGCGTGTGTGTGGAGGAGGGGGACTGCAACGACGAGGACCCGACCGTGTACCCCGGCGCCACCGAGTACTGCAACGGCAAGGACAACGACTGCAACGGCGTGGTCGACGACGGGTACGACGACGACGGCGACGGGTACAGCCCCTGTGGCGAGGACTGCGACGACGACGACCCGACCGTGAACCCGGACGCGGCCGAGGAGTGCGACGGCGAGGACGACGACTGCGACGGCTCCATCGACGAGGACTACGACGAGGACGGGGACGGCTGGGCCTGGTGCTCGGGGGACTGCGACGACAGCGACGACCAGGTCTTCCCGGGGGCGGCCGAGCAGTGCAACGATATCGACGACAACTGCAATGGCCAGATCGACGAGGAGGTCGACGAGGACGGCGACGGGTACACCCCGTGTGGGGGCGACTGCGACGACCTCGACCCGCAGGTGTTCCCCGGCGCGCTCGACGGGCCGGACGGCACGGACAACGACTGCGACGGCGACGTGGACGAGTTCTACGGCTGGGACGTCGAGGCCTCCTCCCTGACCGTGACCGTGCAGGGCGCGGCCAACGACCACCTGGGCGATGCGATCGCCGGCGGTGGCGACGTGGACGGCGACGGGATCGACGACCTGCTCGCGGGTGCTCCCTACGCGGACGGGGACGTGTCGGACTCGGGCTCCGCGGCCGTGGTCGGTGGACGTGCAGGTGACTGGTTCGTCAACCCGCCCGTGCTGGACGTGGTTCACGACATCGACGGTACGGTGACCGACGCGCACGTGGGCGGTGCCGTGGCCATGGGCGACCTCGACGACGACGGCTGGGCTGACGTGGTGATCGGAGCCCCCTACCTCCCCGACAACAGCGTGCCGGACGGCGAGGTGTACGTGTGGTTCGGTGGGCCGGGGGCGATCGGCTCGTGGCCCTCGACCGATGACGCGGACGTGACCATCCACGGCGATTTCCCGGGAGAGCACGCGGGCTGGTCGGTGTCCGCGGGCGGTGACGTGAACGGCGACGGCGTGAACGATCTGTTCGTGGGAGCGCCGTACAACAACGCCGAACCCGGCGTGCCGGGCATCGCGTACCTGTTCTTCGGCCAGCCGAGCTGGTACGGCGCCGATGACACAGGGGACGCGGACGTCGCGCTGCAGGGCGAGACGGGCCACACGCTGGTCGGAAACGCCGTGGCCGTGGTGCCGGACCTCAACGGCGACGGGTACGACGAGCTGCTCGTCGGCGGGGAGGACGCGGACGACGGCAGCGGGCGAGCCTGGCTGTTGTACGGTCACAGCATGGTCTGGATCGACGAGAACCTCGAGGACGCGGACGCCATCTTCGACGCGGACGACGGCAGCGGCTGGGGCGCGGCGCTTGGCGGCTGTGGCGACCTGGACGGCGACGGCCGTGGTGAGCTGTGGATCGGGTCGAGGGGCCACGGCGACGGCGGTGGCGTGGCCGTGTACTTCGGTACGGCCAGCCTGCTGTCGGGCACGGTCGACCTGCCGGGGGACGCGGACACCCTGTTCCTCGGGGCCAACGACGAGGAGGCCGCCGTGCTGGCCTCGCCAGGGGACATGGACGGGGACGGTTCCCCGGAGGTCGCGATCGGCGCCCGTAGCAGCGATGTGATGGCGTCGGACGCGGGCGCGGTCTACCTGGTGACCGACGATCCGGGGGCGTGGCCCGACGAGGTCGACCTCGCCGATGCCCACTCGCGTCTGCTGGGAGAGGTCCAGGGCGACTGGTTCGGGCACGGCGTGGCCGCCGGGGGAGACCTGGACGACGATGGACTGGACGATCTGCTGATCACCGCCCCGTACAACGACCAGGCGGGATCGGCATCGGGCAAGGTCTACGTGGTGTACGGATACTGAGAGGAGATTCCATGCGGAGCTTTGCGTCGATCCTGGCCGCTGTGGTGGCCGGAGCCTTGTTGCTGCCGGGGTGCCCGTTCGAACTCATCGATCCCACCGAGGACGCGGGTGTGGTCGTGCTGACCGACGACGGCGACGTGGTGGCATTCTCGCTGGACGGATCGAACATCGTGTGGAGCGACTCGGTGGGGTCCGGGAGCGCCGGCGACCTGCTCGTGGACGGTGGGTACGTGTTCGTCGCCTACGAGGGATCCGCCGTGGTCGCGTTCGACGGCGCGGACGGCACGGAGCTGTGGTCCGCGGACATCGGCGGCACCTCCCGGGGGCGGATGGCGATCAGCGGGGACTCGCTGTTCGTGCAGACCGCGGACGACGTGGTCGCGCTGGACGCCGACAGCGGCGGCAACCTGTGGTCGTGGTCCTACGACGGCCTCTCGGGCGCCATGGCCACCGGTGAGGGGTCCCTGTACTGCGCGGGCGACCCGGTCCGGCGGCTCGAGCCGTCGACAGGTGAGGAGACCTCCACGAGCTACGACGCAGGACAGACCGTGTCGGACGTGGCCGTGTCCGGAGGCCGGGTGGTGATCGGTGGCCGCTACGACGTGGTCTCGCTGACCTCGGCACTGTCCGAGGACTGGGTGTACCCGCTGGACGACGCCTCGGTCAGCGGCATCAGCGCGGACCTGGGCGACGTCTACGTCTCCACGGACGGCGACGGCCTGCTCGCATTCGAGGCCGCGGACCCGTCGCCATTCATGACCGCCCTGGGGGGACTCGCCCTCGACACCCCGGAGGCGGCCGACGGCATGGTCTACGTGACCGAGAACTACGGGGACCTGTACTGCCTGGACGGGGCCAGCGGAGCCGAGGACTGGTCGTGGCCGACGAGCAATGACCTCAGCGGCGGCGTGCGCGTGCTGGGCTCCACGGTCTACGTGGCCGACGGCAGCGCCCTGGTCGGTCTGGACGCGGACAGCGGCGCGGCCGACTGGGAACAGAGTCCGGGCGGCTCGATCCTCGACCTCGAGCTGCTCTGACGCCCCGGCTCCCGCGGCCCTCTTCGGCCCACGCTCCTGCATGGACCGGTCTGCCGGAGCACTCGAGGAAAGTTCCCCGACCGCCCCTTTCCTCCCCCCCCGCGGTCACATAGAATCCGGTATCGATGAACGACCCCTCTCGAGACCGCCCCGAAGGCAAGGAATACTGGCGCGCCGTCGCCGCCCTGCGCATCCTCATGGAGGAGCTGTTCCCCGACGGCGGTGCCGTGGGCGTGCGCACGCTGGCGCAGCGACTCGAGCCGCTGCTGGACCACATGGCGGCGATCCCCGACGAGATCCCGACGCTGGTCCCCAAGGCCGGTCCCTCGTCCACCCTCATGGAGCTCGAACTCGAGGGCAAGGGCGCCAAGATCTCCCGCATCCTGCTGCCGCCTACCGGGGGGCGCGGCCAGGGGCCCCGTCCGTTCCCCAAGGCCGACGAACCCGGCGGACCCAACCTGGGCATGCGGTACGCCTACCAGGACGAGATCGGCAGGGGTGGCCAGGGCACCATCATCTCGGCCTTCGACCGCGACGTCGGCCGGATCGTGGCGCTGAAGATCCTCCGCGAGGACGCCTCCAAGAGCATGAACCTGCTGGAGAGGTTCCTCGGCGAGGCCCAGGTCACGGGCCAGCTCGAGCATCCGAACATCGTGCCGGTACACGACATGGGCCGGCTGCCCAACGGCACGGTCTACTACACGATGAAGCGGGTAGAGGGGCGCTCCCTCGACCAGGTGCTGCGCGGCCTGCGCAAGGCCGATCCGGAGATCACGGCCCGGTACAACCGCATCCGCATGCTGTCGATCCTGCAGCAGGTCTGCCTGGGCATGGAGTATGCCCACGCCCGCGGGGTCGTCCACCGGGACATCAAGCCCGCGAACATCATGCTGGGCGACTTCGGCGAGGTCCTGATCCTGGACTGGGGCCTGGCCAAGGTGATCGGCCAGCAGGACGAGGGGATCGCGCCGGAGATGGAGGAGGAGCGCGAGCTGCTCCCCGTGGAGCTGTCCGAGGGCGCGCAGCTCAAGACCCGCGACGGCTACGTGCAGGGGACTCCCCCGTTCATGGCGCCGGAGCAGGCCAAGAACGAGCGCGACCGCATCGGCCCGTGGAGCGACGTCTACGCCATCGGCGGCATCCTGTACCAGATCCTGACGCAGAAGCTGCACTTCCACGGCAAGAACCCACGCGACGTGATGATCCGTTGCGTGGAGGAGGACCCGATTCCGCCCACGGAGCGGGCTCCCCACCTGCGCGTCCCCGACGAGCTGAACGACATCTGCATGAAGTCCCTGGCCCGCAACCCGGACGAGCGCTACCGCTCGGCGCGGGAGATGAGCGAGGAGATCGGCGCGTTCCTCGAGGGCACCAAGCGGCGAGAGGCCGCGCAAAAACGGGTGGTCGAGGGCCGCAAGGCGATGGAGGTCTACCACGCCTCTCGCCTGGAGGTGGATCGGCTGCGCGAAGAGGTGCACCGGGCGCTGTCCGCCCTGCGCGGCTGGGAGGGCCTGGACGAGAAGGCTTCGGCCTGGGAGCTGGAGGACCGCGCCGACGAGGCGGACCGCGAGGTCGCCGTGACCTTCCTCAAGGCCGAGGGCCTGTTCGAGCAGGCCCTGGCCTATGACGAGCACAACGAGGCCGCCAAGTCCGGCCTGGCGGCGCTGTACTGGACCCGGTTCCGGGACGCCGAGGCTCGCCGCGACGTGGCTGACCAGATCTACTACGAGGGGCTGATCCGTCGGTACGACGACGGCCGCTACGTGGAGCGCCTGCGCGGTGACGGGCTGATGTCCGTGGCCTCCATGCCCCCGGGCGCCGAGGTGTGGATCTATCGCTTCGTGGAGCGCAACCGGGTCAAGCGGGCGTCCGAGCCGCGGCTGCTGGGCAAGACCCCGGTCAAGGACGTGCCGGTGTCCATGGGCAGCTACCTGCTGGTGATGCGCCTCCATGGCTACCGCGACACGCGCTTCCCCGTGCTGATGGGACGCGGCGAGACCCGTCGCATCCGGATCCCCCTGCTGCGCGAGGACCAGGCCGGGCGGGGCCTGATCCACGTGCCCGGCGGTTCGTTCGTGCTCGGGGGTGACGTGAACGCGCCCGGTTCGTGGCCCCGCTCGCTCAAGCAGGTGGACGACTTCCTGATCGCACGATTCCCGGTGAGCGTGGGAGAGTTCCTGCAATTCCTGCGCTCGGTGGGAGCCAAGGACGAGGAGCTGGCGTTCGACTGCTGCCCCCGACCCCATCCCGCTGGCACGCCCGCCTGGCCCATGGGCCCGGATGGCCGGTTCTCACTGCCCGAAGGGGACGGCCCGGGAGGCCGGCTGGACATCCGACGAACGCTCGGCGGCGTGAACATCGCCACGGCCGAACAGTATGCGGCGTGGAAGTCGGAACTCGACGGTGGGGTCGAATACCGGCTCCCCTCCGAGGTGGAGTGGGAGAAGGCCGCGCGCGGCGCGGACGGTCGGTTCTTCCCCTGGGGCGATCGGTTCGATCCCACGTTCTGCAAGATGCGGCTCAGCCGGGCCGGGCCACCGCGGCCCGAGTCGATCGGCACCTTCACGGTCGACGCGTCGCCCTACGACGTGCGCGATCTGGCCGGTACCTGCCGTGAGTGGACGACCAGCGAGGCCGAGCCCGACGACTTCGCCGTCATCCGCGGCGGCTCGTGGAACAGCCCGGCCGAGGACTGTCGGGCCGCCCGCCGCTGCCCCGAGGCCGTGGACTATCAGTCCATCGACGTGGGATTCAGGCTGGTGCGGGACATCGAGCTGCGTGACGACGCCTGAACCGCTGCCGCCGCGCCCGTGGGCTGCACACGGCATGGAAGCCCCCCCGCGGTTCTGCTAACATGTCAAGCTCGATGACAAAGCAGGATCTCATTCGCCAGTTCCGCATGGCCCGGAAGCAGAAGGACCGCAAGAAGCTGCTGATGCTGGCGCGCAAGGCGGTCCAGATGGACCCCACCGATCGTCAGTTGAGGACCTCCGCAGCCGAGGGATTCCTGCGGGCCACGCGGCTGGAGGAGGCCGAGGGCATCCTCGGGCCCCTGCTGCGGGAGATCCCCGATGACCCGTGGTTGCTGACCCTCAACGGTGACCTGTTGACCGCGCGTCGGCGCTGGGACGAGGCCGCCGGTCAGTACGAGCGCGCCCTGGAACTGCGGCCCGGCGCGATCTTCCTGTATCGTCGCCTGGCCCGCTTCTTCGTCAGACGGGGCGAACCCAAGAAGGCGCTGCAGTGGGCCCACGAGGGACTGGGCATCCGCCCGTCCGACCCGGGGCTGATGGACGCCATCCAGCGAGCTGAGATAGCGCTGGAGCACTCGAGCTCCACCCGGGTGGTGAACTAGGGACCCCCTCCCTCGATGTCGCTGGCCTGCCCAGCTTGCCGTTCACCTCTCCCCCGGTCCGACGCGTCACCCTGTGCCGGTTGCGGCCGTGACTGGGCCTCCCGGTACGGCCTGCTCGATCTGCGGCCGCAGCCCCACGACGATCCGGCGGACGCCGACCTGGTCGAGGAGATCGCCAGCGCGTCGCCCGCGGCCTCCTACGTCGACCTGGTGGCCCGCGTGTTCGCCTTCCGTCGTGCGCAGCGTTCGTCGGCCGGTCGCGACGGCGACCGTGGCTTCGAGCGGTTCCGTGACCGTGTGGAGGATTCGTGGCTGACCACCTTCGAGCGTCGCGGAGCCGTGCACCGGCAGCTGCTCGAGGGCATGGTCACCGGGATCGGTGGCGCGCACCATGTCGACCGCCTGGTGGACGTGGGCTGCGGCTGGGGCCGTGACCTGCTTCACCTGTCGGGCCTGGCCGAGCGAGCGTACGGCGTGGACAGCAGCCCCCTGAGCCTGCTGTTGACACGCAGGTTGCTGGAGGAGCGGGGTGTGCGGAACGTGGAGCTGGTGCTGGCCGAGGCCGAGGCCCTCCCGTTCGCGGACGGCGCGCTGGACGCGGTCAACAGCAGCGCGTGCATCGAGCATCTCCACCGCCCCGCCGACCTGCTCACCGAGGCCGGGCGCTGTCTCCGCAGCCGCGGCTGGGCGTTCCTCTACTACCCCAACCGCTGGAGCGCCCTCCCCGAAGGGCACACGGGCATGCTCGGCCTGGGCTGGCTCCCTCGCGCCCTCCAGGATCGGATGGTCCGACGACGCTATCGCCGTGATTGGGAGGTCACCCTGCTCTCCCGCCGCCGGTTCCTGCGCCTGGTCGACGAGTCGTTCCCCATGGCCGCATGCCACGTCACCGGACTGCCGGAGCACCTCGGCGAGTTCGCCTCGAGCAGCTGGCTGGGCACAGGAGGACGACGAGCACTGGCCGGGGCATCGGCGCGCCTCGCGATGTCCATACCCGGCGTGGAACAGCTGGGCACGGCCGTCAGCCCGGTTCATTTCGCCGCACTCCTGAGGACCTGACTCCCGCACCCCCGTCGAGCGAGGTACAATCGCCTGAACGGGGAGATTTCATGCAACGCATCACCACCATCTCTTTCTTCATGGCCTTGATCTGCACGCTCCTGC
Organism: uncultured Rickettsiales bacterium; assembly: GCA_964639985.1. Classification (GTDB taxonomy): domain Bacteria; phylum Myxococcota_A; class UBA796; order UBA9615; family CAYRNR01; genus CAZXHG01. Next base: position 7,512 of record CAZXHG010000211.1, read on the forward strand.
TGCTGGTCGGTTGTCCCCAGTGTGAGGAGTGCGACTGTGCTTCGGACGATGACGACGCCTCTGATGACGATGACGACACCTCGCCGCTGGAGATGACTGGTGTCGCGGTCGAAGGCAGCGAGCACTGTTCGCTGGTGGCCGTGGTCACGTGGCAGACGAACCGGGAGGCCACGGCGGCTGTCGAGTTCGGCAGGGACGAGACGGCCGAGTTCCGCATCGACCCTGGCGAGACCGGCACCGAGCACGAGGTGATCGTGGTCGGCATGCATGCCAACGAGGACTACTCGGTGCGTGCGGTGTCGACCACGGAGGACGGCCAGGAGGTGAGCAGCGACTGGAGCAGCTTCACCACCGGCGGGCTGCCCGATCTGTGGGAGCCGTTGACGGTCGACGTGCACGATCCAGAGCGGGCACAGCAGGGATGGACCGTGGTCAACGTGTCCCGGGGCATGTTCTCGCCGACGGCGGTGGTGATCGTGGACATGGATGGTGAGCCGGTCTGGTTCTACGAGCAGGGTGAGGAGAATGGCCGGGCGGACGTGGTGTCCTCGTATACCGATGGTCACGTGATGATCGGACCGGGCGTGCCCACCGGTGCGGTCCCGCTGGTCGTGGATCTGGCTGGCAACACGGTATGGGAGGGACCGGAGCAGGATCTCGCGTTCGTGGACTGGGGGCTCCACCACGTGATGACGGAGTTGGGGCCGAATCGCTACTTGATGGTCCACTACACGGACATCAGCGGGCAGATGGGGGACACCATCGTCGAGTACGACGCCGATCTGGAGGAGACCTGGTCGTGGAGCACGTTCGACCACATCCCGGACCACCCGGACTGGACGCACGTCAACTCGGTGTGGGTCGAGGAGGACGAGGACCTGCTGTACGTCAACTCCTACATGATGGACAGCGTGTTCAAGGTGCAGTGGAGCAGCGGCGACCTGCTGTGGACGCTGGGATCGGAGGGGGACTTCGACGCGGATCCCGATGCCGAGGACCCGTGGTTCGAGCGGACGCACAGCGTGTCGGTGCTGCCCGACGGTCACCTGTTGCTGTACGACAACGGGCTCGAGGAGCGCGGCTACTCCCGGGTGGTGGAGTACGCGCTGGACGAGAGCGCGATGACCGCGGAGATCGTGTGGGAGTACCCGGGCGAGCTCGCCGACGACCCGTGGTGGTGCCACGCCTGGGGGGACGCGGACCGGCTGGACAACGGCAACACGCTGATCAACGCAGGGGCCGGCCCGGGTACCCCGTTCGACACGGTCAGCCGCACCTTCGAGGTGACCCCGGAAGGGGAGACGGTGTGGCAGGCGTGGTGGTACGACGACGGCTCCCTCGAGCTGGGGTCGTACGCGGCGCAGCGGATCCCGGCCCTGGCCGAGCAGCTGGTGGAGCTGCCCGTGGAGGACGAGGACGGCGATGGCTACCTGCCGCCCGAGGACTGTGACGACGGGGACGCCACGGTGTACCCGGGGGCGCTGGACGTGCAGGACGGGGTGGACAACAACTGCGACGGCGAGACGGACGTCATGTTGCTGGCTGCGGCCACGGCCAAGCTGACGGGCGAGGTCGAGGCGGACTGGGCCGGTGCGAGCGTATCCGGCGCCGGGGACGTGAACGGCGACGGGTACGCGGACATCCTCGTCGGCGCCTGGAACCACGACGAGGCGGGCACCGGCGCGGGAGCTGCCTACCTGGTGCATGGCCCGTTCAGCGGGATCGCCTCGCTGGCCATGGCGGACGCCAAGCTCAACGGCGAGGCCGCCGGGGACACGGCGAGCCGGGTGTCGGCGGCCGGTGACATGGATGGCGATGGGTACGACGACGTCCTGGTGGGGGCGCCGGGCGAGTCCAGCGTGTACGAGGACGCTGGTGCGGTGTACCTCGTGCACGGACCTGTCAGCGGCACGCTGTCCCTGTCGGCGGCGGACGCCAAGCTCACGGGGGAGACCGCGGGGGACGGCGTGCTGAGGGCCGCCAGCGTCGGTGACGTGGACGGGGACGGCAACGCGGACCTCATCATCGGGGTCCCGGTGGAGGGCACGGGGGGGGACAGCGCCGGGGCCGCCTACCTCGTCCTGGGACCTGTGAGCGGCAACATCCCGCTGGTGGATGCGGACGCCAAGTTCCTGGGACTCGCCGCCGAGGAGAAGGCGGGCGCCTTCCTCGCCGCGCCCGGCGACCAGGACGGGGACGGCCTGGACGATATCCTGATCGGGGATCACAACGGCATGACCGGCGGTCACATGGCCGGGACGGCCTACCTGTTGACCTGGCCCCAGACCGGGATGACGCCCCTGGACGAGGCCGCCTACTCACGGTTCATCGGCGACCAGCCCATGGGGCACGCCAGCCGTGTGGCGGTTGCCGGGGATGCCACGGGCGACGGGACCACGGACATCCTCGTGACCGGGTTCGGCCTGAGCTTCGGCGTGGTGTACCTGCTGGAGGGGCCCATGGCGGCTGGTGACCTCGGGCCCGCCGACGCGCACGCCTCCCTCGACGTCATGGCGGACGACGCCTGCGGAGCAGGGGACGTGGACGGCGACGGTGTGGACGACGTCCTCGCTGGTTCGGACGAGGGCTCCTACTTGTTCTTCGGGCCGTTCAGCGGCGATCTGGGTATGGCCGACGCGGACGTGGTGTTCGAACAGGAGATGGAAGGGGACGCGGCCGGCTACCGGGTGGACAGCGCCGGCGACGTGAACGGTGACGGCTACGACGACCTGCTGCTGGGCGCCAAGACCGAGGGGACCGCGGGCCAGGAGGCCGGCGCAGCGTACCTGGTGCTCGGCGGACCGAGGTAGCTCAACTCAGAACCCCTCCCACGCGTAGTCTTCGGGCAGGTCCACCACGTAGGCGAGGTGGATGCGCTGCTCCTCGCCCGCGGCGAGCTGCAGCGTCCACGAGTGCACGCTTCCCCCCTCGTCGGTCTCGAAGCCCTGCGTCGTCTCCTCGTCCACGGTCACCTTGACCTGGTCTACGCGGGACGTGGGCACGGCCTCGGCGACCACCACTTCCGTGGCCTCGTCGCCGTAGTTGTTGACCACCAGGTCGTACACGAAGTGCACCTTCTTGCGACCCGGCGTGGTCACGACCTCGCGGTTGCGCTGCACGTCGAACTCCCGGGACACGGTGACCGGGCCGGCGGGGCCGAGGCTGAGGTCCAGCTTCTCGCCCGGACCGAGCGCAGGCAGGCGCAGGGTGCCGACGTACCCGGTCGAGCGGAACACGTCCGCCGTGCCGGCGAGGAGCTGCACGCCCGTCTGGTTGGAGGTCCGGGCGCGCAGGTACAGGTGCGGGGATAGCGACGGGGCCGCGTATCGGTCCACCTCGGCCTCGAGCACCTTGTCGAGCACGGTGATGCGGTAGGGGCGGCCGTCGGCCGGCACGCTCGTCGATCGGGTCAGCTCCAGGTCGACCGCCAGCGAGCGCTGCACCACCTGTATGCCCTCCCCGCTCGAGGGGGCATCGTCGTCAGCGCGGCCGTCCGACTCCCACGCCTCGTCGACCTCCTCGCGCAGGGAACCGAGCTGCACGGTGGTCTCCTTCTCCTTGTAGCCGCTGAGGTACAGGGGCTGGTTGGCCGGAGGCGGCACCATCTCGTCGGGGCGCGCGGTGGTGAAGACGAGCTTCACGTCGGTCCAGTCCTCGCCCGACGACTGCCGCACCTCGGCGAGGTAGGCGAGGGTCAGCTGGTCGTCGTCGTAGCGCAGGTCGTAGCGGGGCTGCCAGGACACGCCGCTCACGCCATAGCTCATCACCAGCGGCACCGTGGCCGCTGCGGCCGCATCCACGGTCACGGTGACGGTGGTGGTGGTGCGTTCGTTGCCGTACTGCAGGTCGTTGACCTGCTGCTGCAGTGCGGACTGGCGCTGCTGCAGGTCGGCGATCGCCTGCTGGTGCTCGCTGCGGTCGGCCAGGACGCGCGTGGACTCGTCGGCGAACAGGTCCAGGCTGCGGTCCAGGGAGCCGATGTCAGCCTCCGGGGACGCCTGCTGGGCGGCCGCCACCCCCCGGGTGTACTGGCGCATCTGCTCGATCTGTGCCAGCCGGGCTGCCAGGGCGGCGTCGGCGACCTGGTGCTCGCGCAGCTCGGAGCGCACGGTGCGGATCTGCTCCAGCAGCTCGCGGACCTCGGCCCGGCGCTCGTCGAGGTGCACCTCCTCGCGCTGGGTCAGGCCGATCACCTCGCCGCGGTCACTGTCCACGTACGCTCGCACGCTGCCAGCCAGCAGGGGCGCGGGCAGACCGGTCAGGGTGACCTCGGTGCGCCCCGCGGCCAGGGCCACGGACGCGGTACGGTCCACCTGGGCGCGGTCCGAGTAGACCACCACCCGCTCGATGGAGGCCTGGTCAGGGGTCAGCGTGGCCGCGTGCGCCGTCGAACCGATGGCCAGGGCCGCCACGGCCACGATGAAGAGGGTGCTTCGCAGGGAATTCATCTCGTCCCTCCTCACGGGTGCCACACGCGGTAGTTGCGATTGTGCTTGAGGGTGTAGCCGAACGTCAGCTCCCCCTTCTGCCCGGGATCCACCGTCAGGTGCCACTCGAGCATGCCCGTGCCGAGGTCCTCGGCGGGCTCGTGGGAGCGCTCGTCCAGGGTGATCTTGATCTCGTCGTCGTAGCTGTACGCCACGCGGTCGAGCACGCGCACGTCGATGGCGCGCTCCCGGTAGTTCTCCAGTTCCACGGAGATGCGATAGGCGCGCACCTTCTGGTTGCCGAACAGGCCGCCGCGGTCGCTGAGCTGCTCCTGCTCACGGGAGACCTTGACGCTGCGGTCGATGCCGAGCGCCAGCTCCAGCGGCTGACCCGGCGCTACCGTGTGCGTGGGCACACGACCGAGGTAGCCGCCGTCGAGGAACACGTTGCTCATGCCCGCCAGCATGGGGTACGGGCTGCCGTTGTCCACCACGGCCTGAACGAAGGCCGCCTCCTCCACCACCGGCACGATCACGTGCTCGATACGGGCCGGGAACTGCAGGGACAGCAGCGGCACCTTGTGCACGAGGCCGTCACTGGGCACGGTCACCGGGGCCTCTACCTCGAAGCTGAAGTCGAAGCCCATGGCGTTGGAGGACGGGGCGTACGAGCCCCAGGTGGCGGTGGAGGACTCGTACTCGGTGGAGACCGAGGGGGGAGCCACCTGCAGGCGTCCGCCGAACGGATCGAAGGTGATCGAGCCGACGGCCTGCGCCTGGCGGCCCGACGTGTCGAGCAGTGGCCAGCTGCGGTCCTGCATGTAGGCGCGCGCGCTGGCCTCGTTGCGCAGCGCGTCCACGAGGCCCTGCTGGTGGGAGGTCGGCTGCCGGGCCGGTGCCCGCGAGCTGCTGCGGCCTGCGCCGGCTGACCCTCCGCCGTAGCCCATGGCCGCGGGCGGGGCAGGCTCCTCCGCGGCCAGCACCTCGCCGTAGCCGTAGCCGTAGTCGTAGTCGTAGTCGGCGGCAGCCTCCTCCATGGGAGCCGGGGCGCTCGCGACGGATCGGCTGGCGCGTGGCGCCTGTCGGCGGCCTCGGCGCTCGGCCTCGCGGTGGTCGTCGGCCATCACCGGCACCGGCGGGGGTGGAGGCGGCGTCTCCTCGATGTACCAGGCCAGCAGCTCGGGCAGCGCAGCGCTCTGCGCCGGCACGGCCGTGGAGAGCTCCAGGTCCACGCCGGTCCAGTCCTCCTCGGTCTGTTGCCACACCAGGGCGTTGAACCCCAGCCACATGGTCGCCTCGCCCGTGGACAGGCGGATGTCGTAGCTCGGCACCCAGCGGGCCGACCAGGTGCGGTAGACCAGGGTGGCCGTGGCCGTGGCCGAGCGATCCATCTCCACCAGGGCGACCACTCGGGACCGGCTGAGGGCTGCCCCCGCGCCCTCGGTGCCGAGCAGCTCCGACGCGAGCACCTCGCGCTCCTCGACGAGCTCGACACGCTGCAGATCGAGCGCCAGCAGCTCGCCACCCGCCGTCTCGAGGCGTCCCGCTGCCCAGTCGATGAACTTCTTCATCGTGCTGGGATCGACCCGGGGGGGGGCGCCGTCCTCGCCGGGCCGGGGGCTACCGGCCGGGAGGTTGGTGAGGAAGGCGATCTCCGCGGTGAGCACGGCCTTGGTGCCGTCGAGCACGGCCAGCTCGCGGTCGATCCGCTCGATACGGTCCCGCTTCGACTGCAGCTCGGGCGGGAGTTCCTGCTCACCGTAGCCTCGCACGATCTCGAAGCCGAGCAGGCGGCCGCCGTCGATCAGGACGCGCACCGAGGAGGCGTCGACCGCCTCGGGGAGCGGGTCGAAGGCGAGCCGGTGACGGCCAGCGCCGAGGGATGCGCGGGCCGTGCGGCGCAGCAGCGCCTGGTCCGAGAACAGGGTCACCTGCTCGATCCGGTCGTCCAGGGCACGTTCGGCCTGGCCGCGTGCGGGCAGCGCCACGGTGGTCAGCACCAGCAGCACCAGCACACCCGCCGGCGGGGCTGCGTAGCGGATTCGGCGGTTCGTCATCGATGGCCTCCTCGCCGCCTGGAGACGTGCGGCGTCGTTCGGTTCGGACAGCTCCGGGCCGCAGAGGTTCCCGGAAAGGTCACGAGGGTTCCCAGGGTAGCCGATCTTGCGGGGGAGGAGATCGCGTGCTAAACCCCGGTGCACCCGGCCGGGCGCCGGGGCGAGGCGTCTTCGATGATCCCGACACTATTCAGGATTCCGGCCATCGACCTGGGCTTCTACACGATCCCGGCGTTCCCCATCGGCTCGTACGCGGTGATGATGACCTGTGGCTTCATCACCGGGTGGTGGTTCCTGAGGCAGGCCTACGCGCGGCGGGGCTACCCGCTGCGGCTCGCCACCGACATGGTGATCGTGGCCGCGCTCACCGGGCTGATCGGCGCGCGCGTTCTGTCCGTCATCGAGCACTGGGACATCTTCATGCAGAACCCGGTCGGCGTGCTGCTGGGCAGCGGCGGTCTGGTCTGGTACGGCGGGGTGCTGGTGGCCGTGCCGTCGTGCATCTACCTGACGTGGCGCGACGGCCTCAGCCCGCTCAAGGCGTTCGACGCCACCGCTCCGGGCATGTCCGCCGGGTACGCCTTCGGGCGGCTGGGCTGCCACCTGTCCGGCGACGGCTGCTATGGCATCCAGACCAGCCTGCCCTGGGGCATGGCCTACCCGCGCGGCGCGGTGCCCACCTTCGACCCGGTCCACCCCACACCGATCTACGAGGCGATCGTGGCCTTCGGCCTCGCCGCGTTCCTCAGCTGGTACGACGGCAACCGAAAGCTCAAGCCCGGCACGCTGATCGCGACCTTCTTCGTGCTGCACGGCGTGTTCCGGTTGCTGGTGGAATTCCTGCGGCGCAACAAGCGCTACTGGTTCGGCGACGGTTTCATCGAGCGATTCGAACTGACCGAGTACCTCGACGGCCGCTTCGGACTGAGCATGTCACAGTGGATCAGCCTCGTGATGATCACCGCCGGCATCGTGTGGCTGATGCGCCTGCGCCGGGGCTCGTCGGAGGACGACGAGCCGGCCGGTGACGAGCCCGAGGCGACCGAAGCCTGATCCCATCGTGAAGAGCCGTCCCCCCCTGATCCGCCCCGTGTTGATCGTGGCGGTGTACCTGCCCTTGCTCGGCCTCGCGCTGGCCTGGTCGGGGTTCCAGGGCACGCTGGGAGGATGGATCGGGCCGGCGTCGGGCGTGCCCACGGACGTGCTGCTGGGGGTGGCCGCCGGGCTGGGCGTGGTGGTGCTGACGGCCGTGCTGGTTGCCGTCTCCCGCCGGTTCGAGCGGCTGGCCGAGCTCATGGCGCGCCTCACCGGTCCCATGAGCTGGCCGGTGATCGCGCTCGCCGCGGCGGCGAGCTCCGTGGCCGAGGAGGCGTTCTTCCGGGGTGCGGTGCAGGGCTCGTTCGGGCTGGTGGCCGCGTCGCTGGTGTTCGCCCTGTGTCACGCGGTGCCGGACCGGCGCTACCTGCCCTGGACGGCGTTCGCGCTGGTCGCGGGGTTGGGCCTCGGTGGCCTCTTCCTGTGGCGCGGCAGCCTGGTGGCGCCGGTGCTCGCGCACTTCACCATCAACCTGGTCAACCTGCGGTTGCTGTCACGGCGGGCCGCCCGGGCCCGGTGACTCAGAACACCACGACGTTCACGGTGTCGGCGCTGAGCAGGCCGCCCGCGTCGAACACGGTCACCACCAGCTCGTGGCTGCCCGCGCCGAGGGTGCCCGCGCCGAGCGTGATGTCGTAGTTGCCGACCGCGTCGGCGAAGCCGCTGCCCACGATCGCCCCGTCCAGGGAGCTGCCCACGGTCACGTACAGCTCGTCCAGGGACTGGCTGTCGCTGACCGTGCCGCTGACGTCGATGTCGTCCGTCAGCGCGAAGCTGTCGTTCTCCGACGGGCTGGACAGCGTCAGCGTGGGCGCGGTGTTGCTCACGCGCCCGATGGAGGACACGGTCGAACCGTCAAAGCCGGCATCCGTATACGCGCCCGTGTAGTAGTAGTAGTGCACGCCGCCGTCCTCGACCCAGTCGCTGGCGTACACGGTGCCGTCGTCCCAGCGACCCGCGGTGAGGGCCGGTTCGAACACGGGGTTGATGTCGCCGACCCGCTCGAGGCCGTTCTCGATGCCGAAGGGCACGGTGGCCGCGCCGCAATCGCTCCACACGAAGGTCACGTCCATGCCCGTGTAGACCAGGACGTCCGTGCCGTCGTTCTCCATCATCATCGGGAAGCCGAGCGCCATGGCGTCGAAGCCGGCGCCCGAGGGCTGGAGGATGCGCTCCGGATCGTCCCCGGAGCCCACCGCCGAGTCCCACTTGGTCCAGGTGTAGCCCATGTCCGTGGAGTAGGCGAGGAACAGGCCGGCGTTGAAGCCGCTGTACCCGGCGTAGACCATGTAGTACGTGGTGCCGTCGACCCACACGTAGGGGTTGAACGCGCTGTCGGCGTCGGCGTCGCCGACGTCGCCGGCCGGTACCACCCGGTCGGCCGTGCCGTCGCCGTCGTCGTCCCAGCGGGTCCAGTTGATGCCGTCGCTGCTGACGGCCATGCCGATGTGGTAGCGGCTGTCCCAGTACAGCGCGAGCGCCGAGTAGTACATCTTGTACGGCCAGGTGGCGTCGTTGGCGTCGTAGATCACGTTCGGGGTGGACACGCCCCAGCCGTCCCACTGATTCACCGGATCGCCCGTGCCGTCGAAGATCGGGCCCTCGAGCGTCCAGCTGGCGCCGTTGTCGTCCGAGTAGTAGACCCCGAACTCCATCTCGTACTGCCAGTAGCCGCTGCGGAAGTACATGGCCAGGCGGCTGCCGTCGTAGGCGAAGTTGGCCTGGTCGAGGCGGTGGGAGTACCACTCTGTGTCCTCGGTGTCCGACGCCAGCCAGATATCGCACTCGCGGTTCCAGCCGGAGGTCGTGACGGCCTCGGGGAACGCGTGCGCGTTGTCGTCGTTGCAGTCCGTCCCGCCACAGTCGAGCGCGTCGTAGCCGTCGCCGTCGTAGTCCAGCTGGAAGTCCGGGTCCACGGCGTCGACGTAGGTGTCGCAGTCGTTGTCCACCAGATCGCACCACTCGTCCGCGCCCGGGTAGACGTCGGCATTGTCGTCGTCGCAGTCGTCGTCCGTGGTGCCGGCGACCGCGTCCGGGCCGCAGGTGGACACCCCGTCGCCGTCGAGATCCAGGCCCTCGTAGTCGGCGTCCATGTCGTCGCAGTCGGTGCCGCCACAGAGGATGGCCTCGTCGAGGTCGCCGTCGTAGTCGTCCTGGTAGTCCGGGTCGTTCAGGTCCACCAGGCTGTCGCAGTCGTTGTCGATGGCGTCGCAGATCTCGCCCGCGCCCGGGAAGCGCTGGTCGTCGTTGTCGTCGCAGTCGCCGCCGCACACCGGCGAACCGTCGCCGTCCGCGTCCTCCTCGTCCGCGCCGGGGGAGCCGTCGCAGTCGTTGTCGAGCGCGTCGCAGACGTCGGTGGCGCCCACAAACTAATAATCGTTGGTGTCGTCGCAGTCACCGTCGCACACCGATTGTCCGTCGCCGTCGCCGTCGTCGTCGTCCGCGCCGGGGGAGCCATCGCAGTCGTTGTCGATGCCGTCGCACAGTTCGGGTGCGCCGGGGTAGACCGTGTCGTCGGCGTCGTCGCAGTCCCCGTCGCACTCCATCCAGCCGTCGGCGTCGGCGTCCAGTTCGTCCGCCGGGATGACACCGTCACAGTCGGTGTCGATCCCGTCGCAGTCCTCGATCTCGCCCGGATTCACCGCGGGATCGGTCTCGTCGCAGTCGTCGCAGGCCACGTAGCCGTCGCCGTCCGCGTCGTCCGTCTCGTTGGCCGGGACCACCCCATCGCAGTCGTCGTCGAGGCCGTTGCACAGCTCGGGCGCACCCG
>CAZXHG010000212.1:0-17725 GCA_964639985.1 uncultured Rickettsiales bacterium
GGGAGGGGGTCTGGTCGAGGGTGGTGGTGTACTCGGTGTAGGGCTCGGTGTAGTCCGCGCACTCCAGGGCGTCACAGGAGCCGCGGTAGACCTCGATGGCGAAGCTGTCCAGCTCGTTGGTGAGGAAGTCGATGGCCACGGTCCAGTTGTCCGCGGCCAGGGCGATGTCCTCGTCCACGTCGTCCACGGCGAGGAAGGTGTACCAGTCCTCGTCCCCCTCCTCGAGGGTGTTGCCCGAGACCTGGATCTGGCTGCCCACGTCCGCGATGGCGCCGAGGTCGATGGCCTCCTTGCAGGTGTCCCCGCCCACCAGCTCGTGGGGATCGCCCGGGGAGCAGCGCTGGGTCCACACGCCGGCCGGGAAGCTCTCCAGGCCGTCGAGCTCGGCCGTGACGTCGAAGTCGTTGTGCCCGGGCGCCACGGCCACGGTGACGGTGAAGCTGCCGTCATCCGGGTTGGCGTCCGTGGTGTGCAGCTCGGTGCCGTAGGCCCGGATCAGGGAGCCGGGCTCGACGGCGGTGCCGGTGAGATCCAGGGCCGACTCGTTGGTGTACTCGGGCAGGTCGTCGAGGATGGGCGGGTCCTGGGCGCCCTCGTCGCCCCAGCCGGTGTCCACGGCGCTGTCGTCGTCGTCCGCCGCCGCGCTGTCGTCGTCGTCGTCGACCACCGGGTCGTCGTCCGGGCAGCCGAGGGCGAGCAGGCCCAGCAGCAGGGACCAGGCGAAGAAGCGGTGCCAGGGACGGGGCTGGGTCATGGTAGGCCCGAGTATACCGCTCACGGGCTCAAAGACGGACGGTCTTGTGCCGCGGGGTGTCCAGATCCAGGTCGGCGAAGCGGCGGTACAGCAGCCCCAGCACGGCCGCGCCACCCCACAACAGGGGCGCTGGCACCGTGCCGTGGGAGTCGGCCCAGATCAGCCGGTGCAGCAGCGAGCAGTCCAGGGCGAAGGCCAGCCGCCGCTGGTACTGCTCCACGTAGAACTCGCCCTCCATGCGCGCCATGTAGCGCAGCCGGCCGCCGAGGCCGGCGCGGGGCAGGTAGCCGCCGGCGAAGTCGAAGCGGCGGCGGCGGAAGGCGCGCGCCGTCGCCTGCGCGGCGAGCAGGCCGTACTCCAGGGACTGGGAGATGCCCTCGCCGAGCACGGGGTCCACGCCCCCGGCGTCCCCCGCGGCCAGCAGCCCCGGCGCACAGGTGACCGTGTCGACCTCGAACAGGCGGGCGGGCCAGGCCTCGGTGTGGACCGCGGCCGGGTCCACGCCGTGGGCGGCGAGCCGTCGGTCCAGGGCCTCTCGCGCCCGGGCCGGGGGCAAGCCTGCGGCCGGGTAGAAGCCGCGGCTGATCAGCGGGCGCCCCTGGGCACGGGCGGGGAACGACCAGTAGTACCCCGGGCAGCCGTTCGCCATCTCCGTGAAGTCGAAGCGCAAGGAGGGCGGGTCGTCCGTGCCCTCCTCGCCGTCCTGCGGTGGCCCGTCCGCGATCCACACCGGCACCGGAGGACGCGCCCGGGGCAGCAGCCCGCAGCGGCGGGAGAGGCAACGGGAGCCGGAGGCGTCGATGACCACCTGGGCGGCGTAGCTGGCGCTGTCGGTGACCACCTCGATGCGCTCGCCGTCCCGGCGGAGCCGCCGCCCGGGTTCGTCCTCGTGGAACTCGGCGACCGCGACGCGGGCCCGGTCCGCGAGCGCGGCGTCGAACTCGGGGCGCCGCACGACCGGGATGCGGACGCCCAGCAACAGCTCGGTGACGCGCTCGCCGTGGGACAGGCGGACCCGCTCCACCTCGGGCGCGCCCGTGGGGTTCGCGGACAGGCCCATGCGCTCCAGCAGCGGTCCGCAGCGGCCGGTCAGGCCGCCACCGCAGCCCTTGGCCCGGGGGTGTCGGCGTCTCTCCAGCAGCACGGTCCGGGCCGCGACCTCCGGGGCGAACTGCTGCAGGAAGACCGCGGCCGAGGCACCGGCCGGGCCGGAGCCGAGGATGACCACGTCGGGGCGATGGGTCGGCATGGGTCAGGAGCCGGCGAGGACCTCCACGTCGGTGGCGGTGGCGCCGGCGTGGTCGGTGAGCAGCTCGGCGAATCGCCGCGCCACGCCGCCCATGGCGTCCGCGTCCAGCGCCGCGCGCGTGCCGTAGATCACGACCAGGGTGTCGGTGGTGGCGTCGGAGACCTTGGTGGCCACGGAGTCCTTGATCGGGGTGCCGCGCGGCGTGTCCCCGTCACACACGGTGACCAGGCCCTTCAGGTCGATCTCGTGGCCCACGCTGTTGAACACGTAGCGCTCGCCCGGTTCGCCGAAGCGGAGGGTGGGCTGGGCCTGGAACAGGCCGCGGTCGAGGATCGAGATGGGCAGGGCCGATTCCAGGGAGACGAGGTTGTTGACGTCGACCAGCGTGCTGATCTCCGGGAAGTTGTCCTTGCGGGCCATGCCGCACAGGTACTCGGACGCGGGCTTGCCGCGGCCAGCGGGCTTGTAGCCGCGGGTCCGCAGCACGTCGCGCACGGCCTTCTTGAAGGCTGGAGCCGGGTAGGGATCGGTGGCCGCGACCTGGGCCACGGTGTCGCGCAAGGCGGCGAGCAGCGGATCGGGGGATGGGCCGCAGGTGACGCCGCGGGCGCGCACCACGCCCACGAGCAGGTCGGGGAGGTCGAGGGCGAGGGCGAGCAGGGTCATCCGGGGCTCCGTCAGGGCTCGGGGTACAGCAGGATGGACTGGATCTGGGGGGTTCCGTCGTCGTCGGTCCACTCGCGGTAGCCGGCCACGACCTCGAAGTGGTGGGAGGCCTCGGTGAGGCGACGCACGATGCCCTGGTCGGTCTGGGGGTCCCAGTGGCGGTGCACGACCCAGCCGTCCTCTTCGAGGTCCCACCAGGCGTTCTCGGCGAGCACGAACGGGTCGCCGCCCAGGCCGTGGGCCGCGGCGATGAGGCTCATGTTGGTGGGTGTGGAGGCGGACACCTGGCCGCCCGGCTCCAGGTCCAGCAGGGTGGACTCGCCCGCCGCGACCAGGCGGTCCTGGCCGCGGCTGACCGCGGCCAGGCCCCAGCAGGCGTAGCGCTGTTCCGGCGGGCCGCACTCGCGGTCCTCGACGTCCACGTACGCCAGGCCGTCGGTGTCTCCCGTCAGCAGCACGCCGCGCACCGACCCGTCGCCGCCTACCTGGGTGCCCACGATCCAGGCGGTGCCGTCGTCCTCCACGGTCACGTCCAGCAGCGATGTCAGGCCGGACCAGCTCTCCACGTCCACGCGGCCCCACAGGCCATCCACCCGCGCCAGGGCCAGCGGCATCTCGTGGGAGCGGCCCACGGCCCAGGCCACGCCGTCGTAGCCCGGCTCGACGGCGTAGAGCTCCCAGTCGGTGGACAGCATCTCCGGCACCTCGTCCGGCTCCCAGGTGTCGCCGTCCCAGCGCACGATGGCGCCGAGCACGTCCTCGTCCACGACCTGGGAGCCCACAGCCCAGCCGTCGGCCTCGCCGGCGAAGCGCAGGTCGTGCACGCCGATGCCGCCCAGCGGCGCCTGCAACGACCAGCTGCCGTCGTCCTTGCGGCGCCAGGTCTCGGGGCGGCCGAAGCTGCCGGTGCCGGTGGGGGCGGCGTCGCCTGCGATCCACAGGGAGCCGTCCATGGTCACGGCCAGGGCGCTGGGGGCCAGCGCCGGGCCGGTGTCGGCGTCGTCCGGCGGCGCGGCCCAGGTGGAGTCCACGGTCCACGAGGCGGTGTCGTCCAGGCGATCGAAGCGCAGCAGGGACTCGCCGGTGTGGCAGGCTCCTGCCTCGTCGCACTCCAGGAAGGTGCCCACCAGCCAGCCCTCCTCGGGCTCGGGGAAGTGGGCGTCGTCGAACAGCCAGGTGCGGGTGGCGTCCTCGTCCGCGCCCGGTGCGAGGCGCGCGGGTGGCACCGCTTCCCACACGCCATACCGCCAGTGGTACAGCGGGGTCTCGCCGAATCCGGCGATCCAGCCCTCGCGGTTGGCCGGGAAGGCGCCCACGCGTGGGATGAAGTCGTCGGTGAAGGGGATCTCCTCGACGTCGAACCCGGCCGAGGTGCCCCGCAGCACCTGATCGGCCACCACCCAGATCTCGGGGCCGCCGTCGTGCCAGGCGAGGTCCCGCACGGCGCCGATCTCGTCCGCGTCCGCGGGCAGCTCCACCGCGGACCAGGCCTCGGACTGGCGGACCAGCACCACGGCCTGCTGGGGGTCGACCATGCGCGCGCCGGCCGCGTAGCCGGTGCCGTCGGCCAGCACCTCGAGGCTGGCCAGGGACACGTCGCTGACGTCGCCGTCGATCGGCTCCTCGGTGAAGGTGCCGTCCTCCTCGAAGCGGTAGATGTGGGGGCCGTCCCACCCCTGCCCGACGATCCAGCCGTGCAGGTCCTCGGGGAATGCGCAGGCGGTGACCCCGTCGACCACGGCGTCGGGCACCTCCCAGCGGTCCCAGACCCGCTCCTCGAAGCGGAACAGGTGGGCCGTGGCCGCGAGCCAGACCGCGCCGTCGCCCACCACGTCCATGTCGGCGAACGCGTAGTCGACCAGCAGGTCGTCGGGCAGCCGCACTGCGGTCAGCACCCCGTCCCCACCCTGCAGCAGGATCCCGGAGAGGCTGCCCTCGTGGTAGCCGCCGGTCCACAGGAATCCGTCCGGCGAAAGCCGCACGGTGCGCAGTTGCGCGGGCAACAGGTCGTCCTCCACGCTGCTCCACGCGCCGTCCTCGCCCGGGTGGCAGGCGAGCAGGGCGAGACAGGTGAGGGGCACGGCAGCGCGCATCCCGGCCATGGTACCCTCTCGCGCGACAGCGAGGTGAACCATGGTCCGATACACCGTTGTGCTGGTGCTGGGGTGGCTGCTGGTGGCCTGCAGCGGCAGCAGCGTGGACAGGGAGATCGAGACGGCGACGCCGGCCGAGGCGGTGACCGAGGCTCCGACCCCGGAACCGGCCACGCCCGCTCCGCGGCCAGCCGACGACGACGACTCGGCCGCGTCCTCCGATGGCGGGGCGCGATACGACGGGCTGGCGCTGCGGGTGGGCGACCGGGTGAAGCTGAAGCGTCGCGTGGGCACCATCGCCGCGCCCGGGCTCGACGCGAGCGCGCAGGTGGAGGCGGCCGCGGGCAAGGTGGGCGTGGTCAGCGGGATCCAGGACCCGGACGGGCTGGTCGAGGTCACCTGGGACCGCCAGAGCTGGACCATCCACGGGGGGTACGCCTGGGACGGCAAGGAGACGATCGAGGTCGGAGACCTCGAGGGCCTGGCCTCGCGCAGCGGCGGCAGCGTGGAATTGGAGCCGTTCAGCACCACGATCCACATGGGCTACCTGGAGCTCGACCGGTAGTGGAGTGCAGCGCTCTCGCCTTGACACGCGCCCGCGTACATGTGACATGTCAACGTCAGGAGAAGAATAGGGACTGTAGATACCTTTCGTCGTGTTTCGTTGGTATCCAGGGGACCCCGACGGGTCCTGCCGCGTCGACGAAAGGACGGAGAGCACCATGACGATCTCGCGCCCCTGGCTCCTGCTGACGCCCCTCCTCGGCTGCCTGCTGTTCGCGTTGCCCGCGCTCGCGCAGGGCGAGGGCGAAGGCGACGAGCCGCCCGCGGCCGATGACGACGATTCTGCAGAGGCGGAAGCCACCGAGGAGGCCTCCGACGACGAGGCCCCCGCAGACGAGGCCCCCGCAGACGAGGCCCCCGCAGACGAGGCCCCCGCAGACGAGGCCCCCGCAGAGGACGCAGCCGAGCCCCCGCCCGAGGACACGTTCGGGGCGGGTGAGGAAGAGGACGAGTGGGGCGACGCCGACCTGCCCTCCATGGGCGACGAGGGCGGCGAGGGCAGCGACGAGGGCGACGACGAGGGCGACGGCCCGGACGCGGGTCACCACTCCGGCGACGAGGACGACATCGACGACTGGGGCGGTGAGATCGAGCGCCAGGACCTCAACCAGGTGGTGGAACGCGAGGAAGTCCGGGTCGAGGTCGAGGCGGAGCCCGAGCGGATCGGCATCTCCGGCAACTGGTACCAGGTGGGCGTAGACTGCCTGTATTGCGAGACCGTGCTCGGCCAGAGCCTCGACGTGCAGGACCCGCTGGTGATGCGCCAGTTCTTCGACCACTTCCAGCTCGAGCCGGACACGACGTCGGGCAAGATGGTGTTCCCCAGCGAGGGCATCAACCGCCCGCTGACCGTGGTCCAGGACGGCGACCGCGTCATCATCTTCCGCTACGTGATCGACGAGGGCGAGCGCGCCACGCCGCTGTACTGCACGATCTGGGATCTGCGCTGGCTGCTGCGCGACCAGAAGCTGCTGTACGGCCGCCGCTACTCGGTGGACGCCTACCAGATGTTCGCCTTCGGCCAGTGGGAGAACGGCTACAAGGCGGACGAGACGTTCCTGCCCCGCGAACAGCTGATGACGTTCCTCAACCTGGACCTGGTGCGGAACCTCAGCGAGACCCACAAGACCTTCCCCGTCGGTGAGAAGGCCGTGCTGACCTACCTCGGCTCCGACGCGTTCGTGCGCAGCGACTTCGAGAGCGAGCCGATGGAGGACCTGCAGAACCGGCTGTTCAAGGAGCAGGTCCAGCTCAAGGAGCAGGCCGAGGAGCGGCGGACGTCGTTCGACGACGGCTGCGACGCGTTCGAGGAGGGCGAGTACGAGCGGGCGCTGACCCTGCTGCTGCGCGCCGGCGAGCTGGGGGAGGACAGCCTGGACTTCCACTTCTACGTAGGCGGCTCGTACCAGGGCATGAAGGACTACGACAAGGCCAAGGAGCACTACCGCATCGTGCTGGATGGGGATCCGATGGACACGGTGACCCGCTACAACCTGGCCCGCATCCTGGAGAGACAGGGACTGTACAAGGAGGCGCTGAACGAGTACCGCGTGATCCTCAAGCACGACCCCGAGGACGAGGAGGCCCGCGACCGGGCGTTCGACCTCGCGATGCAGCTGCAGGACTGACCCGACGCCATGACACGCATCACCGGCATATTGCTCGTCACCCTGTCGCTGGCCGCTGCCGGCTGTCAGCACGCCTACCCCTGGGAGTCGACCCGCGCCCAGCCCCAGGACGCGGTCAACGACCTGACCTGCGGCGAGACCCTGACCGGGCTGCTCGCCTGGTACCAGGTGGACGGCGACGACTACCCCAACGAGTGGAACCTGCTGTGCGAGATCGACTGGGAGCTCGAGGGCACGCTCGTCGGCGGCTCCGGGGACGCCAGCTGCTACAACTGCCGCTGCGTCTACGACGTGACCGCCACCCTGCTGAGTGATACGTGCGGATGGTTCACATCCGACGAGGTGGAGTACGACATCCACATCGGCTTCACGCCCACGTCCAAGAGCGACCCCGACTACTCGGTGGACGCCGGTGACTGGCCGTGGGTGGTGTACATCGACCTGTGGCCCTCCTACGGCGACAGCGGGCCCAGCCCCATGGACGAGTACGAGTTCACCTACATGGCCCGCGACGACGAGGACGCGCTGAGCGGCTCCTTCGACGCCGGGGAGTACTACCTGTCCAGCTACTGGTACTGGTGGGCTCCCAACGGCGAGGACATGCAGGTGAGTTCCGGCTGGATCGGGCTGGCGGAATGACCCGATGAAGTGCCCCAAGTGCGGCCGCACGGACCGGCTTCACCGGTCTCACCGCAAGAACTCCTGGGAGCGCTGGAAGTCCTACCTCACCCTGCACCGCCCCTACCGCTGCCACCAGTGCATGACGCGGTTCTGGCGGCTGGTGCTCATGCCCTACGGTCGATCGAAGCAGAGCCGCCGGCGACGCCGGTGATCCCCTCCCCGACGACCCGGAGATCGAGATCATGACCGACAGTGCTATCACCACGACGACCACCTTCGATGGCGCGGTCGAGCGCATCGTGCTCGACCGACCCAAGGCCAACGTGCTGGACGCCGCCATGATGGGCGCGATCCGCGAGCACATCGCCACCCTGGGCGAGCGCAAGGGCCTCAAGCTGCTGGTGTTCGAGGGGGCGGGCAAGCACTTCTGCTTTGGCGCGTCCGTGGAGGAGCACACCGCGGATCAGGCGCCGGCCATGCTGGCCGGGTTCCACGCCATGTTCCGCGAGATCGAGGCCCTGGCCGTGCCCACGGCCGCGCTGGTGCGCGGGCAGTGCCTGGGGGGCGGCCTGGAGCTGGCCGCGTTCTGCAGCCACGTGGTCGCGGAGAAGGGCGCCTGGCTGGGTCAGCCCGAGATCAAGCTGGCCGTGATCGCGCCCATGGGCTCGGTGATCCTGCCCTACCGGGTGGGCGAGGGGCGCGCCCAGGACCTGCTGTTGACCGGCCGCGCCGCCAGCGCCGAGGAGGCCCACGCCATCGGCCTGGTCGACCTACTGGCCGAGTCGGGCGAGGGCGAGGCCGCCCTGACCGCCTGGATCGAGGGCAACATCCTGGACAGGTCCGCCTCGTCGCTGCGCTTCGCCTACCGCACCGCCCGGCTGGCCCTGGGCCGGCGGCTGGTCGACGACCTGCCCGAGATCGAGCGCATCTACCTCGAGGAGATGATGGCCACCCACGACGCCAACGAGGGGATTGCGTCGTTCCTGGAACGGCGCAAGCCCGACTTCACCTCCTGACCGTCGCGATCTGAAGCACATTCAACTGCAAAGATCCGGCCGCCGTCGGGCTCCCGCGGCCTGCACACGCGCGTGCACCTGCGCTCCGTTTGACCCCCTCCCCGAGCTTCCCCTACAGTGACCGCTTCGCCCCCCCCGCGGAGGAGTCCATGAGCAACGTCCCCGACATGATCCACTGCTGGCGCATGGTGCAACCCACGACCAAGGACCGGGAGACCGGCGAAGTGACCGCGGGGGTGCTGGAGCGAGTCGAGGTGCCCGTGCCCGAGCTCGAGCCCGGCGAGGTGCTGGTGGAGGTGGCGGGCTGCGGTGTGTGCCACACCGACCTGGGCTACTTCTACGGCGGCGTGCCCACGGTGAGCCCCGCGCCGCTGACGCTGGGGCACGAGATCGCGGGCACCGTGGTCGCGGGCGAGGCCGACTGGATCGGCGAGGAGGTCATCATCCCGGCGGTGATGCCCTGCGGCGAGTGCGACATGTGCAAGGCGGGCCGCGGCAACCGCTGCCTGGCCCAGAAGATGCCCGGCAACTCCTGGGGTGACTGGGGCGGGTTCGCCTCCCACATCCCGGTACCGGCGCGCGACCTGTGCCTCGTGTCCGAGCGCGGCGGGTTCGAGCTGGCCGAACTGGCCGTGGTGGCCGACGCGGTGACCACCCCCTACCAGGCCGCGATGCGCGCCAGGCTGGCCGAGGGCGATCCGGTGATCATCACGGGCGTCGGCGGCGGCGTGGGCACGTACATGCTGCAGGTGGCCAAGGCGATGGGCGCGCACCCCATCGTGGGCATCGACGTGGACCAGGCCAAGCTCGACCGGGCGCTGGAGTACGGCGCGGACTTCGTGATCAACGGCGCGGGCAAGGACTCCCGGGAGCTCAAGGGCGAGTTCAAGGCGCTGTCCAAGGCCAACCGCTTCCCCCGCTGGGGCTGGAAGATCTTCGAGGTCAGCGGCGTGGCCCCCGGCCAGGCAACCGCCCTGGACCTGCTGGGCTTCTGCGGCGTGCTGGTGGTGGTCGGCTTCACGCCGGCAAAGAGCACCTACATGCTGAGCAAGCTGATGGCCTTCGACGCGGAGATCATCGGCACCTGGGGCTGCCTGCCCGAGTACTACAACGACGTGCTGGCCATGGTGCTGGACGGCCGCATCTCGCTCAAGCCGTTCGTGCAGACCCGCCCCATGAGCACCATCGCCGAGGCATTCGCCGAGGCCCACCACGAGCCGCCCCTGCAGCGGATCGTGCTGACCCCCGATTTCTAGACGGAAACACCCCGTGCTCCGGCACGGATCAGGCACACGGAGGACACCATGACCCTGGACTGGATGCCGCGCGACGACGGCCCCAAGGACCACCTGCTGCACACCGACGCCCACTGGGGTATCGACGCCCCGTCGGTGATCTTCGAGAAGCGCCCCCTGCGCGACCCGGCCGGCGAGACCGTCGAAGGGCTGTTCGTCGGCTGGGTGCAGCTGAACAACCCCAAGCAGTACAACTCCTACACCACCGAGATGGTCAAGGGCGTGATCGCGGCCATGGAGAACTGCTCGGTCGACCGCTCCGTGGTCGCCGTGGTGTTCACCGGCACCGGCTTCAACGCCTTCTGCACCGGCGGCAACACCAAGGAGTACTCCGAGTACTACAGCCGCCGCCAGGACGAGTACGGCCAGTACATGGAGCTGTTCAACCACATGGTGGACGCCATCCTGTGCTGCAAGAAGCCCGTGATCTGCCGTGTCAACGGCATGCGCATCGCCGGCGGCCAGGAGATCGGGATGGCCTGCGACCTGACCCTGTCGTCGGACCTCGCCATCTTCGGCCAGGCCGGCCCCAAGCACGGCTCGGCCCCGGACGGCGGCAGCTCCGACTTCCTGCCGTGGTACCTGTCCATCGAGGACGCCATGTGGAACTGCGTCTCCTGCGAGATGTGGTCCGCCTACAAGATGAAGCGCCTCTCCCTCATCACCAAAGTCGCCCCGGTGATCAACCACCCGGAGCGCGGCTGGGTGCGCAACCCGCAGGTGATCACAGACAGCTGGGTCCACGACGGCGAGATCGCCTACGGCGAGTTCGCCCACGGCGAGGAGGCCACGCAGGCCCGCGCCTTCGTCAAACAGGCCTACGCCGAGCAGTGGTTGAGCTTCGAGAAGCTCGACGCCGAGATCGACAAGGTCGTGTGGCGCTTCGCCAACCTGTTCCCCGGCTGCCTGGTCAAGTCGATGGACTCCATCCGGGCCAAGAAGAAGTTCTTCTGGGACCAGACCAAGGCCTACAACCGCCACTGGCTGGCCGCGAACATGGGCGGCGAGGCATTCCTCGGCTTCGGCGCGTTCAACACCCGCAAGATCACGGGCGAGGACACCATCGACTTCATCAAGTTCCGCCAGCACATCGCCGCCGGCGACTCCTGGGACATGGAGATGTACGCCGACGTGATGGGCAAGCCGCAGAAGTAGTTCCCCTGCTCCCCTCCACTCCACTCCTTCCCGGTCCAGGGGAGGCCGCGTAGCGACCGCAGGCCCTGCCAGAGGGACCGTCAAGAGCGACCTGACTGCCCCGCAGCTCCGATGCACCCCGATCCGACTACGAAGCCCCTTGGCAACGAACCGCCTCGGGGCAAGCGAAGGTCCCGTGCGCAGGGCCGAGGATCGCGAGAGCGGCCGGGCTACCCCTCGAGATCCGGCCAGCGAGGGGCGTGCAGAACTCATGAACTCATGAGCGTCCCTTTTTCCTTCGCTCGACAGCGGCGACGTAGCTCTGTAGTGAGTCACGATTTTGCAGACCATGCTGAAAGGGGTGGCGATTTCCGGGCGGGAGGGGCATAGAATGGCACCCCTCGACACGCCGGGAGGGCGTGATTAGGCTCAGCGAACAAATCCAGTTTTCACGGGAGTTCGGATCACATGCTCTTCAACTCTGCCGACGAGTTGGTCTCGTTCTGTGAAGGTGTCGTCCGTCAGGACGGCGACCGAGTGGTGGTGGAGGACGCCGAGGCGGTGTCCGCCACGTGGATCGATCGCGTGGTCTACAACGCGGTGCTCAACCCCGACGACGGGTGCAAGGCGCAGTGCCGCTGGCTGATCCGCACGGTCGGCCACGAGCTCGGCATCACGCTGGCCTCGATCCAGGGCCTGTACGTGGCCAAGGGCCGCGGCGACTACGCGCACATCTGCGTGCCCGCGATCAATATCCGCGGACTGACCTACGACACGTCACGCGCGATCCTGCGGGCGATGGACAGGCTTGACGTCGGTCCGGTGCTGTTCGAGATCGCGCGGTCGGAGATCGGCTACACCGAGCAGCGCCCCGCCGAGTACGGGGCGTGCGTGATGGCCGCGGCGATCAAGGAGGGGTACGTCGGCCCGCTGTTCCTGCAGGGCGACCACTTCCAGGTCAACGCAAAGAAGTTCGCGGCCGACCCGGACGCCGAGAAGGGCGTGGTCAAGGACCTGATCCGCGAGGCGGTCGAGGCGGGCTTCTACAACATCGACGTCGACACCTCGACGCTGGTGGACCTCTCCCACGACACCCTGGCCGAGCAGCAGCGCCTCAACTACGAGGTCGGCGCCGAGCTGACGACGCTGATCCGCGACGTCGAGCCCGAGGGCGTGACCGTGTCCGTGGGCGGCGAGATCGGCGAGGTGGGCAAGAAGAACTCCACCCCCGAGGAGCTGCAGGCCTACGCCGACGGCCTCGAGGCGCTGATGGGCGACCAGGTGTCGATCTCCAAGATCAGCGTGCAGACCGGCACCTCCCACGGCGGCGTTCCGATGGCGGACGGCAGCGTGGCCGAGGTGGCCCTGGACTTCGACGTGCTCGCGGACTGTTCGAAGGCGGCCATGGCCTACGGCATGGCCGGATCGGTGCAGCACGGCGCCTCCACCCTGCCCGACGAGGCGTTCCACCGCTTCGCCGAGTGCGACGCGGCCGAGGTACACCTCGCGACCGGGTTCCAGAACATCCAGTACGACGGTGGGCTGCTGCCCGAGGAACTCAAGGCCGAGATGTACGCCTGGATCGAGGCCAACCTGAGCGGCGAGCGCAAGGACGGGCAGACCTACGAGCAGTTCATCTACAAGACCCGCAAGAAGGCCTACGGCCCGTTCAAGAAGGCCTGGTGGGATCTGCCCCGCGAGACCATCGACGGGATCTCCGAGCAGCTGCAGGCCAAGTTCGAGTTCATGTTCGATCAGCTGAACGTGGGCGACACCCGCGAGCTGGTCGACGAATTCGTGGACGCGGCGCGGGTGGACGTGCCGGCGCCGTGATCAGCGCTTGTCGGTGCCGTCTCCGAAGAGCATGCCGGGGTTCTTGAGCACGTCGGCGGTGACGTAGCCGGCGAACTTGGGGTTCTCCTTGAGGCGGCGCACGCAGTAGGCGTACCAGCTCGTGCCGAACGGGGTGTAGATGCGCACGCGGTGGCCGCGCTCGACCAGGGCGGTGCGGACCTCGGGGCGTACGCCGAGCAGCATCTGGAACTCGTAGCGCTCCCGGGGCAGGCCGTGCTGCTCGATGATGCGCTCGGCCGCCTCGATCACCGGGTCGTCGTGGGTGGCGATGCCGATGTAGCACTCCTCCCGGGGCAGCGCGTACTCCAGCAGCTCGATGAAGGCCTGGTTGACCTCGTCGTAGCTCTGGAAGGCGATGTCCTCGGGCTCGCGGTAGATGCCCTTGCACAGTCGCAGGTGGGCCAGGTCGCCGAGGCCGACGAGGTCGTGCATGGTCCGCCGCAGCATGGCCTGCAGCACGGTGCCGCAGTTGGTCAGCCCGTCGGCGCGCAGCCCGCGGTACACCGCCAGGGTGTCGTCAGTGTAGGGCGAGTCCTCCATGTCGAGGCGCACGAAGTTGTCGACCGAGGCCGCCTTCTCCACCACCCGCCGCACGTTGCGCTCGAAGATGTCCTTCGACAGCTCCAGGCCGAAGTGGGTGGGCTTGATCGACACGTTGGCGTCGAGACCTTGCGCGGCGATGGCGTCGAGCACGTCGAGGTAGACGTCGGCCGAGGCGTTGGCCTCCTCCTCGTTCTGGATCGCCTCGCCCAGCAGGTCGATGGTGGTCATGCAGCCCAGGTCGTTGAGCCGCTTCGCCTCGGTCACGGCCGAGTCCAGGCTCTCGCCTGCGATGTAGCGGGACGCCACCTTGCGGACCACGGGCTTGGGGATGAACTTCAGGGAACTGGCCACGGTCTTGTCGAAGATGCCCATCGACACGCCCTCCGCAGTGCAGGACAGGGCCCTCCTGTCCGGGGGAGGGGCATGATAGCATGGCCCACGCGCGCGAGAGCGCCCGCTGCGGAGGCGTACCCGAAGATGAGATCGCGACTGTGGGGTCTGCTGCTCCTGATAGGGCTCACGCCGTGGCTGCTGCCCGCCTGCCCGGCCGTGTTCGACCCGCTACCCGACGACGACAGCGCCCAGGGCGACGACGACGACACCGGCGACGACGACACCGGCGACGACGACACGATGGGCGACCCGATCCTGGTGTCCGACCCGATCCTGCTCGAGGAGGGCAACGTCTACACGCTGTTCCTGATCGGCACGATGAACAACCTCAACGTGCTGCCGGTGCACGACCGCTCCGACCTCGTCACCGCGGGCGAACACCACGTGCGGTTCGTGCACGCGGCCGCCACCCAGCCGACCGTGGACGTGTACATCGACGGTACCCTGAACAACGACATGGCCGGCATGATGCCCGCGTCCATCTACCCCGATCCGGAGACCGCGGGGTACACCTCGCTGGGCAACGGCGCGTCCTACGTCATCGAGATGTACCCGACCGGCGGGGTGTACGGCGTGGACCCGCCGCTGATCGAGCCGTACACCGCCAACCTCAGCCCGGACCTGTTCTACTCGCTGACGCTGTCGGGCGAGCAGGGCTTCCGCATCCTGACGCAGTCCACGGACGACCACGGCCCGGTGCAAGCAGGCAAGGCCCGCGTGCGCGCATTCCACTCGGTGGAAGGCGTGCCGCAGATCAACGTGGTCGCCGAGCTGGTGGAGTCGGACCTGACCCTGCCGCTGTACAGCAACATGCCGATCGCGACCATGGGCAACGCATGGGAGGCCAGCGCGGGCGCCATGATCCTGTACGTGTACGACGCGGCCGCCACCCCGGAGTGAGTCCATGAACGCCGACGACGAGACCTTGTACGAGGTCAGCGACGAGTACGGCCTCGACGCCGAGCTGGGGGTGGACGACGACCGGGAGATCGCGGCGGTGCTGCGGCGCTGCTGCGCCCACCGCACGCCCGCCATCATCGCCAGCGTGGAGACGCCGGCCGCATTCCCCGGGTTCTTCACCGAGCTCAACGGCGGACGGCTGGTGATGACGGTCACGCTGCCGGGCTACGAGGTGTTCTTCCAGCCCGCGTCCAAGTGCCTGGTGACCTTCCTGGCCACCAGCCGGTCGTTCGTGTTCGTGACCTCCGTGCGCACCCCAGCGGTTGACGCGCAACGGGGCGACCTGACCATGGACCGGCCGGCGGTGCTATCCAAGGTGGAGATGCGGCGGTTCTTCCGCGTGCCGGTGAGCCGGGAGACCTCCCTGGCTTTGAAGGTCTTCACCGACGACGGCGGGGTGTGGGACGCGCGCTGCGTGGACGTGAGCATGGCCGGCATGCTGATGGCGTTCCCCGACGATCCCTCCCCCGAGCTGATGGTGGGTGATCCGCTGCGTATCGAGGTGATCTACCAGGGCCACCCGACCCCGATCCGCGCCGAGGTACGGCGACGACACGGCCGCCGCGTGGGCGTGTACTTCCCGGACACGTACCGCGAGGGCCACCTCGACCCGCCCGACGACGTCGCGACCATGGTCAAGTTCCTGGAGCGGGAGTGGCGGCGCCGACGACTGGACGAGGGGTTCCTCGACTGATCACGGGAGGGGGCACGATGGGCGACCGGGAACGACGCCTGCGAAGCCTGCAGCGGCTCGCCGGGGGCACGGCTCACGACCTGAACAACCTGCTGATGAGCGTGTCGGGCAACGCCGAGCTGGCCCTGCTGGACTCGCCCCCGGACTCCCCCGCGCGGGAGTGCATCGAGGACATCGTCGAGGCGGCGGGGCGGGCGGTGGCCCGTTGCAACGAGATGATGGTGTACGCGGGCCGGCGGCCGATCCGGTTGATGCCCGTGGACGCGGTCGCCCTGGTGCGAGGCGCGGCAACGCGGGCCGGGGGCGCGGTGGAGGTCGACGCCGGGGCCGGGGCGATCGGGGTCGACGTGGACGAGGGGCGCCTCGGGGCGCTGCTCGACGCGGTGGTGGCCAACGCGATCGAGGTGGCGGGCGGGGGTCCGGTCACCGTGACCGTGCGGGAGGTGACCCGCGACCGCGAGGCCCTGGACCGGGCCTGGCCGGGGTGGCGACGCGAGCCAGGTGACTACGTGTGCATCGAGGTCCGGGACACCGGACCGGGCATGGACGCCGACACCCTCGACCAGCTGTTCGAGCCGTACTTCAGCACCAGCCACGGCAGGCGGGGCCTGGGCCTGGCCTGGGCGCCGGGCCTGATGGACGCGCACGGCGGCGCGATCGAGGTGCGTTCGGAGGTGGGGGTGGGGACGGTGGTGGGGGTGCTGCTGCCTGTGCGGTGAGGGGGCCCCGCTCCGAACCACCCCGGATGACGGCGGTGAGATCTCCGATCCGGTTCGATCCCGCCTCCTGCCGAACCACCCCGGACGGGGAAATGCACGAGTAACTCACATCGGGGCTTCGACCTACCCCCTTCCTACCGGAGTTACTTGTGCGTGTCCCCGTGTCGCCTCCAGTCACCTGACCGGGTCCATCGGACCTCATCCGATCTCCGTGTCGCCTCCAGTCACCTGACCGGGTCCATCGGACCTCATCCGATCTCCGAGGGTCGCGGCCCTTCGCCTGCTCCGCAGGCTCAGGGGATCCGACCGGTGGCTGGTGGCGGTACAGAGGACACGCACAAATAACCCCGGTGGAATGGGGGCTGCTCGAAGCTGCGGGGTGGGTTATGTGTGCATGTCCCCGTCCGGGGTGGTTCGGGACAAGGCTGGGATCGATCCGGATCGGGGTCGGGGATCAGGGGCGCCGCCGAAGAGCGAGGATCCCGATCATCGCCAGCACCCCGAGCACCGACGGTGTCGCACTCCCCTCCACCTCGCAGCTGCAGGTGGGGGTGTCGTCGTCGTCGTCGTCGGACTCGGCGCAGGCGTCCTCGTACTCGTCGGGCACGCCGTTGCAGTTGTCGTCCACGCCGTTGGCGCAGTCCTCCTCGGCGGCGGGGTTGATCGCCGGATCCTGGTCGTCGCAGTCGTCGCCGTAGGCGCCGCCGTCGTAGCCGTCGCCGTCGATGTCGGTCAGGTCGGTGCCGTCGCAGTCCTGGTCCACGTTGTCGTACGGGATCTCGGTGGCGCCCGGGTACACGCCCGGGTTGTAGTCGTCGCAGTCGGCGTCGTCGTCGCCGCAGCCGGACCAGCCGTCGAGGTCGTAGTCGATGCCGTCGTCGACCAGGCCGTTGCAGTCGTTGTCCTTGCCGTCGCAGATCTCCTCGCCCGCGGGGCTCACGCCCGCGTCGAAGTCGTCGCAGTCCCCCTGGCAGATGTCGTAGCCGTCGAGGTCCGTGTCCAGGGTCTCGCCCGTGGCCGGGTTGCAGTCGTCGTCCACGCCCCCGTTGCACAGCTCCTCGGCGACGGGGCTGATCGCGGCGTTGGCGTCGTCGCAGTCGCCCCCGCACTCGGAGTAGCCGTCGCCATCGTTGTCCTCCTCCGTCGATTCGAGGTCTTCGAGGCAGTCCGAGTCGATGCCGTCGTCGCAGATCTCCGACGCGCCCGG
Source organism: uncultured Rickettsiales bacterium (assembly GCA_964639985.1). Lineage (GTDB taxonomy): Bacteria > Myxococcota_A > UBA796 > UBA9615 > CAYRNR01 > CAZXHG01. The sequence continues at coordinate 17,391 of CAZXHG010000212.1, forward strand.
GTAGACGGTGGCGTCCGCGTCGTCGCACTCCTCGCACTCCATGAACCCGTCGCCGTCGTCGTCGGTCTCGTAGTCGGCCAGCAGCTCGTCGCAGTCGTTGTCGATGCCGTCGCAGATCTCGGGAGCGCCGGGGTAGATGGTCGCGTCCGTGTCGTCGCAGTCCCCCTCGCACACGGACACGAGATCGCCGTCCCCGTCCAGGCCCTCGTCCACGTCGCCGTCGCAGTTGTTGTCGATGGCGTCGCAGATCTCGGTGGCGTCGGGGTTGATGGCGGCGTCGGCGTCGTCGCAGTCGGTGCCGGCCTCGACGCCTTTGGCCGGAGTGGGCTCGCCCC
>CAZXHG010000213.1:0-17616 GCA_964639985.1 uncultured Rickettsiales bacterium
CGCCGTCGACGATGACCTCGGTCTCGTTCACCATCTTCGTGCGAGACGACACGCCCTACGGGGGGTCCTACAACATCTCGCGGTCGATGCAGTTCGGCACCGGCGTGGGCATCAGCGTGGGCATCTTCGGCCTGCCGTGGTTCCTCAACTTCAGCTTCTCGATCTCGGACGAGACCCACCTCGCGCTGGGGTTCGTGGCGGGCGAGCAGTTCGACGAGGCCCAGTGCGAGGCCCTGCGCGCGGCCCGGGACGGCGGCAGCCGAAGCAGCAACATGGAGCTGGCCGCGAGCGCGCTGCGAAACCACCAGATCGACGCGGTCGGCACCGAGGCCGTGCTGCTGGAGACCGGCCTCGACGCCCTGGCCGAGATGCTCGAGCAGATCGGCGCCGAGGAGGGGCGGGGGCCCGAGGACGGCATCCCGGCGCTGTCCAACGGCGACTTCTTCGGCGAGTTCCTGGCGCGGGACGCCGACGCGCTGGTGCCGCTGGACGAGACCGCGGACACCTCCCTGGACGCGCTGCTGACCCGCACCTACGAGAACATCGCGGACAACTCCGAGCAGTTCGACGACCTCGGCGTGATCGAGGCCGTGGTCGAGGACGTGGCCTTCGACGCGTCGTGGGTGGTGCCCGACCTGGCCGGTCTGGCCGACCAGGTGCGGGCCGCGCCCGCGGTCACCGAGACCCTGATGGCGGCCGACGCCGTGGCCGACGCGGCCGTGCTGTACCCGGGCGAGGACCCGCCCGGCGTGGTGGACCTCTCCGGCCAGGTGGGTGAGGCGATCCCGATCACGGTCACCGTGGACGAGCTGATCAGCCGCTACCCCGGGCTGACCGCGGAGATACTCGAGGGCGCGGACGTGGTGTTCGAGTCCCTGCCCAGCATCGAGGCCACGCCGTTCGCCATCACCGGCGGCGAGGTGGCCGTGACCATGACCCGCGACACCCCCGGGACGGTGCTGTTGGACGTGTGGCTCGACGCCGCCACCCTGGCCGAGCCCCTGCCCGGCGACCTGGCCGACCGCAACCTGTCGTTCGACTACCGGCTCGCCGACGTGGTGGCCGGTCCTCCGGCCGCCATCGAGCTGCAGGTCCCGCCCGTGGTCACGACCGGCACCGAGCTGCGCGCCACGGCCGTCGTGGTCGACGCCTACGGCAACCGGACCGGCGATCCCGTGCTGGACGTGGACTTCACCGGCCCGCGCGGCGAGGTGCTCAATGCCGCGCCCATCCCGTCGGTGGGCGGCGCCGCCGACCTGCGCATCGTGCCGGTGGCCACCATCCCCACCATCGATACGATCTACGCGGCGATCCTGGTCACCGGCGACGGCGAGGAGGTGCCGGGCTACGTGCTGGAGGGCACCGGCATCTCGGCCGACGCCTGCCTGTACATCGACGGCGAGCTGTTCGAGGACGCGGCCGTGCTGTACTCGATCACCGCGCCGGAGCAGGTCCTGTGGGCCCAGGAAGGCTGGATCCCCCTGGACGGCGAACACGAGATCCAGGTGGTGAACCCCGGCGACGTGGCCAGCGATCCGTTCACACACGAGTTCGTCGAATAGCGGCTCCTTGACGTGATGTCTGGGTTGACTGGACTTACTCTAGTTGGCTCGGAGGCCGTCATGGAACAGATCAACATCCACCAGGCCAAGACCCACCTCTCCCGGCTGCTCGAGCGGGTGGAGGCGGGGGAGCAGATCGTGATCGCGCGGGCGGGCAAGCCCGTGGCGCGGCTGGTGCCCTGGCGCTCGCGGCGCTCACCCCGGGTGCTGGGGCAGTTCCGGGGCCACATCCACATCGCCGGCGACTTCGACGACCTGCCCGACGATATCCGGGCCGCATTCGAGGGGGACGAGCCGTGAGGCTGCTGCTGGACACCCACGCCCTGCTGTGGGCGCTCGGCGATCCCGGCCGGCTGACCACCGACGCCCGGGCCGCCATCGTCGAGCCGGACAACGACGTGTACGTCAGCGCGGTCAACGCGCTGGAGATCTCCATCATGCAGGCCCTGGGCAAGCTCGACCTGCCCGGCCCGGCGGACGCGTGGCTGATGCCGGCGGTCGAGGCCACGGGATTCGAGTGGCTGGACATCACGCCCGACGATGCACTCGCCGTCGGGGTGTTGCCCTGGCACCACCGCGATCCCTTCGACCGGCTGCTCGTGGCCCAGGCGAGGCAGGAGGGGCTGATCCTCGTGACTCACGATCGCCGGACGGAGGACTACGGCGTCCCCATCCTGTGGACGTGAGCGGCGGTCAGCGGCGCATGCCGTCGAGGTAGCGCTCCACCACGAACGCGGGCAGATCCAGCAGATCGGCGACCTGGCGCAGGAAGCCCTCGAGGTAGATGCGCGCAGGCAGCAGGTCGTGGCGATCCTCCTCGATGAAGCGCAGGGTCATCAGCGAGATCTTGGTGCGCTCGGCGATGGTCTGCAGGTCCACCCCGCGCAGCCGGCGCAGCCGGCCCAGCAGGGCCCCGTCCACCACGGTGGCTGCGCGAAGCGCGTCGAGCTCGGCCTCGGACAGGGCTCGCAGGGGCAGCGACGTGATGGGTGCGCGCTCGGAGATCGACTCCTCGTCGCCGTCGCCGCGGTACCAGCGGGCCCCGGACGACGTGCGCGCGACCACCGGGTCGATGTCGATGCGCCGCTCCGCGCCCGTGGGCGCCGTCTCCGGGTCCATGGTGAGGGTCTCCTCGTCCTCGGGGATCTCCTCGTCCGCGCACGGCGGTGCGGTCAGTGGATCCACGGGCGCGGCGGGCGCGGCCTCGCCGTCCCAGCCCCGCCAGGGGCACATGTCGCGGAAGGCGCACTCCACCCGCTCGTCCGAGGGGTGTGCCTCGCGCCTGTCCTCCGCGGGGAGGGGCAGGCGCGTCTGTTGGTCGCGGACCCGGCTCATACGACTCGCCCTTTTATGGATTTTACAGGATTTTGTGAATCGCACGGAAGGGCAATCTGCTGAGCCGGGCCTCGGTCAGGTAGCCGGGGGGTACTCCAGCGCCATCACGAAATCGCGCCACTGCTGCTCGAACTCGGCCATGTCCGGGTTGCCCAGTACGGTCTGCAGGGTCTGGTAGCCGCTGGGATCCTGGGCCTGGTTGGCGACGTAGTCCCGGACCAGGCGGCGGAGCAGGCCCTGCTGCTCGAGGTAGTAGAACAGGTACCGGGACTGGGCGTAGTAGATGCCGCTGTCGTCGCCGTAGAACTGCTCGTCGTTGCGCGACGTGAGGTGCTCGAAGGTGGGCGACATGTCCTGGCCGATGGCGCGCTGCAGCCCGGCCAGGCGCCAGTTGGTCAGCCCCCGGATGTGGCCGCCCCGTTCCCCGCAGGCCTCGTACAGCGAGCCCAGTCCCTCGTTGATCCACGCGGGGCACGACGGGATGTTGGCGGCCACGAACGGGTGCACGATCTCGTGGACCAGGGTGCCGCCGCCGGTGGCGATGTTCATCAGCAGCGCGTCGTGCTTGGGCGAGTAGAACCCGAACGGCGTGTCCGGCTCCTCGGCGAACAGCTCCACCGTGTAGTGCTCGTAGCTCTGTTCGCTGCCGAACAGCCAGATGTCGATGATGCGGTCCGGGTCGCGGGCGAAGTAGTCCTGCTTGAGCAGCGCCGTGGCCCAGCGCACGGTGTGGGAGGCGCGGAAGGCGACCGTGTCGGGGTCCTCGTCGCCGATCACCACGAACGGCGGCTCGATCAGGGCGGTGAACTCGTCGGGCATCATCCGGCGCAGCTGCATCATGTGCTGCGCGTAGTCCGCGTCCGTGAAGGTGGCGGCCGGCGATCCGGCGGCCGGCGGGTGGGCGGAGATGGTCTTCGCCTCCAGGCGCAGCCGGATCACGGTCCACTCGTCGTCGCCGTACTTCAGCGGCCACTGGTCGAGGAACTTCGCCCGCTCGATGGGGGAGTACGCACCGTCCGCGTCGCCGGGCTCGTGGTAGATGACCTCGTCGTCGGCCGCGTCGTAGCCCAGGACCAGCCGGAAGTGCTCGGAGTCGGCGTTGTCCGGGTCGGCACGCATGCACACGATCGAGGGGATCCCGGCCACCAGGTCGGCGTGCATCTCGCCGAACAGGCGGGACAGCTCACGGTCCGCCTTCGACGGCGCGAAGCGGTACCACACCTCGCCCACGTCGAAGCCGATGTCCTCCAGGGACTTCTCGAGATCCGGAGCCCAGGCGCCGCGCGCCTTCAGCGGGTCGATGCCGGTGCGGTCGAAGACCTGGTCCTGGTCGATGTCGTGGCCGAGCTTGCGCAGCCACATCTCGGCGCACGCCTCGCCGCAGAAGTCGGGCTTCTGCACCACGTGGGGCACGCCGTCGATGCGTACGGATTCGAAGGTGTCCGCCGGACCGGCCGCGGCCGGAGCCGCGGGCTCACCGTCCTGGGGGACGGCGGCGGTCGCGGGGGGAGCCGAGCGGCTGCAGGCGCAGCCGCTCAGGCCGAGAGCGAGGAGGACGGTGGCGGCGTATCTCGTGTTCATCGACCCTGCTCCCCGCGTCCGGCAGCGGCCGGTGGCGGACGCTCGATCCAACGTCGCGGATCCGGATTGGTCACCATCTCCCGCCAGGGGCTACCATCGTAGCCACTGGGAGGTGATCGTGACACGTGTGCGGGTACTGGGATTCCTGGTGGCATGGCTCGTCGCGGGCCTGGGCTGTCCGCCGGAGCGGCCGGACGAGTACGACGACGACGACGTGGCGGACGACGACGACGTGTCCGACGACGACGACGTGTCCGACGACGACGACGTGGCGGACGACGACGACGTGTCCGACGACGACGACGTGTCCGACGACGACGACGTGTCCGACGACGACGACTCCGTACCCGAGACCACGGACGGCTACGTCAGCCTGCTGCGCAGCGAGGACCCCTACGGTGGCGAGACCTCGTACTTCACGGCCATCTTCTACGAGGTGCTGGTCGAGCCCGACTTCGGGGTGGAGTACGCCCAGCCTGCGGGTGTGGACGACTGCGCGGTGACCACCTACACCCTGGACGACCTGACCGGTGGGGACGACGGCGAGTTCGACTACCAGTCCGCGGGCGCGCTGACCCTGGACGGGCCGGCGGGCACGCACACGGCCCAGCCGGAGAACGGCCGCGGCGGCTACGTCAGCTACACGCTACAGCTGCCCAACTCGCCGCAGATGATGGACGCCGACCACGATGTGAGCGCGGCCGGAGCCCAGTTCCCCGGGTTCGACATCGCGGCCGCCATCGAGGTGCCCCAGCAGGTGCGGCTGGAGTCGCCCGAGGTGGACGAGTCGTTCCAGGTCGGCGGCGCGATGACCATCCTGTGGGCCGGCGGCGATCCCTCGCCGCTGTGGTTGATGTTGATGGGGTCGTCGGCCACCGGCCAGGACTACGGCGTCGTCATGTGCGAGGTGGCCAACGACGGCCAGTTCACCATCGACGCGGGCCAGATCGCGCAGCTCCCCGCCGGGTCGGCGTACCTCCAGCTGTACCAATCCAACACCCGGTACGAGTCGATCTCGGGCCGCTGGTTGCTGTTCTCGGGCACCTCGAGCGTGGTCGCGTACGGCACCAACTCCTGATGCGGGTCCTGGTCCAGGGCGCGGGCGGGGTGGGCGGTGTGATCGCCGGCGAGCTGGTGCGCACCGGCCACGACGTGCACGTGGTCACCGGCAACGAGACCATCGCCGCGGCGATCCGCGACCGCGGCCTCGAGGTCCGCATCCCGGGGGAGACCTTCACGGTCGTTCCAGGCGCGGTGTGCGTCACCCTGGAGGAGGCGGACGGTCCCTACGACGTGGCCTTGCTGGCGATGAAGGCCACGGCGGTCGTGGAGGCGGCAGAGGCGACCGTGCCCGTGCTGGCCCCCGGGGACGGCTACCTCGTCCCCCTGCAGAACGGCGTGGTCGAGGACGACGTGGCCGGGGCCGTGGGCGCAGAGCGGGTGGTGTCCGGCATCGTGGGCTGGGGCGCGACCCTGGTGGAACCGGGCGTGTGCGAGCGCACCAGTCCGGGCACGCTGCACATCGGCGAGCTCGACGGCTCGGACTCGCTCCGGCTGCAGCAGCTGACCACGCTCCTGGAACACGTCACCCCGGTGGTGGCCACGACCAACATCCGCGGCGCGCTGTGGTCCAAGCTGGCGATCAACTGCACCATCACCACCGTGGGCGCGCTCACCGGCGAGACCCTGGGCGAGATGCTGGCCCGGAAGCCGGTGCGGGAGCTGTTCCTGGAGCTCTACCGCGAGGTGGTGGAGACGGCCGAGGCCCACGGCGTGGTGCTGGAACGGATCGCGGCCAACCCGAAGGCCCTGTACGTGGCCCGCGACGCGGGCTGGCTGTCGCTCAAGGCCCGCGAGCTGGTGCTGCGGATCGTGGGCCGGAAGTACCACGACCTGCGCTCGTCGAGCCTGCAGAGCCTGGAGCGCGGTCGCCCCACCGAGGTGGAGTTCCTCAACGGGTACGTGGTGCGCAAGGCGCGGGAGATCGGCCGGGACGCGCCCGCCAACGCCGCCCTGGTGGCCATGATCCACGAGATCGAGCGCGGCGAGCGGCCCCTGGCGCAGGCCAACGTGGACGAGCTTCTGGACGGTCTGGGCTCCTAGTCACACGGATCGTGGTCCGGCAGCTTGCGGTAGGGCCCTGTGGCCGCGTCCGAGCGGTCCCAGAACCAGGGCCCGGCCACGTCCCACACCCGGGGGTAGCCCTCGTCGTCGTCCGGGACCACCAGATTCCCCGAGCCGTCCAGGGACACCGAGAACACCTGGAAGTCGACCTGGCTGTTCACCAGCATGTCCGTGGAGCGGAACGCCAGGTACGTGGAGTCCTCGATGTCGAAGAACGCGATGTAGTTGCGCTCGCGTACGCCGTCCGCAGTGCCGCTGCAGGCCATGCTCTCGTCCGGCGCCTCGCCGATGGTGACGCAGTCGCTGCAGTCGGCGCCGTCGTCGCAGCAGTGGTAGTCCGGGCACTTCCCGTCGTCGAACAGGTCCCCATCCATCATCAGCGCGGTGCAGTCCACGGCCTCGGTGAAGCCGTCGTGGATCCCGCTGCTGTCGCAGTACGACGTCCACACGTCCGTGTGGGCGTACGGGTTCTTCAACACGTGCACCTCGGCGCACAGGCCCAGCGGGCACTGCTCGAAGTCCGACGTGAAGCGGTTGTAGGCGATCAGCGCGCCGTCGTGGCTCAGCGCCGGGTTGGTCGGGATGTCGGGGTTGTCGCTGTTGCCGTACACCAGCAGCGCGGTGCGGCAGCAGTGGGCGAGGCCCGAGTCCGCGTCGCAGTCCGCCTGGCAGTCGGCCAGGTCGGTTACGTAGATCGCGCCCTCCACGTACAGCGGGATCAGGGTCGCGTCCAGCGCGCTGAGGGTCACCGCGTACCGGTCGGTGGTGACGTTGCCCGCGGTCTCGTACGACAGGTCGAAGTCGCCGAAGGCCAGGTTGCCCGCCTCGCTGGCGGCCAGCCAGTCCAGGTCTTTGAACACCAGGGCGGTGGCCTCGCCGTCGTCGGTGAGCACCTGCTGCGTTGTCGCGGCCAGGGTGATGCGGTACCAGTCGTCGGACATCAGGTACAGGTCGCGCCAGTCGCCCACGCGTGCGCCCCAGCGGACGAAAGGCGTGGTCACGGGCTGCACCACACGCTCCGCCAGCCAGCCCGGATCCCCCCCGGCCTGCTCGCAGCCGACCAGGGTCAGGTGGTGCAGGGAGTTGGGCGTGATGCGGTCGAACAGCGCGTACCACGCCGAGTCGGGCGTGGGCGTGGGCTCGAGCCAGATCCGCTCCTCGCCGGCGCCGAGGTCCACGTCCAGCGCGCCGCTGCCGGCGAACGAGTCACCGAACCACGACCAGTCGCCGTCCGTGGGGCAGCCGGCCAGGCCGCTGACGTCGGGCCAGGTGCCGAAGTGGATGTGGTCCGGGTCGGCGGTCGGATGCCAGGTCGCGGCCAGCGGCGCGCGGGGATCGGGGGGTGTGCAGAACGGCGCGCCGGGGCTGGCCTGGGTCACGGCGCAGGCGCAGACCGTGGGGCCGGTGGGATCGGACGCCAGGGGCACGTCCTGGCAGGCGTCGTCCATCAGCAGGAAGTCGAAGGTCGAGCACGGCTCGTAGGTGTCGTCCTCGGTGGTGTCGTCGTCGTCCGGTGTGGTGTCGTCGTCGTCCGGCGTGGTGTCGTCGTCGTCCGCGGTGACCGCGGAGTCGTCGTCGCCGGCGTCGTCGTCGTCGCGGGGCAGGCGGTTGAACGGACAGCCGGTGAACAGCGCCGCGGTCAGCAGGGCTGCCAGGAGTCGGACGCACATCGCTACCCCCTCGTCTTGAGCCTCTCGAACATCTTGCGGTTTCGACGGTAGAACCCCACGAACTCTTCGAACAGCCGGTCGTACACGCGCCGGTTGGCCGGGTCGGGCCGGTGGCGCTGCACCACCCCCACGGTGCCCGGGATGCGGTCGAACGTGGTGTGGCCCAGGCCCACGGCCGCGATCAGGGCCGCGCCGCGGGCGTTGGCCTGCATGGGCTCGGCCACCTGGTGGATCTCCCGGTCGAGCACGTCCGCGAAGATGCGGCACCACAGGTCCGACTTGCCGCCCCCGCCCACGATCCGGATCGGGTCCAGCCGCCGGCCCACGAACTTCTCCACGTACTGCAGGCTCCAGCGGGTGTTGTAGGCCACCCCCTCGAACAGGGCGCGGATCACGTCCGCCTGGGTGGTGGTGGTGGACAGGCCGACCAGGCAGGCCCGGGCCGCCTCGTCATCGATGGGCGTGCGCTCGCCGTTGAGCCACGGCGTGAACAGCAGGTTGCCGCTGCCCGGGGCGGCGTCGGCGGCGACCTGGTCCAGCATGGCGAACACGTCGTCCGGGGGGCCGTCGTGGTGCAGGCGGGGATCGCCGTACAGCAGCTTCTCCACCAGGAAGGTCAGCGCACCGCCCGCGATGTCCTGCTCGTTGACCGACTGGTAGCGGCCGGGGATGGCCGTGGGCAGGGACGCGATCGAATGCAGCACGTCGGTCTTCTTGAACGGCACCACGCACTGCACCCACGACGAGGTGCCCACGTAGAGGTGGGCCTGGAAGTCGCCGGTGGCGCCCGAGCCGATGCAGGCGGACTGGTGGTCGGGCGAGCCGGCCACCACCTGGACCGAGGAGGGCAGGCCCAGCTCGGCCGCGGCCCCCTCGGTCAGGGTGCCCAGGATCTCGGTGGAGGGCACGAGCGGGGGCAGCTTGTCGCGGTCGATGCCCAGCTGCCGGATCAGCTCGGGGTCGTAGCGGATGTCGTGCGGGTCGCGGGTGTCCGTGACCCAGAACAGCTGGATCGAGTCGAAGGTGGCGGCCGTGCGGCCGCACAGCCGCAGGTTGAGGTAGTCCTTGGACGGCAGGAAGGTGGCGGTCTGCTCGTAGACCGCCGGGTACTCGTGCTTGACCAGCAGCACGTGGGCTGCGTCGTCCTTGCCCGACAGGGTCGGCCCGCCGCCCGTGCGCGGGACCCAGCGCATGAGCTGGCGCACGTTGTAGCCGCCCACCTTGGCCACGCCGTCCATGAGCGCGCGCACGTGGCGCGCGCCCCGCGAGTCCATCCAGGTGATGGCCGGCATCAGCGGCCGGCCGTTCGCGCCCACGGCCACGGTGGTGGAGAAGGTGGACGACACGCAGATCGCCTCGACCGCGTCCGGGAAGTTGCGCTCGAACAGGGTGCCGGTGGCCGCCACCAGCGCGTTCCACCAGTCGTCGGGGTCCTGCTCGGCGCCGCCGTCGGAGAGGAAGTTCGTGGGCGTGGACACGAACGCGAAGTCCAGCACCTCGCCGCCGGGCGTGACCAGCGCGGCCTTGATGCCCGAGGTGCCGTGGTCGATGGCGAGGATGGTGGAGGTCATGTGGGGTCGAGGATAGCACCCGGGTCGGACCGGACGGGGATCTTCGAGGCACGGGAAACGTCGCTGGATTCCGCGTCGGGACTGCTACACTGGTCGGGGAGGGGGTCCCATGCGTCTCGTCACGCTGATCCTGCTGTTGCTTCCCCTGACCGCGTGCCTCGACCCCGAAGGCGGCGGATTCGCCGGCGACACGGACGACGACGACACGTCCGGCGACGACGACGCGGTGGAGGACTGCGTGGACGCGGACGCCGACGGGTTCGGCGTCGGGCCGGGGTGCCCGTCGGACACCCCCCAGGACTGCGACGACGACGACTCGCTGCTCAACTACCACGACCTGGACGGGGACGGGTGGGCCAGCTGCGAGGGCGACTGCATGGACACCAACAACCAGGTCCACCCCGACGCGGAGGAGGTCTGCAACGGGCTGGACGACGACTGCGACCCGGCCACGGACGAGCTCGGGGACGCGGACGGCGACGGCCACTCCCTGTGCGAGGGGGACTGCGCGGACGACGAGCCCACGGTACATCCCGGTGCCGAGGAGCTGTGCGACGGGTACGACACGGACTGCGACGGCGTGCTCGACAACAACGAGGCCGACCTCGACGGCGACGGGTGGCTGGCCTGCGGTGGAGACTGCGACGACACGGATCCCGACACCTACCCGGGGGCTCCGGAGCAGTGCAACGGCGAGGATGACGACTGCAACCCGGCGACCAGCGAGCACGACGACCTCGACGGGGACGGCTTCACCCCGTGCAACGGCGACTGCGACGACACCGAGCAGGCGGTCCATCCGGACGTGGCGACCGACCCGTGCGATGGCGTGGACGACGACTGTGACGGGGACGTGGACGAGGATCACGAGGCGGGCTGGATCCTGGTGGCGGCCTCGGGCGGCGACACGTGGGAGATCGATCCGACCACGGCCCAGATGACCCGGCTGTCCAACCTGGACCTCAACCTGTGCAGCCTCGACGTGTGGCAGTCCGACCTGTCCGTGGGCTCGACCGCGGAGGAGATCGTGACCGTCAGCGTGTGCGACGGCTCCACCTCGACCGTGGGCTCACTGGGTGGCGCGTGGGTCTGCGGCATCACCTTCGATGGCGGGGGGCACCTGTTCGGTCTCGACGCGGGCGCGGACCGGCTGATCGCGATCGATCCATCCAACGCGACGATCGCGCCCATCGGTGGTCTCGGAATCGCGCTGGGCCCCCACGGTCTGGCGTACGACTGCGGAACGGAGACGATGTACGGGATCGACGCCTACCAGGACCGGCTGTTCAAGGTCGATCCTGCCACCGGCCAGGCGTACGGCCTCATCCCGCTCGGCATCCCCTTCGAGGTCGTGGGTCTGGAGTTCGATCACCGCGAGCGTTCGCTGCTCGCCTCCAACGGCGATGCGCTGTTCCGCATCGATCCGACCACCGGGACCTACGACGTGGTCGGCACGCTCAACGGAACCGTCGACAACCTGGCGTTCCACCCGGCCTGTCCCTAGTCGACCGTGACCGCGCGCACCACGGTCAACCGTACCCCCGAGGTACTCACCTCCACCCCCTCGACCGTGACCGCGCCCCAGTCGTCGGCCGTGGCCGTGCCCGCCTGGCCGGCCGAACTCTCCCAGGTCACGGCCTCGCCGGGGAACAGCCAGAACGCCTGGGTCCGGCGCGGCGTGACCGAGACGGTCTCCACACCGCTGCCAGCGTAGTCGTCGAACAGCTCGGGGTGGTCCGGCGTCGGCGGATCCTGATCGTCGTCCACGTCGTAGATCCACAGGTCGATCGACCAGCGGTCCTCCGTATCCTCGAGCGAGGTGCTGTCCCACCGGAGGTGGCGGTTGCGCACGCCGTAGCGGTCGCCGTCGTAGCTGTTGTCGTCCATCGTGTCCACGTCGCCGAAGTCACCCACGCCCGTGCCCGGATCGGAGAATCCCGGCTGGTAGCTGTAGTCGGAGAACGCGGGGAAGCTCGTGTCCAGGGCCAGGAACGTGATCGGGTCGGAGTGCACGTCCCACGTGCCCCACCACTCCAGGCCGAGCACGGGATCGACCAGGGTGGCGTGGCTGCCCCCGTCCCATGCGGCCTGGTAGCCGGCCCGTACGTGCTCCAGGGACTCGAAGAACGAGCGGCCGGTCTCGGGCGACGGCCCGGCCAGCTGGCTGTACTGCACCGCGCTGTCGTCCTTGCCGTGGCGGAACCGCACCCAGGTCCCGGCCAGGGCGCGGTGCGACTCGAGCCACGGGCCGAACGCGATGTGCTCCCACATGGGCGTGCCGTCGCGCGCGGGCGCTTCGTCCTCGATGGTGCCCCACAGGGATTCGCAGAACGGCACGGCCGCGTCCTCGCTCAGGCGGCGGTCGGCCATCACGTTGCCGCTGAGGATCCCGGCGAAGCGCGGCGTGTGACGCAGGCCGAAGCCCAGCGCGCCCACGCTGCCCATGCACGTGCCCTCCACGTAGACCCGGTGGGGATCGGCGGCGAACTCCTCGAGCACCCAGTCGAGCTCGTACAGGACCCGCCGTTCGGTGTACGGCTGCACCGTGCCGTCGGCCGGGTCGCCGGCCGGGAGGGCGTCGGAGTAGCCGTACCAGTAGGAGTCCGGATCATCGACGGGCCACACGTTGATCGCGTCGTCGAGCCCTTTGTTGGGCTCGATGGCCCCGCCCATGCCGTGCAGCCGCACCACCACGGGCAGCAGCGAGACCTGGTCCCAGTCGTCGGGGTAGCTCACCGCGAAGCTGACCGGCGCGTCGTCCATGTCGGGGGAGCGCATGGAGGCGTCGGTGTCGTGTGCGTACCACAGCACGTCCCAGCCCACGAGGTCGTCGTCGCCGACCTGCGTCGGGGGGTTCGGGGTCCACACGTCGGTCACGTCGATGCTCAGCGCGGCCGTGGTGACGTCCTGACCGTCGGTCAGGAACACCGTGCCGTTGGCCTCGCCCTCGTCCCCGTGCTGTGGGTCCAGGGTCAGGGTGGCGGTGGGCGGATCGAACCACGCGTAGCGGGGCAGATCCCGCACCACGATCCGGACCTCGTCATCGTCGGCGTCCGTGGCCTCGAACACCACGGTGCGGTACTCCCCCTCGTCCACCTCGATCACGCCAGGGTCGACCAGCGCCGGCGGGCTGTTGGCGGGCGGGTCGGACGAGTCGTCGTCGTCGGCGCTGTCGTCGTCCACGATGTCGTCGTCGTCCGCGGGGCTCGTGGTGTCGTCGTCGTCGGGCTGGTGGTCGCATCCAGCGGCGAACAGCAGGGCCGCGGTCAGCGCGGCGAGGAAGCGGTGGACCGGGGTGCTCAACGGGGCGTTCTCCTCTGGCACCGGAGGGTATCACCTGTGCGGCCAGGGGCGAACGGGGAGCCCAGCCGCGGGTCGAGGAATTCGTTGTGGCCCGCGCCGGTCACGCTGGTATCCTCTCGGCGAGGGGAGGCGGCTGCGGACCCGCACCGATGGTGATCGCGGCCCTGATGTGGCGCCAGTACCCCAACGACGACGACCGCCGGGTCCTGCTGGAGGAGGTGTGCCGTGGGCGATGGTGAGCCCCAGGTCATGTACGCGCTGGCCGAGCAGGCGGAGATCGAGACGCCGGAACGCCGGGAGCGCCCCGCCGAGGACGGGCTCAGGGATCCGCTGGAGGAGACCGATTCCGGGGATCCGCTCGGCGGCCTGACCCTCGCCGATCCCCTGGCCACGCCGCCGGACGCGCCCGAACCGCCGGAGCCGAACGCCGGGGCCGGCCCCGCCGCCCCGATCCAGCTGACCGGCGACGACGGCGACGCCGACGGCGACGGGGGCGGCGGCGAGGACGAGGAGCCCGACTCGGGCGAGCCCCTGCCGCAGGCGTTCTACGACGAGATGATCGAGGCGACCACCGAGGCCCAGGAACTGCGGCAGATCGCGGTCGACCTGCGGGCCTCGGTCGAGGGTACGGCGGCCATGTACCTCACGGACGCCGTCGACCTGATCGACCAGGCGGACCACGATCTCGACAGCGCCGTGCAGGACGCCGAGGCCAACGCCGAGAGCACGGAGGGCGGCTCGGCCGACGAGGCCCACCAGGCCGCGGCCAGCGACGCGCTGGCCGAGGTGCTCGCCGCCACGGAGCTGGCCCGGGACATCATCGAGCCCACGCAGGATCTGGCTCGCGCGGTGATCTTCCGCGTGTTCGCCGACATCAATCGCGGGCTCGGCCGCCAGGCCGGCCAGCTGATGACCGACATCCGTGAGGCCCAGGCGCGGGTGCAGAGCCTGCAGGAGCAGGCGGACCGGGCGACCCAGGAGATGGGAGAGGCCTTCGGCCAGTTCGGCCTCGACCTGGCCCTCAACGGCGTGAACCTGGCCCTGAGCGCGATGTGCCCCCCCCTGGGTGCAGCGACCTCGATCCTGACCGCAGGCGGCGCCATGGTCTGGGATCGCCTGCTCGGACCCCAGTCGGGCAGCTTCACCGACATGGCCACCAGCGATCCCAACTCCGCCACCGCCGGGGCCTCGGCAGGGGTCGGCTACTTCGCCCGGGAGGGTTCACGGCTGGCCAGGGCCAGCGCGCGCCTGGGGCAGGCCACCATCCTGGTGGGGACCTTCATCGACGGCATGGAGGTCGCTGACGCGATCGAGCGCTACGAGACCCTCCCCGGCCTGCTGCGCGAGGAGCGCAACACGCTGGACGACCTGCTGCGGCGCTACCAGGCCCTCGGCCCGTTCGTGGAGGGTTGGCAGACCGCCGAGGCCCGGGCCCGCGTGCTGGAGGCCGCGGCCAGCCGGCTCGAGGGCTCGGCCGCCAGCCGCGGCAGGTAGCCCCTCAGATATCCAGCTTCTCCACGTTCCCGTCCGCGTCCAGCTTCTCCACGATCACGCCGCCGAAGGCCTTGCCGCCCTCCTTGCTGGCGTCGAGCTTCATCACCTGGGGGATCAGCCCGATGAAGTCCATGGGGTTGACGCCGCCCTCGGGCGGGAACACGCCGGGACCGTCGACCTTGCCCGCGAGCATCATCAGCACGCCCATGGCCGCCGGGATGCCCGTGCCCTCGCCCAGGGCCTGGCTGGCGGACGCCATGTGGAAGCGGTACTCGCGGTACGCCCCCTTGCGCATCCCCTTGGCCACCACCGAGCAGCACCCGCGCTGGGCGCCGAACTGCTCCTCCTCGAGGATCCGCTCGCGCTCGCGGATGATGTGCGCCACGGCGAAGTCGTAGGGCAGCACCTCGGTCCCGGCCACGTCCAGCGGATCGCGGCTGGCCAGGCCCAGGCGGCACATCTCCTTGGTCAGGTCGTAGTACGCCGCGGGCAGCACCGTGCCCTTGTTGGTCACCTGGTCCAGCGTCAGGTAGTTCGGCAACGTCACCTGCTCCGGGTGCGGGTAGGGGTACAGCAGCACGCCCTCGCCGATCACCGGGAAGTCGAAGGTCTGGCGCAGGGCCACGCCGTCGGGCTCGAAGTACTTCACGTACTTCAGCTCGCCGTCGAGGAACATGGGGATGTCGATGGTCATGCAGTGGAAGCGGTGGCCGATCACCCCCGGGCCCTCGAAGGGCTCCCCGCCGTGGGCGTGGAAGATGTCGATCGACGCCGTGGTGTCGAGCAGGGCGTCATGGGCGAACTTCGCCAGCAGGTTGGTGGCGCCCGGGGAGCTGCCCATGCCGATCAGCGCGCTCACGCCGGCGGCCTTCGCCTGCGCGTCCATCTCCAGGATCTCCAGGGTGACGTCCACGTCGTCGCACACGTCCACGTAGTCGACGCCTGCGTCGATCACGGCGGACAGCACGGTGCGCACGGTCTCGTGGAAAGGGCCCACGCAGTTGAGCACCGCGTCGCAGCCGGCGACCACGTCGCGGACCGAGGCGCCGTCGCCCGCATCGAGCTCGGCTGCGCTGGCGTGCTCGGCGCCCCACTCGGCCACCAGCTCGGCGGCGCGCTCCATGTTCCGATCCGCGATCACCACGTGGTGACCCTGGCCCACCAGGGCCTTCGCGGCCACGCTGCCCACGGCCCCACACCCACCCAGGACTGCAACCTTCGCCATCGTCGAGCTCCTCCGTTGGTCGGGCAGGATACCCCGATCCGCGGAATGGGGGTGTGACCCTCGGTGTAGGATCTCCGTTCACCCACCGGGAGGGCTCATGCTCCGCCACGTCTCGCTGCTCGTGTCCATCGCCCTCGTCGTCGCCGTTGCCGGCTGCGCCGCGCGCCAGAAGCCCGCCACCTACAGCAAGGCCGACCCGCCGGGGCAGCCCGGCGCGGACAGCGGCGACATCGACTCCCCGCTCCCGTGCCCCGTCGACCCGGCCGAACTGGCATTCGGCGCAGTGCCGTGGCCGGCCGACCAGGCGCACACGCGCTGGGGCTTTGGTGAGAGCGAGGCGGCCAAGGTGCGCACCTCGATGGCACGGCCCATCGAGGTCTGCGGCGTGCGTGGCCAGCTGAACTGGCTGCTGGCGTTGACCTGCCAGGATGGCTCCCACCCGTTCGCCAGCGGCGACGTGGCGCACGGAGCGCGCATCGGCAGCATGGGCTCAGGCGGCCGCTGCGGCACGATCATCGACGCGTACGGCGTGCCGTGCCCGGAGGGAACGTACGAGATCCACATGGACCTGTACCACTGCGCGGAGGGGGAGGATCTGTTCTAGCGAGGGAGCCTACTCGGCGGTCTCTTCGCCCTCGGCCGCTTCGGCCGCCTCGGCCGCCTCGGCCTCGGCCTGCAGGGCGGGCAGCAGGGTCTCCAGCTCGGTGACGGTCTCGTCGAACAGGGCCAGGGCCGCGTTGATCGCGTCCGGCTTCGTCAGGTCCACGCCCGCCTCGGCCAGCAGCTCCAGGGGAGGCCGCAGGCAGCCACCCTGCAGCATGCCCAGGTAGGCGTCCCGCTGGGCGTCGCCCTCCTGCACCTTCTCGGCCAGGGCGATGCCGCTGGACAGGCCGGTAGCGTACGTCCACACGTAGTACTTCCAGTAGAAGTGGGGGATGAACGCCCACTCCATGCCGTCGTCGGCGTCCACGGTGAAGCCGTCACCGTAGTACTTGCCCACCAGGCCGGCGTACGTCTCGTCCAGCAGCGACGCGGTGATGGGCGTGCCCGCCTCGGCGAAGCCGTGCAGGGCCAGCTCGAACTCGGCGAACAGGGCCTGGCGGTAGATGGTGGCGCGCATGCCGTCGAGCCGGTCGGCCAGGATGGTGGCGCGCACCCGGTCGTCCGTGGCAATGGCCAGCAGGTGGTCGGTCATCAGCGCCTCGTTGCACGTGGACGCGATCTCGGCGAGGAACGGCACGTAGCGGAAGTCCTGGTAGGACTGGTGCTGCATGGACAGGTGGCTGTGCATGGCGTGGCCGTACTCGTGGGCCAGGGTGGAGGCGTCGTTCATGCTGTCCTGGTAGTTCATGAACACGAACGGGTGCGTGCCGTACACGGACGCGCAGTACGCGCCACTGTCCTTGCCCTCGTGGGGGTACAGGTCCAGCCAGCCGTTGCGCGGGTCGCTGCCCTTGTCCAGCACCCGGACGTACTCGTCGCCCAGGGGCGCCAGCGCGGCCAGCATCATCTCGCGGGCCTCGGCAAAGGTGACCTCGGAGTCGGCGGACTCGACCATGGGCACGTACAGGTCGTACAGGTGCAGGTCGTCCAGGCCGAGGGCCGTCTTGCGCAGCTCCACGTAGCGGTGCAGGGGCTCGAGGTTGGCGTTCACCGCCGTGATCAGGTTGTTGTAGACGGCCGGGTCGAGGTCGTCCTTGTCCAGGTAGGCCTCCAGGGCGGTGTCGTAGCCGCGGGAGCGGGCCAGGGCC
>CAZXHG010000214.1:0-17573 GCA_964639985.1 uncultured Rickettsiales bacterium
GTGACCTACGCCGAGATCTTCACCGACGTGCACAACATCCGCGGCACCATGGAGCTGGCCATGGCCTGCGCCACCTTCGGGCTGGTGCTGGGGGGCCTGATCGGTGGACCGGTCACGCGGCGACTGATCGAGCGCAACAAGTTGAGACCCGAGGAGTACCGCCACCAGCAGACCCACGAGGAGATCACCTACGACCTCGACGAGCAGGACGACGTCACGCCGCGGCGCATGCTCGAGACGATCACCATCATCGCGCTGTGCATGGTGGTCGGGGACTTCATCTACCGCTACCTCAACGCCCACGGCGTGACCGTGCCGTCGTTCATCTGCTCGCTGTTCCTCGGCCTGGCGATCACCAACTTCTTCGACTTCACGGGCCTGTACCGGATCAACAAGGAGACCGTGGACCTGTGGGGAACGGTGGCGCTGTCGGTGTTCCTGGCCATGGCGCTGATGTCGCTGCGGCTGTGGGAGCTGCTCAACCTGGCCGGGCCGATGTTGCTGATCCTGGCGGCGCAGTGCGTGGTGATGGTCTTCTTCGCCTATTTCGTGACCTTCCGGGTGATGGGCCGCGACTACGACGCGGCCATCATGTCCGGCGGCCACTGCGGGTTCGGCATGGGTGCGACCCCGACCGCGGTGGCCAACATGGAGGCGCTGGTCTCCCGCTACGGGCCGTCGCCGCAATCATTCCTGGTGGTGCCCATGGTGGGCGCGTTCTTCATCGACATCGCCAACGCGCTGGTGATCCAGCTGTACTTCGTGCTGCCGGGCGTGCGGTAGGGGAGGGGGGATGATGCGCTACCTGTCGTTGACCCTCGCCCTGCTGGCCCTGGCCGGCTGCCGCCGCGGGCCGGCCACGGACGACCTGCAGTCCCAGCTGCAGCAGACCCTGGATGCGGACTACGAGGACGGCCTGTTCGTGGTGAACGGGTTGTGGCGCAAGGGGGTCTACCCCTACCGCGCCGAGGGCGACGAGCGGCCCCAGCTACTGGTGTACTACGACGCCGATCTGAGCTTCCAGCGGGACCACCGGCTGTCCGACTGGGACGCCATCGGCGTGGGCTCCCTGGTGGGCGTGCTGGGCGCGACCCCGCTGGGCGTGTCCGGCGTGGAGGCCGAGGGCAACGCCGCCGGGGACGTGCTGCACGTGTACGGCGCGTTGGCCTTCGCCCGCGAGGACGACACCTGGGTTCCTGCGGTGCTGGAGCAGCCCGACGCGACCACGGAGGTCACCGCGCCGGAGGACATCGACGAGGAGCTGGAACTCACCTCGCGCCAGCGCCGTCTGCGGCGACTGGAGCGGGTGGGCGCCGCGCTGGATCGTGGCGGCCCGGACGTCGAGGCCGCGGCGTTCGAGCAGGACCTCGAGCGGTTCGTGGCGTTGCAGGAGTGCCGGGTGGCCCGGCGCGACGGCCGGCCATCCCTGGCCACCGGGCTGCCCTTCGGCTCCTACGCCGCCCTGGGCAGCGCCCTGGCCGAGGTGCTGCGCGCGGGCGGCACCGAGCCGTGCCTGCTGCCCACCGCGGGCAGCGTGGAGAACTGCGAACGGGTCCAGCGGGGCGAGGTGGCCTTCGGCCTGGCCCAGGGAGACGTGGCAGCCATGGCCCGCGCCGGCACGGGCCTGTTCGAGCGCCAGGGGCGCATGGCCGGCCTGCGCGCGGCGTGCGCGCTGTACCCCGAGGCCGTGCAGGTGGTGGTTGCCGGGGACTCGACCATCAACTCCCTGGCCGCGTTGCGCGGTCGGCGGGTCGACCTGGGCGCCGAGGGTTCCGGGATTCGCGTCAACGCCCTGCAGGTGCTGCGGTCCGCGGGGATCGCGATCGAGGAGATCGGCCGGGTGCACGGCCGGCCTACGGGCGAGGCCCTGGCCGCGCTCGAGGCGGGGGAGACCGACGCGGTGTTCGTCACCTCGGCCTGGCCGGCCGCGGCCGTGACCGCGACCGCGGGACGGGCCCCCCTGGCGCTGGTCCCGCTGCCTCCGTCCGTGGTCGACGACCTCGTGCGCACCAACCCGGCCATGGTCGAGGCCACGCTGCCGGCCAACACCTACCCCGGCCAGCGGCAGGCCTGCGCCACCGTGGCGGTCACGTCCCTGCTGATCACCCACCAGGACGTGGCCGACGAGGCCGTGACCGAGGTGGTGTCCGCGCTGCTGGACAACGTGGACGAGCTCGGGCGCGGTACGCCCCAGGGGTGGTACGTGTCCCGCCAGACCGCGCGCGCGGGCGCGTCCATCCCGCTGCACCCGGCTGCGGAGCGCCTGCTGGAGTCCGACTGAGAACCCGACCGCGTCAGATGTCGAGGGAGGCGAGCGCCTCCTGGGCTGCGTCCAGGTTCGGGTCGGTGGCCAGGGCCTGCTGGAAGGCCTCCCGCGCCCGCGGCACGTCGCTGCGATCCAGGTAGATCAGCCCCTCGGAGAACGCCACGGCCGCGTCCAGGGCCTGGGCGTCGGGCCTCGCGACCTCGACGCTGCCGTCGCCTGCCGCAGCCGTGTCTCCGCCGCCGCCACGCGTGGTTGCGCTGGCGTCCGCGGCGGCGTCACCGCCGTCGTCCGGGTCTGCGCCGGCGTCAGCGAAGCCGGTCGGGCCGTCCCCGGCGGCCGTGGAGGCGCCCACCTGGTCGGTGAGCGCCGTGCGGAACGAGCCCGCGATGGACTTCTCCATCTGCATGAATGCCTGGGAGGCGTCGTTCACGCCAAAGGCGTGCACGATCTCGCCGGTCTCCACCCGCACCAGCCGCGCGTCGATACGCAGGGTGCCCATCAGCTCGAAGTACGAGCCCAGCAGCATCCACTCCGCGCCCAGCAGCTTGCCCACCTGGGCGGCGGTGTCCGGATCGGCCACGCCCGAGTGGCCCAGCTCCAGCTCGTCGAGGATCGCCTGCAGCTGGGCCCGCTCGACCACGG
The DNA here is from genome assembly GCA_964639985.1 of uncultured Rickettsiales bacterium. Classification (GTDB taxonomy): domain Bacteria; phylum Myxococcota_A; class UBA796; order UBA9615; family CAYRNR01; genus CAZXHG01. The sequence continues at coordinate 2,909 of CAZXHG010000214.1, forward strand.
TCACGCCCTCGGTGCCGCGCAGGTCGGTGATCAGCATCTGCGACAGGCCCACCTTGAGCGGCTCGAGCTCCGGGTTGCCCTGGTTGTCGAAGTACAGGATGGCCAGGGTGCCCGGGCCGGCCAGGGCCGGGCCGGGCAGGGCCAGCAGGGTGAGCAGCGCGAGGGTGCGCAGCATGGAGACCTCCTAGTCGGCGACCTGGTCCTCGAGGGCCCAGGCATGTACGCGGACGGCCAGCAGGGTGACCAGGGACACGGTGATCGGCAGGCCCAGGTCCAGGGTCAGCCCGTCGGTGAGGCGGAACAGCGCGACGCCGAGCAGCAGCAGGCCCGCGGTGAGGGCCAGCCAGCCGATGGTGTGCACGTCGTCGCGCAACCGGCGCCGGGTGGCGACGACGCCAGCGGCCAGGGCCAGGGCCAGCAGCCAGCCGGACCACGCGCCCACGTGGCGCACGTGCGTGCCGCCGAGCAACGAGTCGATCAGCTGTGCCTGGACCCGCCCGCCAGCCATGTCCGTGCCCATCAGCAGGGGGAAGGAGTAGGGGGTGACGAAGCGGTCGTCGGCCGTGCCGTCCACGCGGCACACCACCACCACCTTGCCCGCGAGCCGGGCGGCGAGGTCGTCGGGCACGGAGACCGGCATCTCCACGCCCACCGAGCGCAGCAGCGCGCACTCGCCCATCACCCGCAGGGCGCGGGCCGCGTCCACTGCCGGGATGCCGTCGGCACCCTCGGGGCCGCGGAAGTTGATCTCCAGCGGCTCGTGCAGCGGGCCGGGCAGGGCCGGGAGGCCCAGGTCGGCGTGCCCGCACACCATGGGAGAGCCGTCGCACGCCCCGGCGAGCTGGCGCAGCAGGGCCGCGTGGTCCCCGCCGTGGGTGTGCATCCAGGCCGCGGCCAGGGCCAGCGAGGGGCGCACCTCGCCGTCGGTCTGTTCGCCGCCCGCCAGGTTCATCGGCCACGATCCGTGCAGGCGGGCGCGGGCCACGCGGCGTGCCAGCGGCGCGCTGCGCACCAGCATGTCGCCCCCGCTGAACAGGGCGTTCTCCTCCTCCTGCAGGTTGGCGAACCCGGTGGCCACGTCGCCCAGGCCGGGCGCGGGCCCGGCCGCGAACTCGCGGCCGCTGCCCGGCTGGCTCAGGGCGATGCGCTCGGCCACGATCACCGCGCCGTGGTCGCGGATCGCCGCGGCCAGGGCGTCGTCCCCGGGGGCGGGGCGGTCCAGCAGGATGTCCAGCACGACCACCGAGGCGCCGGCCGCGTCGAGGAAGCGCACGAGTTCGGCCAGCAGGCCCCGTGGCGTGACCTCGGGCTGGGCGTCGGCCGGGTCGACCAGGTACAGCGCCTCCTCCCCGATGGTCAGCAGCACCACCTCGTCGGTGGTGGGTGCCGAGCCGCGGGACCACAGGTACAGGTCGGCGAACTGCCCTCCCAGCGCCACGAAGCCCAGGGTAGCCAGCAGCGCGGCGGTGAACAGCGCCTGGGTGACCTCGTAGGCCACGTGGTGGGTGAGCCGGCTGACCGGCTCCATGGAGACCTCGTCCGGGGTGCGCTTGCTCCACCACTGGGGGCGAGGCGGCAGGGTTCCCGGCGGCTCGGGCTGGGGGATCGGGGTCGGACTGGCCGGCGTCTCGGCCTCGGCCGGCGGCCCGGCGTCCGCTGGTTCCTCGGGCGCAGTCGGCTCCTCGGGCGCAGTCGGCTCCTCGGGGGCAGCCGGCTCCTCGGCCGGGGTGGCCTCGTCCACGACCTCGTCGTCCCGCCGCTCGTCCGGGTCGCTCACGGCCGCAGGCCCGCCCGGGTCTCGTAGTCGGCCAGCAGCGCGGCCAGTGCCTCATCGTGGGGATGCTGCTCTACGGCGCGGTCCACCAGGAACAGCGCATCGCTGAGCAGACCCTCGTGCAGCAGCACCGCGCCCGGGATGGACGCGGCCATGGCTGGATCGCCCATGCCGCTGGTCACGAGCTCGTCCGCGGCCTGGTGGGCCGCGTCCAGCGCCCCCTGGATCCGCTCGCGGTCCGCGGCCGCGGGCACGAGGAACGAGAAGTCCTGGTCCCCGATGCGCAGGTAGTAGCTGCCCGGGGGCAGCTCCCCTCCCACGTAGTCCGCCTCGCCGTCACCCTTGCCGCTGAACACCACCGACTCGTCGCGGGCGTTCTCGACGCTCACCTCCAGCTCACCGCAGCCGTCGCAGCTCCAGCGGATGTCGGCCAGCGCCAGCACCGGCTGGCCGGCCAGCGGCCGCAGCAGCTGCAGGTCGCCTGCGCCCCGGGAGGCGGCCGTGCGGGCCGTGGACGCCTGGCGGGAGAACGTGCTGCGCAGCGCCGTGGCCCGCCCGCTGTCCTCCTGGTTGCCGATCTGCAGCTCGCCCGGGTCGATCTCCGCGGGCCCCGCGACCTTGATCGCCGCGCCCTGGAACAGGAACACCACCAGGCCGCCGTCGCCCACGGTCATCACCTGGCCGGGCTGTACCACGCAGGGGGGCTCGGGCAGGGCGTCACCGCTCGCCAGCGCCACGTCACCGCGCACGGTGGTCAGCACCACGGGCGCGTCACCCGCGCGGGCCGTCAGCGGCGCAGTCACCAGCGCGGTCAGCAGGGACAGGGCCAGCCATCGGGTCGTCATCGGTTCCTCCTCACCACGGCTCGTCCACGCACCGGTTGTACACCACCTCGCGGTAGTAGGCGTTGAACAGGGCCGCGTAGTAGGCGTCGTTGGGCAGCAGCGAACCAAAGGACTGCACGAGCCGGTCCAGGTCGGCGAACGCGCGGTCGCAGCGCTCGTCGTCACCGGCCTCGGGGCGCCGTCGGTCGGGCGCGGTCTGCACGAATGCGAGTCCTGTCTGCCAGCTGTCGAAGCGGGGTGAGCCCCCCTCCAGGCAGCCCAGGTCGCGCAGGGTGGCCCAGTACACCCCGGCCCAGTCCAGCTCCAGGTCGCCCCAGCGTGGATCATCGGCGCGCTCGCCGTAGCGAAGCATCCAGTCCGTGGCGTAGCGCTGCTGCGATGCGGCGAACTCGGCGCAGGCGGGCGGTCCGAGGTCGACGCCGTCGGCCTGACGGCCGGCCAGGGCCTGCATGGCCGCCACCAGTTCGGCTGGCTCGCGGTTCATCTGGCGCGCGCGGTGGGTGGCCCACTGCTCGGCCTCGTCCGCGACGCGCTCGACCTCCCGCAGGAGCGTGTCACGCACCGGGTCGTCGTCGGTCCTGCCCGCGAGCAGCGCCTCCAGCCGGGCGTGCATGTCCGCGGACGCGCCGCGGCTGCGGGCGTGGGCGTGACACCAGGCGAGTTGGAGAGATTCGGCGAGCGTGAAGCGGGAGGTGGGGCTGCGGTCCTGCTGCTGGTCCGCCAGACCAGCCTGCGCCACGCGCGCGGCGATGCGATCGATCTCGGCGAGCTGCTCGCCGGGCTCGTGGCAGCCGGCCATCGCGCCCAGCAGGCCGCTTCCCCAGTCGTCGCCCGGGTGGTGGCCGCCGGCGTCCATCACGAAGTCGGCGGTGGTGCGCCACAGCAGGTGGGAGCGGGCCGACGGCGACTCGCGCGCGATCTCCGGGGCGGGCACGGCCCGGTCGAGCCTGCCGAAGCCGTGTTGCTCGGCGATCTTGCCCACCGCGAAGCTGAACACGCCGATGTCGTCCGGGCCGCGGGGCTGCTCGCTGACCTGCCAGCCATTGCGTTCCAGGTGATGCCACATCTCGGCGTAGCGCTGGCAGTGCAGCTCCTCGTTCTCCAGGACCATCAGGCGCAGGGCGAAGCCCACCGCGCTGTGCATGTCGTCCTCGAAGTCGGCGGCGCGTTCCCGCTCGTCCGGCCAGGTCTCCAGGATGGAGCGGTGGGCCTCGTCTCGCCAGGTCTGCTGTTGCTGCAGCTCGTCGGCCCGGATCGCCTCGACCATGCCCCGGATGGCGCCGAGCGCCTCGCGCGCGGCCTCGAACTCCGGATCGAGCGTGACCGCCCGTTCGAATGCGGCGCTGGCCTGCTCCAGCGCGCCCTCGTCACGTCGCTGCAGCCCCTCGCCGTAGGCGGCGAACGCGTCGAACCGTTCGGTGGGCGCCTGCAGGTACAGCGCCCGGCGTTCCGAGCCACTCAGGCTGACCTCGAGGCCGTCGAGCAGGCCGTCGAGCAGCTCCTTCTCCACGCCCACGAAGTCCGCGACCGAGCCCTGGGCCGTCGCCGCCTGCAGGATCTCGCCGCTGCCCACCTGCACGATGCGGGCGTCGAGCAGGAAGGTCTCGCCCACCACCGAGTACGAGCCCAGCAGAACCAGGTGGGCCCCCAGCCCCTGGCCGAGCTGCTGGGCCGTGGCCGGATCGATGAACGCTCCGTCGGCCAGGGCCAGCTCGTCCATGAGCTCGTCGAGACGCTCACGCTCCACCAGCCGCAGGGCCTGCACCCCGGCCAGGTCGCTGACCAGCATGCCGGCCAGGGCCTTGCCCAGCCCGTCGTACTGCTCGCTGCCCGCGCCCATGGTGATCGGCATCACCGCCAGCGTCATGTCCTCCTCGGCGCGCGCGGCGCCCCCCAGCAGCAGGCACACCCCCGCCAGCAGCGCGGGCAGGCCAGCGCGCACGGTGGAGCCGTCTGGGCGTGGTGGTCGGATGGTGCCCTCTCTGCGTTCCAGGGATGCGCCCGCGGCCGATCCTACCTCGGGTCGCTCCCTGCCCGTGGACGCACAGACACGCCACGGTGGAAGACCCTTCCGAGCGCGCGGCGCGCGCGAGGCGGTAGGATGCAACGAGGAGGCGCGATGAACGACTCGAACGACCTGTTCGGCCTCGAGGGCAAGGGGGTGCTGATCACCGGGGCCACGTCCCTGATCTCGGTGTGGATCGCGCGCATGATGCTGCAGGTGGGGGCGCGGGTGGTGATGACCGACCGCTTCGCGGCCGGCGAGGTCGGCGAACGGCTCCGGGCCCTCGCCGCGGACCAGGGCGACGCGCGCCTGGACGTGGCCTCGTCGGTCCACCTCGTCGGCTCGGTGGACCTGCGCAACCGCAAGCCCGGCGAGATCAAGGGCCGGCCCGAGCTGGTGTCCGTGGCCGAGATGGTGGGGCTGGCGAAGCAGCACCTGGGCTCGATCGACGTGCTAATCAACATCGCCGGCGGGCAGGAGCCGGTGCCGGCGGCCGCCCTGTCCACGGACATGTTCCGTCGCACCGTGGACCGGATCCTGCTGGGCACGTGGAACGTGATCCACGAGACGTTCGAGCAGTCGATGCGGTCGGGCGGAGGGCGGATCCTGACCGTGACCGCGGACGTGGACCAGGGCTACCCGATGATGCCGGGCATGGGCGCGGCGCGGTCCGCGCTGAGCTCGCTGCACCGGGCGCTGAGCGTGGAGTGGGCGCCCATGGACATCACCTGTTGCGTGATCGCGCCGGGCGCCACGGACACGCCGGGGCTGAAGCGCTACCCGGACTCCGAGCGGGTGCGCGAGGTGGCGATCCGCGGCTCCAACCTCGGCCGGCTGCTGCACCCCCGCGAGGTGGCCTGGCTGTTCCTGTGCATGGCCAGCCCGCTGGCCGCCGGGGTCAACGGCCACACCCTGGTGGCCAACGGCGGGGACTCCAACGTCACCCCGCTGTACCGGGAGATGATCGGGAAGTAGCGGAGAAGAGGCTCAGCCGCCGCCGAGGTTGCGGCAGGACTGCACGAACGCCTCGGGGGACATGGCGGTCCGCTCGTCGCCGCTGCGCTTGTAGGGGTGGACCTTCGAGCCCCGCGTCGAACCCTCCGGCAGGATGAAGAAGCTGGGGTAGCCCCGTACGCCCCACTCCTCCGCGATCCCCTTCTCCTCGTCCCCGTCGTCGGGGTTGATGCGCACCGCGGTGATGTCGCCGAAGTAGTCCCGCGCCTCGCCCGCCGCGAGCAGCTCGTCGTTCATGTGCCGGCAGTACCCGCACCAGTCCACGTAGAACAGCAGGGCCATGGGACCCCGGGCCGTGTCCCGGGCGTCCATGGCCTGGCGGTAGGCGCGTGGGCCCTCTCGCCAGCCCGTGAACACCGGCAGGGTGCGGGAGGTGGTACCGGAGGACGAGGCGTTCGAGGTGGCCGCCCCTCCCGCGTCGCCCCGCGCCCCGGCCGCGTCCCGCCGGGCCGCTGCCTGCAGGATGGCGTTGTAGTCGTCGGTGTCCTCGGCCGCGGCCTGCAGCACGGGCGAAGGCGTGGCCTCCTCCACGGGTTCGGGCGGCGGTGCGGCGCTGTCCATCGCCATCCAGGCGAAGACTCCGGCTCCAGCGGCCAGGGCGATCCCGATCACCACACATCCGGTCTTGCTGTCGTTGCCTGCCATGGCTCCTCCCCGGGCGGTGTCTCGCGCGTCCCGTGGTCCGAGCCCAGCCCCTTCCATGATGGAACGCCTTGACGTTGATCAAGGAAGTGTGGCAGAAGGCGCCCGTCGTGTGCGGCCGTATCTGGTGGGGGCGCTGGTGGAGGGGAGGTGGAGGGGAGGGTGGAGTCGACGGTGGTGGGTCGGAATCAGAATCCGGACGGGGTCTGGGTCTCCGCCTCGTCGGAGCCGCCGGCAACGCTGCCGCAGGCGCCCTCGTACGTGTCGAGGTTTCGCGTGCTGAGGTAGCGGTATTCACACGAGCAGTCCGCCTCGTTGTAGCTGTACTGGACGAACACCTCACCCGTGATGCAGCGGCCGGAGTCCTGGATCTCGAAGTCGTGCCAGCCGGACTGGTTCTCGCAGAGGCTGGCGGCACCGTCGCTGCAGTTCACCCAGTAGCCGGCCTCGCCGATCTCGCCGTACTCGTCGAAGCAGAAGGCCAGCTCGTAGACCGCGGCGCCCCACTCCCCCACGGCGGTGCCGGCGAGCCCGCCGGCGGTCGCGAACTTGCCCAGCAGCGCGGCCGCCGCCCCGGCGGAGGCCTCCAGCGCCGCGATCGTCAGGCCCGCGGCCACGGCCTCGATGCCCGTCGAGGCCACGGTGGCGAAGTAGTCCGCGGAGAGTTCGCAGCGGGACTCGTGACCCTCGTCGTAGGTGGCGGCGATCTCGAAGACGACGTCGCTGTCGACCTCGATCCCGGAGGCGTCGTAGGCGACCCAGCTCGTCCAGGAGCTGGTGTAGTCCAGCTCCTGTTCCAGTGTGCCGTAGCCTGCGTACCCCATCCGCGAGGTGGCCTCGGTCCGGCCGGGGCCTGCGACGTCGAGGCTCCACAGTCCGTCGACCACTCCGGGGCTGTCGTCGTCCTGTGCGATGTAGTAGTCGATGTCGAACGAGACCCAGACGGTGGTGGTGTCGTAGTCGAAGTACGTCCGCGTGTACTCCTCTCGGGCCATCAGCGTGTAGCCGGCGTAGGAGTTGGCGCAGCCGTCGCCCAGCTCGCATGCGTCGTCGGTCAGCACGAGGTTGTCGAACCGCTCCTCGTCGCCGACCGCCACTTGCAGGCAGCCGTGGATGTAGCCCCCGGTGTCGCACTCGCAGCGATCCCAGGTCAGCAGGGCCTCGCCCTCGGCCGCGGCGATCTCCTCGGCCAGCGCCTCCGAGGGCGTCTGGCCGTCGAACTGGGCGAACGAGGAGCAGGCCAGGACCAGCTCCACGGGAATGTCCTCCAGGACGGGGTCCGTCTGTTCCCCGCCCGTGGGTGCCCCGGCGGCCGACGAGGCCACGACCGGGGCCGCGGTCAGGGCCAGGGTGGTGATGGTGGTGATCGAGTTGTACAGGAACCTGGTCATCGTTCGGTCCTCCTTGGTGATGTGTCGTCCATCAACCCAAACCGGACCGGCGCGCCAGCCGGCTCGACTTTTTGATACCTTGGATGAACCGCGTCGGCGTTGGCCGATCGCGACTGCCGGGGGAGCCCCTTGCTGCCGCTGTTGCTGTTGCTGCTGGCCCGTGCCCTGGACGACGAGCGGCTGGTGCGCCGCTATCGGAAGGGGGACGTGCGCGCGCTGGAACGGCTGTACGCTCGGTATCGCGCGCCCCTGCTGTCGTTCCTGACGCGGATGATGGGGGACGCAGCCGAGGCCGAGGACGCGTTCGTGGAGACCTGGGTCAAGGTGGCCGCGGCATTGCCGACCTACGAATCCAAGGGCCGCTTCCGCAGCTTCCTGTTCACCGTGGCGCGCCGCGAGGCGCTGCACATCCTGCAGCGGCGGGCCAACCGCGACAGCCGCCAGGCGCTGACCGCGGAGGGCACCGAGGTGGAACGGGTGAGCGACGCGGGTCGAGGCGATCCGGAGCGGGGCGCGGAACGGGCCCGCCTCGCGCAGCGGCTGCAGGCCGAGCTCGACAGCCTCTCCGAGGAGCTGCGTGTCTGCTTCCTGCTGTACCACGCCGAGGGCCTGACCATCCCGGAGGTGGCCGAGGCCACCTCCCTGTCTCCGGCCACGGTCAAGCGGCGGATCGCGAAGGCCCGCGAGGTGCTGGCCGCGCGGCTGGCGCCGCTGCACGAGGAGGGCGCTGTTGCAGGTTCGTGAGCCGATTCACCCGCGGATCCGGTTGGCCCCTCCGACAGGGGACACCTGTGGGGCATGTGGAGGATGGCGATGAGCGCGCATCCCGAGGACCTGCTGTCGTTGTACCCGGACCTGCTCGACGACGAGCAGCGGTCCGCGGTCGAACAGCACCTCGACGACTGCGAGGCCTGCCGCGAGCAGGTCGAGCGGCTGGCGCTGGTGGCGGCAGCGGGCGAGGAGCTGGGCACGGACGACCGGCGGATCGAACCGTCCGCCGACCTCGACGCCCGCGCCCTGGCCCGGATCCGTGCCGAGGCGAGCCGACACGAGCGCCCGGTTCGTTGGTGGCTCCCGGTGGTGGCCCTGCCCGTGGCCGTGGCCGCGGCCGTCGCCCTCGTGCTGGTGCTGTCCCCGCCCCAGCCGCGTGTGGACGACGCGCTGCAGCACTGGACGGTCAAGGGCCAGGGCGACCCGGACGCGGGCGGACCGCTGGCCCTGCAGCTGGCGCGGGTGGATGGGCGCGATGCCCTGCCCCTGGCCCAGGGAGACGCCGTGCCGCCGGGCGCCACCCTGCTGCTGGGCGGGACCGTGCCCGAGGGCGTGGGCGCGATGGTGTTCCTGGTGACCGGCGACCAGCGCGGCCTGCTGTGGCGGGGTGTGGGCGACACGGCCACGGCCGAGGGGGGCGTGTTGCTGGACGGCGAGCGCCCGGTGGTGGCGATCGCGCCGGGCAGCGGCGTGTTCGAGCTGGAGATATGGACCGGATCCAGCCCCGACGACCCGGACCGGGTGCTGGCGGGCCGCTTCCGGCTGGTGGTGGAGGGGAGGTGACCCGATGAGTCGTGGGCGCGAGCTGGCGTGTCTGCTCTGCGCAGCCCTGCTCTGCGTGGCGTGCGGTCTCCCGGCGGCCGCAGACGACGGTGGCGACCTGCTGGCCGAGCTGGCCCGCGACGCGTTCGCCCCCAGGCGCATCGCGTTGCTGGTGGCCGTGCCCGAGGTGGACGATCACAGCTTCCCGCCGCTGACGTACGCGGACCGGGACGTGCAGCGGCTGGCCGACGCCCTGCGCGACCCGGACGCGGGCGGCTTCGACCAGGTCGACGTGCTGGCCGGTGCCTCGCGCGCCGAGGTGCGCGAGGCACTCGAGGCGCTGATGCGCCGCGCGCGGCGCCAGGACACGGTGCTGGTGTACTTCACCGGCCACGGCCTGGCCGACGCGGCCGACGGCGGCCCGCCGCGGCTGCTGCTGGCCATGCGCGACTCGACCATGGGCGACATCGGCGCCACCGGCGTGCGCCTGGACGCGATCCAGGAGGTGCTGCAGACCCTGCCCGCGCGGCGCAAGGTGCTGCTGGTGGACGCCTGCTTCACGGACGAGGGCAAGCGCACCGCCCTGGGCGGCGAGGCCACCGGAGGCGTGGCCGCCGAGGCACCCCTGCTGCGCACCGAGCTGCCCGCGGACGAGGCCCACCTGCTGGCCGCGGGCTACGGCCGGCCCGCGTTCGAGCTCGACGAGCTGGAGGGCTCCCTGTACACCACCCACTTCGTGGCCGGCCTGCTGGACCAACTGGCCGACGTGGACGGCGACGGCGTGGTCACCGTGTCCGAGGCCCACGATCACGCGACCGCGGCCGCAGTGCAGGGCAGCGACGGTGTGCAGGTGCCCCTGGCGCTGTACCGCATCTCCGGTCGGGAGGACCTGGTGCTGTCCGGCGACCCGGCCCTGCGTTCGGCCCCGACCCTGGCGCTGCTGACGACCTACGACCGCCGGCACGCCGGGCTGAGCCTGGAGCTGGACGGCCGGTCCAAGGGCACGTTCCCCCGCTCGATCCCGGTGACGCCGGGCCAGCACCGCATCCAGCTGATCGCGGCGTCGGGCAAGGTGGTGGACAGGGGCACGTTCACCTTCCGGTCGGGGCAGGTGGTGTCCGTGGAGAAGGTGCGGGCTGCGCTCAACGGCGGCTACCGCCTCGCGCACCTGTCGCTGGGGGTGGGCCTGGCGCCCGGCCCGGGACGCGATGGTGACATCGGGGCTGGACCCGCACTGTCCCTGGGGGCAGGACAGAGAGGCCGCGGCCTGGTGGGCCGACACCTGGTCGTGCGAGGCGATCTCTCGATCGTGGCCATCCGTGATCCTGACGCCGGTGTCTGGCCTCTGTTCGGCCTGGCCGTGGAGGGCGCCTTTCGGTTCGACCCTCACCCGGTGTCCCTGGAGGTGGGCGTCCGCGCCGGCCTGGAGTTGCTGGTCCCGCCGGGCGGCCCGGCAGCGGATTCGCCCGGGTTGCTGATGTTCGTGCCCGGGCCACACGCGGCCGTCGGCGTGCGGCTGCACAACCTGGTGGTGCTGCGGATGCACTACAGGTTGGGTGTCACCCACGCGGACATGGCCCTGCTGGGACAGCCGGAGGCGATGCTGGTCCACCGGCCGGGGCTGGAACTGGAGGTGGGGTGGTGAGGCTCATCAGTGTGCTCTCGGCATGGATCGTGCTGCTCGCGCCTGCGTCGGCCGGGCAGGCGCAGACGCCCTGCGACGGGAGCGGCAACGCCGGTTCCTGTGAGGCCGGCAACGAGGAGGAACTGCGGTGCGGGTTCCTCGATCCCGATGTGCACGAGATCGTGGTGACGCGGAGCTTCTCGCTGTCGGATGAAGACAGCCCCTGTGACCACGACGAGCACCCCGACGGACCGCTCACCCTGAGCGCCGCGGTCGACGGCAGCCACCGCAGCCTGGTGCTGCGGTCCGACCTCGACGCCGAGCCCGAACCCGGTCGCAAGGTGCTGACCGCGACCACGGCCATGGACGGCAGCTTCATCCTGTGCGACGCGGGCATCCCCGCCGACCTGGAGATCGAGGACGTCGAGATCAGCGGCGCCGGCCTGGTGGAGCGGCTGTTCGACGATGGTGGCAACTGTGGCCTGACACTCGACGGGGTGATGGTGTCGGACTTCGTGCCTGGCCCGGCCGGCGCGATCCAGATCGGCGGCCACCACATGTTGCAGATCCACCGCACGCTGTTCCGCGACGTCGACGGCACGGCCCTCGTCGTCAGCGGGGGGTTGCTGACGGTCTACCAGAGCGCGTTCGTCAACTGTGGGCGCTCGAGCCCGGGCGCCGGGGACGGTGAGCAGTTCAACGGCGGCGCGATCCGTCTCGACGGCGTGGCAGAGGCCAACCTGATCGGTTGCCTGTTCTGGGGGAACCACGCCTGGACCGCGGGCGGCGCGCTGGCCAATCCTGGCAGCGGCGCCGCGTGGCTCTACGGCTGCGCCTTCGTCGGCAACCAGGCGCCCGACGGCGGCGCCATCGCCTGGAACAGCGGGGGCTCGCTGGTGGCCTACAGCAGCGTGTTCGCCGGCAACGCGGCCACGTCCCAGCCCGCCGTGGAGTTTCCGGACGTGCTGACCCCGCCCGGCACCAGCTGCAACTTCGCCTGGCTCGACGACCCGACCAACGGTGGGAACACCAACGGGATCCTCGATGACCAACCCCTGCCCGCGATGCCCCAGGTCCTGGACGGGCGGGGCGGCGCACTGGCGATCCACAACGACTTCGCCCTGATCCATCTGGCCAAGACCGTGCTGCTGTCCAACGGCGCGGATCGTGGTGGCGCCATCGCCGTGTTCGACATGGGGCTGAACAGCGACCTGCCGGACGACGGCGTGGTCGGCCCGGGCGTGCCTGGGTCCGTGTTTCTCGGCCTCTCCCACTGCACCCTGGCCGAGAACCAGGCGACCACGGCGGCGGCCGTGTACACAGGGGCCGAGGTGGACGCGTGGCTGGTGTCGGCCTCCGGCCTGTGGCTCGAGCACGACGGACCGCCGATCGTGGCGGAGGGACCGTATCAGCACGTGGCGTCGATCCACGACACCACCGATGGCCCGCCGCTGGGGGAGGTGATCGCTCCGGATCAGTTCCATGCTGTGGGCCACATCTGCGGCGCGGTCCCGCCCCTGCACGCGTGCGAGCCCGGCTGTGAGGAGGCGGCCCAGATCGAATTCTGCGGTAGCGCCTGGGCCATGGCGTCCGGGACATGGCGCCTGCCCACGGCCCTGCACTTCGGCCGTGCGCTGTGCCCGGACGAGTCCACCGAGCCGTGCGAGAGCACCGGCGAGGAGGCGTGCGAGGAGGCCGCCGGTCCGTGCGCCTGGCAGGCGGGCATCGAACACGAGTTCTTCATGGCCGAGGGGGACCCGCTGCCCAGCCGAGGGATCACCGGCATGGCCTGCGGCGACGAGCAGTGGGTGTTCCCCGACTCGGACCTGGACGGCACACCCGACTTCGCCGAGTGCGACGACCCGGCCGGCGGTGACCTGCCCAGCCTCGACGGTGCCCGTCACCCGTTCGCCGACGAGGTCTGCAACGGAATGGACGACAACTGCGATGGCGAGGTGGACGAGGGTCTGCTGACCGAGTGGTACGTGGATGCGGACGAAGACGGGTACGGCAGCGGCGAGGCAGTGCTGTCCTGCAGCAGCGAGGGAGGGCTGGTGGACCGGGTCGGCGACTGCGACGACGCCGACGCGTCCGTGAGCCCGGACCAGCCCGAGCAGCATGGCGACGGGATCGACAACGACTGCGACGGCGTGGTGGACGCGGACGCGCCTGGCTGTCATTCGGCCGGCTGCCTGGCCACGCGCATCGCGCCGGGCGATGACGGGGTCGAGCTGTCGCTGCTGCCGTGGATGCTGGCCGGTGGCGGCTGGAGCGTGCTCGGGTGGCGCCGTCGTCGGCGCTGAGCGCTACGTCTCGAGGATCCCCCGCATCACGGCCACCAGCTTCTCCGGGCCGTACGGCTTCTGGATGAAACCGGCCAGGCCCTTGCCGTTGAACGACGACGTGGCCTCCTGCTCGTTGTAGCCGCTGGAGAGCACCACCCGCACGTCGCCGCGGATGCGGCGCAGTTCGGTGAAGGCCTCCTCGCCGCCCATGTGGGGCATGGTCATGTCCAGCAACACCACCTTCACCTGGTCGGCGCGCCGGCGGAACAGCTCCACGCACTCGCGGCCGTCCTCGGCCAGCAGCACGTCGAAGCCCACGGACTCCAGCACCATCTTGGCGGTCTCGCGCACGATCTCCTCGTCGTCCACCAGCAGCACCAGGCCCTCGCCGGTCCAGTCGCCGTCGCGGATCGGCTCGACCAGCTTGACCTCCTCGGGCTTGCTGGCCGCGGGCAGCAACACCTTCATGGTCGTGCCGCGGCCCGGCTCGCTGTACACCTTGATCGCGCCGCCGTGGCCCCGCACGATACCGAGCACCGCGGCCAGGCCCAGGCCGCGGCCCGTGAACCTGGTGGTGAAGAACGGGTCGAAGATCCGCTTGCGGATCTCCTCGTCCATGCCGCAGCCGGTGTCCGAGACCTCGAGGAACACGTAGTAGCCCTCGTCGAGGTCCCAGTCCATGTACGTGTCGGACAGGTAGGCGCGGTCGGCCTTGAGCACGCCGGTGGTCAGCGTGATCACCCCGCTGCGGTCGCCGATGGCGTCCGAGGCGTTGGTGATCAGGTTCATCACCACCTGGCGAACCTGGGCCGCGTCGCATTCCACCCTGGGGATGTCGCGGTGGAAGTCGTACTTGAGGATCGCCTTCTTGGAGATGACCGCGTCGAGCAGGTGGGCCATCTCGTCGACCATGCGTGACAGGTCCAGCGGCTCGACCACGAACCTGCCCCGGCCCGAGTAGGCCAGCATCTGGTTGGTCAGCTCGGCCGCGCGGCGCGCGGCCACCTCCACCTTCTGGATGTGGGCCCTGCCCGGAGACTCGGGGCTGAGCTTGGTCAGGGCCAGCCCGGCGTTGCCCAGCACGCCCATCAGCAGGTTGTTGAAGTCGTGGGCGATGCCGCCGGCGAGCACGCCCAGGCTCTCCAGCTTCTGGGCCTGCTGGATGCGCTCCACCAGGCGGTTGCGCTCCGACTCGGCGGCCTTGCGCCGGCTGATGTCGCGGATGATGCCCAGCAGCACCGGTGTGCCGCCGATGGTGGCCCGCTTGAGGTGCACCTCGGTGGGGTGGAAGCCGCCGTCGGCGTGGACGAATCCCCACTCGAACAGCTGGGGCTCGCCCTGAGCCGCGGCGATCATGTAGCCCATGGCCCGTTCGGGTGAGAATTCCTCGCCCGGCGGGCTGAAGCCCTCCACGCCGCCGCTGAGGAATTGCTCGCGGGTGTACCCGGCCGTGGCCACGCAGTCCTCGTTCACGTCCAGGATCGCGCCGGTGTCGATGTCGTGTACCACGATCATGTCCGTGGCCGCGTCGAACACCTCGCGGTAGTCGATC
>CAZXHG010000215.1:0-17400 GCA_964639985.1 uncultured Rickettsiales bacterium
GTTGAGCTTGTTGCCCGGCATCTTCACCGACTTGAGGATCTTGACCATCGTGCCCGTGGCGTACAGCTCGTCCGGGTCCGGGTCCTCGACTGCACCGTCCTTCTGGGCCACGATGCCGAGCAGGCGCTCGGAGTCCATGGCGGTGGACACGCTCTCGAGGGACTTCTCCCGTCCCACGTTGATGGGAAACGCCAGCACCGGGAAGATGACCGTGTTCCGGATGGCCAGCATGGGCAGTGTCTGGATTCGACTCACGTTGACTCCGTCGTCGTCCGTGGTTTCGCTGCGGGCGGCCGCCCTGTCGCCGGGGGCACGCCGTCGCCTTGACCCTGGTAGACCACCATAGACATGCCTCGGATGGGGTCAAGCCGAGGGCGGCAAGTTTGGTAGTACGCGCCAGGAACGGCGCGGCTCAAGCGACCACGCGCGCCGAACGGAGGGCGGCCACCTCGTCCGGGGCGTAGCCCGCGCCGGCGAGTACGTCGTCCGTATGCTGACCGGGCCGCGGCGGTTCCCCGTGCACGGCCTCGCCCAGCGGGGCGCGGCACCAGGCCATCTCCCCCGCCCGCTCGACCACCCCGCGCTCGTCCGCGTGCGCGTCGCGCGCCGCCTCGGCCGGTGACAGCACGGACTCCACGCACGCGTCGAGTCCGGCGAACACGGCCTCCCACTCGGCGCGCGTCCTGCCCCCGATGATGTCAGCGAGCTCCTCGCGCACCTGGTCGTGCCGCGGGTTGGGCAGGGGCACCAGGTCGATCCACTCGGGGCGCCCGACGGCCGCACAGACCGCCGCCCAGAACTTGGGCTCCAGCGCGGCCACGGCCAGGTAGCCCCCGTCCGAGGTGCGATACACGCCGTAGCAGGCCAGGCCGCCGGTGAGCATGGTCCGGCCGCGGTCCTCCTCCGAGGAGAACCCGCGCAGCGCCTCCAGCGGGGCGACCATCGAGGCCAGCGCCTCGGTCATGGACACATCGATCCAGCAGCCGCCGCCCGTGCGCTCGCGCTGCAACAGGCCGCCGGTCACGGCGAGCGCCGCGTGCAAGGCGCCGGACAGGTCGGCCACCGGGATCCCGGGGATGACGGGCGGCCCGTGAGCCGCGCCGGTCAGCCACAGCATGCCGGACAAGGCCTCGTAGTTCAGGTCATGGCCGGCACTGGCGGAGCGCGGACCGCGCTGCCCGTACCCGCTGATCGACGCGATCACCATGTCGGGGTGCCGCTCGCGCAGCTCGTCCGGATCGAGCCCGAGCTTCGCCAGCGTGCCTGGACGGAACCCCTCCAGCAGCACGTCGTACCCCGCGGCCAGGCGATGGAACACCTCCACGCCTTCGGGCCGCCGCAGGTCGACCACCACGGAGCGCTTGCCCCGGTTGAGCACGTGGAACATGGCGCCGTTGCCGCCGATCATCGGCGGCCACATGCGCGTGTAGTCACCGATGCCGGGATCTTCGAGGCGGGTCACCTCCGCGCCCATGGCGGACAGGACCCAGCTACAGAACGGGCCGGGGAGCAGACGGGTGAGGTCCAGGATGCGGACCCCGCCGAGCGGCTGGAACATGGGCGGCGTCAGCCGAGGATCGCCTGGATCTTGATCGCGAGGCCGATGTCGCCGGCCACCCGCAGCTTGCCCACGGAGAAGGCCATCATCGGGTTGAGGTCGCCCTTCATCATGTCGACGAAGTCCGTATCGTCCATCGAGATCGTGCACATCGCCTCGTCCGGCTCGCCCACCTCGATGATGGCCTTGGAGCCGTCGCAGACCAGGGTCCACTTGCCGCCGTCGTCGCCGGCGATGTCGAACAGGTAGATCGCCTCGAAGCCCTCGACGTTCTCGGGGTGGTCCTCGAACTTCTTGGGCAGGGTCTCCTCGAAGATCGTCTTGGGGCTCAGATCGGACATGGTGGCTCCTCTCGCCGCGGCTGGTTCGTGGTCGAAGGCGAATGGTCGCCGTTGAGCGCACGGCCTGTCAAGCACCCCTCGCGCGCGCGAGCCGGCCTTCCCATGGCCGTCGCGGACCGCCATACTGCCCCCATGGCCGATCCCGGATCCCACGGGCGCGACGCCAGGCCCAGCCGCCTGAGCCGCCTGAGCCGCCTGAGCCGCCTGCGCCGCGTGATGCACCACCCGATGACCGACCTGGTCGTGATGGTGCTGATCCTGGCGTCGGTCGTGGGCATCGTCCTGGAGACCCAGGTCCAGCCCGGTCCGACGCGGGTGCTGCTGTCGCGCATCGGCGACGGCTTCATCATCGTGTTCGCCGTCGAACTGAGCCTGCGCTTCGTGGTGGCGCCGTCCAAGCTGCGCTTCTTCCGCAGCTACTGGATCGACATCCTGGCGATCCTCCCGCTGCTGCGAGCATTCCGCATCCTGCGGCTGCTGCGGCTGCTGCGCCTGTTCCGCTTCGGCGTGATGCTGGACCACCGGGTCTCCCGCTTCTCGCGCATGTTCCGGCGGGGCCTCGAGGGCTACCTGGTGGTGGTGTTCGCCATCCTGACCTTCGTGCTGGTCGGCGCGCTGGCGATGACCATCCTGGAGGGCCGCAGCAACGCCGGCTTCGACACCTTCGAGGAGGCGATCTGGTGGAGCACCCAGTCGTTGATCGCAGGCGAGCCGATCGGGGGCGAGGCGACCACCGGCGGCGGACGCCTGGTCCAGCTGATGATGATGCTCGGCGGCGTGACCGTGTTCGCCATGTTCACCGGGACCTTCACCGCGGTCGTGATCCGCGCCTTTGGCGACCGTACCGAGGAGATCAACATGGAGATCGACGACCTGGTCGGCCACGTGATCGTGTGTGGCTGGAAGCGGGGGACCTCGGGCCTGATCGCCGAGCTGCAGGTCGATCCCGACCTGCGCGCGGCCGGCATCGTGGTGGTCTCCGACCAGGAGCACGAGCCCGACCTGGAGGCCGCGGGCGCGACCAGCGATCGCGTGTACTTCCTGCGGGGCGACCACACCCGGGTGGAGGTCCTCCGCCGCGCAGGCGTGGGCCGCGCCGCCATGGCAATCATCGTGCCGGACAAGCTGACCAACCTCAGCGACCAGGACCGCGACGCCCGCTCGGTGCTCACCGCCCTGGTGATCGAGAAGCTGAACGAGCGCGCATTCGTGGTCGTGGAGCTGCTCAACCCCGACAACGAGACGTACCTGCGCATGTCCGGCGTGGAGGAGGTGCTGGTGGCCGACCGCCACACCGGGCGCCTGCTGGGCGTGGCCTCGCGCAACCGCGGGCTGATGCGCACCTTCCGGGAGCTGTTGACGTCCCGCTACGGCAACCAGTTCTTCAAGCTGTCCCTGCCCGCAGGCTGGCAGGGACGAACCGCCGGGGAGCTGTTCACCCAGCTGAAGGAGGAGTACGACGCCACCCTGATCTCCCTCGAGCGGGCCGGCGGCGATCCCGGTCTCCAGGTCAACCCGCCCGCCGAGATGCGCCTGGGGAGCGGCGACGAGGTCGTGTACATGGCGCGCAAGAGGATCCCCACAGGCGGGCCCTGACTCCGTGCACGACCCCAGGATCATCCGCGCGATCGAGGCGCTGATCGTGGCGACCGCGGTGGCGGTGTTCGCCGCCGCCGCCCTGGTCCACCTCGACGCGCCCGGCCTGTCCAACGAGGAGGCGGTCACCGCGCTGGTGGTCGAGGACTACCTCGCGCGGATCCGGGGCGACGCCCCGATCCGCGGTCCAGCCGACCTGCTGCCCCCATCCCTCAATCCGTTCGAGGGTTCGACCCTACCTGCGCTGCTGACGGCGGTGCAGATCGTCTTCGGCAGGTCGGTGTTCGTGTTCCGCGCCCTGCACCCGGTGCTGGCCATCTGCACCCTGCTGGTGGTGTACGTCACGGTGCGCACCGCGTTCGGCCGGCCTCACGCCGTGTTCTCCGTGGTGTTGCTGGCCTGCTCCACCACGCTGCTACGCGCCGCGCGCTTCGGCGATCAGCGGGACGAGCTCCTGCAGATCCTGCTGTTCTGGCTGGGCCTGATGCTGCTGCAGCGCTTCGGCGACCGCGGCCGACTCGGCTGGCTCGCGGCCGCGGGGCTGGTGTGGGGCCTGGCCCTCAACGCCAAGATCCTGGCCGTGGGCTACCTGGGCGGGGCTGCGGTCGCCGCGCTCGTGCTGCGGACGCGGCTGCTCCCCCTGGCCCGCGCAGCCGACGTCGGCTGGGTACGCAGCGCCCTGTGCATCGGAGCGGCCTTCGCCGCCGGGGCCGCGCCCTACGTCGCGCCGCTGCTGCTGCGGCCCGCCCGGCTCGGCGGCCTGGCCGGGCCGTTGCTGGTCACCGGCCCGGCCCACGGTGGCTGGGACAACCGGGATCTGCTGGCCAACGCCTGGACCCGCGCCGGACACGTGGCCGACCTGCTCGCCTCGGAGGTGGCAGCCGACCTGGTGCCCACCCCGTCCAATCCCTGGTTCCCGTGGCTGGTGATTGCCGCGCTGCTCGGCCTGACCGCGCTCGGCCTGCGCGGCCGGCTGTCGGCGAGGGCGGCCTCGTGTCTGCTGTTCATCGGCATCACCCACGGGGTGCTGGTCCTGACGATGATGGTGTCGCCATCCGGCCACGGCGATGCGTTCTACGTGCTCGCCCTGCTGCCGGTTCCCCAGCTGGCGGTGGGCCTGGCTGCCGGCGAGCTGGCCACGGCCCGGCCCCGCCGGCACGTGGGCACCGCCGTGGCCGTCGCGCTGCTGGTCCCCGCGCTGGCCCTCGAGGTGCGCATCGGCGCGACCTACCTGCGGGCCATCCGTGACGGCACGATCGGCGGCGAGTACTCGCCCGCGGTGTACCGGGTGGCCGAGGAGCTGGACCGCCTCGAGACCCGGCGGCTGTACTCCCTGTCGGAGTTCATGGCCTACAACCTCGTCTACCTCTCCGAGGGACGCGTCAGCCTGCCCGTCACGGCGCCCTGGCCCAAGCCCGTCGGCGGCGACGAGGGCAACCCGGACCCGGCCGCCGATGCCGAGGTGCATTCCACGGCCATGCTCCACCACGCGGACTTCCTGGCCCTGACCGACGACCAGCGCCGCACCACGTTGCTGCTGGCGAGGGACACGCCACGACCACGCCGTGACCTGCCCTGGTCGATGGCCCTGGTGGAGATGCGCCGGCTTCTCGCCGAGGATGC
The DNA here is from genome assembly GCA_964639985.1 of uncultured Rickettsiales bacterium. Classification (GTDB taxonomy): domain Bacteria; phylum Myxococcota_A; class UBA796; order UBA9615; family CAYRNR01; genus CAZXHG01. The sequence continues at coordinate 5,119 of CAZXHG010000215.1, forward strand.
ATGGCAGCTCGATCGCGTGGAGCACATCCGGACCGCGGACCCGGACCAGACCTATGCGCTGTACCGACTGTTGCCGGTCCCTCCCCCGTCACCCCCGCCCGATGTCCCCCAGCTGCTGCCGGACCAGTGACACGGCTGCCCGCAACGGGTGCCGCCGCCGCCACGCCAGGTCGTGGAAGCAGTCGTAGCAGCAGGTGCAGCCCGGCGGCACCGTGGCGCGCACGCGACGAACCATGTCCGCGTAGTGCCACGGCTCCAGCGCATTCACCCCGGACCGCGGCGCGTCATGGCACGCCATGATCGTGCCGTCCGTGTCCACCTCGAACACGCCATCCGCGGCCGGGCAGTCGATGCGGAACTCGCCGGCCGCGAACCGCACCATGTCCCGCAGGAACGCGTCGCTCTCCGCGATGCGCACGCCCTCTCGCCTGGCATGGCGCAGCTCCGCGGACAGCTCCGCGAGGCGGGCCAGATCGCGAGGCGCGTCAAAGGTCAGGTCGGGGAGATCGCGGCGGAACGACCAGTCGCCCGCGCCGCTGTGCACCACGGACAGCAGCGTGGCGAACCCGTGCCCGGAGGCGCGGCGGGCGATGTCCGCCACCTCGTGCACGTTGTGACGGGTCACGGTCACGATGATCTGGGTCGTGATGCGGTGCTGGCGGGCGAATTCCCCCAGCGGCTCGAGCGCGGCCCAGGCGCTCTTGCGGCTCACCCGACCGGGCTCCATGCCGTCCATCGACACGGTCAGGAAGTCCAGGGCCGCCAGCTCCTGCGGCACGTGCTGCTCGACCAGCGTCCCGTTGGTGATCAGCGAGACCAGGTTGCGCCGGGCTGCGTGGCGGATCACCTCCCCCAGCCCCTCGTACAGCAGCGGCTCGCCGCCCGTGAGCACGAAGTGCCGGTGGCGGTGTGCCGAGAAGCGGTCGATCACCTGGAGCCAGCGGTCCGGGGACAGCTCGACCGCGTCGGCGTCGTGCACCACCTGGCAGTATCCGCAGTCGAGGTTGCAGCGCCGCGTGAGGATAAGACCCACGCCGCATAGGTGGTGGGTGAACAGCTTGCTGCCGAACCACGCCGTCCGCGTCAGCCTCATCCCGCTTCTCCGCTGCGCGGTGCGCGGTTGCGCGCCACGCACAGGTACTTGGCGCCAAGGGGCCACCGCTCGATCCGTGCCTCCAGGGGCACCAGCGCCCGCATGGGGCGCGGGAAGCACAGCAGGTACTGCCGCTGCAGCGGCGCCCAGCCGGTGTCTCGGTAGAGGCGGGTGACCTGCCGGGGCAGCACGGGCCGCGAACCGCGGTCGTGGGGCCCGAACAGCACAAGGCCGAGGGCAGCCGCGTTGAGGGGGTTGTACTCCAGCATGGCGGCCAGACCGCCGGGGCGTACGGCGCGGGCGAGGGCGGCGTGGGTGGCTCGCCGCGCGTCCGCGTCGAGGTGGTGCAGCAGCGAGAACGCCACGGCCACGTCGAAATCCCCGGGCTGCACCGGCAAGGGCAGCGCGGGCTGCAGGTGCACGAAACGCACGTTGGCAGCGGCGTGGCGGGCGCGGGCCTCGGCCAGGACGTCCGCGTCGATATCCATGGCCGTCACCTGGTGGAAGTGCTGGGCCAGCAGGGGCTCGGCCACGCCGTCGGCGCACCCCAGGTCCAGGCACCGCATGGACGCGGGCTCGCCCAGCCAGCGCCGCACCGCGGCCACCACCACGTCGACCTGGCGTTGCATCAGGTAGGGACCGCTCACCCGGTTCGCTCCTCGACCGCCTCGCGTAGTCGCCGCGGCCCGAGCCACACCACCGTGCCCGCGCCGATCAGGACGGTCGGAACCAGTAGCACGGCGTGGCACAGCAGCGCCAGGGCCACGGCGCCCTCCGGGTCCACACCGGTGACGGCCGGCAACGCCAGCATCACGGCCACCTCGAACACGCCGATCCCGGCGGGCGCCAGGGGGATGGCCACCGAGGCGCCGAACAGGGTGATCACCAGCAGCCAGGCCGCAGGCGGCAGGGTCAGACCGAGCGCGGCACAGGCGCAGGCCACGATGCCCACGTTGAGGGTCCACTCCACCGCACACAGCGCGCAGGCGACGGCCACGGTCCGCGGCCACCACAGCGCCTCGCTGCCCCCGGCAATGCCGCCCATGAGCCGGCCCAGGCGGCCGCGCAGGGCCAGCCGCGGGGCCGCGGCCCTCAGCACCACCACGGTCACGGCCCCGGCGGCCGCCAACCACCCGACGTTTCGGGTCGCCGCATGCATCCAGTCGGGTACGGGCAGCCACCACCCCAGCAGGGCCAGCGCGCCCAGCAGACCGACCAGATCGACGGTGCGTTCGGCCACCATCGAGCCGAGCACCCCGGGCCACCGCAACCCCGACAGCCGCACGGCCACGGCCGCCCGTACCACCTCGTCCAGCTTCATCGGCACGGCCACCGAGGTCACGCCCCCGGCATAGTAGGCGAGCAACAGCCGCGTGACGCGCGCGGCCCCCACCCCGGCGAGCAGCACCCGCCACTTGGCAGCCTTCGTGGTCATCACGGCCACGTCCAGGACCACGGCGAGGCCCAGGGGCATCCAGGCCGCCCCGGCCAGCGCGTCGGTCAGGCGCTGCACGTCCAGCCGCGTGATCGCCACGACGAGCAACGCCCCACCACAGGCGAACCACGCCGCCACCAGCGCCGCGCGCGCAGCCGAGATCGCCAGGGTACGGGAGGTCATCGGTCCATCCGGTGTTCGATCGTGGCGACGTCGGACCGTCAGCGCAAGCGGCTCGTCGCCACGACGCGCCCCGGGTAGAATCCGGATCGCACGCGCATGGAGGACCGACGATGGCGGGAACGGACGGCGGGGCGACCCCCTCGAGACACGTGGTGCACAGCGCGCTGGTCACGGGCGCCGCCGGGTTCATCGGCTCCCAGGTGGTCCGGCTGCTGCTGGACGACGGCGTGGCCGTACGGGGCCTGCTGTACCCGGGTGAGACCCGGGTCAACCTCGAGGGCCTCGACCTGGAGATCGTGGAGGGTGACATCTGCGACCCCCGCACCTGCGACGGCCTGCTCGATGACGTGGACACCGTGTTCCACCTCGCCGCGGTGTACTCGATCTGGATGCCGGACTGGCGTGTGATCTACGAGGTCAACCTGCAGGGTTCGCGCAACGTGCTGTGGGCTGCGCGGGAGGCGGGGGTGGGACGAGTGGTCTACACCAGCTCGATCGCGGGCATCGGCATCGCCGAGGGCCGGGGGATCAGCGACGAGACCACCCCGTTCAACCAGTACGATCTGGGCCACCACTACGTGCTGACCAAGTTCCTGTCCCAGCAGGAGGCGCTGGCGTTCGCCGACCACGGCCTGGACCTGGTGGTGGTCAACCCCGCGTTCCCGTTCGGACCGGGGGACGTGGCGCCGACCCCGACCGGCCAGATCCTGATGGACATCGTGCGGGGGGCCAACCGCTTCCACTTCGGCGGGGGCCTCAACGTGGTGGACGTGCGGGACGTGGCCCTGGGCCACGTGCGGGCCGCCACGCGGGGCCGCACCGGCGAGATGTACCTGCTCAGCAACGCCAACGTGACCATGAAGGAGCTCAGCGACCTCGTGCTGGATGTGATCGGCGAACCCAACCGCTGGACCGTGGGGGTGGACCGACGCCTGGCCCGCACGGCGGCCCGCTGGTACAAGCACCGCGCCGACCGCGTCACGCACAAGCCGCCGCTCACCACGCCCGCGGAGATCGACTACGCCGGCCAGTACCTGTTCTTCGACAACGCCAAGGCGCGCCGCGAGCTCGGCGTCGAGTTCAGGCCGGTGGAGCAGTCCATCCGTGACGCGGTCGCGTGGTACGAGGAAACCGGCTACCTGGAGAAGACGTTGGAGTAGGAGGTAGGCGGACGGCCGACCCGTCGGGTCAAGGAGCCGAAGGCGACGGACCCGACATCCGGATCATCCGGATCATCCGGATCGCCACCTACCCCCGCCGCCGCATCACCAGCAGACCGAGCAGGGCGAGCGCGAGCAGGCCGCTCGCGGGGCTGGCCGGGCTGGCCGAGCACGCACACCCGCCGGCCACGTCCTTGGCCCCCTCGGCGGACGCGTCCCCGCCGCTGGGGTCCTCGGCGAACGGGCAATCCAGGCCCTCGTCGGTGGTGCCATCGCAGTTGTCGTCCCGGCCGTTGCACACCTCCTCGGCGCCCGGGAACACGGCCGCGTCCGAGTCGTTGCAGTCGCCGGTGTCGCCGCACGCGGCGTAGCCGTCCTCGTCGCCGTCGAAGCCCTCGTCGACCAGCTCGTCGCAGTCGTTGTCCACGCCGTCGCAGACCTCGGTCGCGCCAGGCGAGGTGTCACCGTCGGCGTCGTCACAGTCACCCTGGCACGGGGTGAAGCCGTCGCCGTCGCCGTCGAGGCCCTCGTCGGCCGTTCCATCGCAGTTGTCGTCCCGGCCGTTGCACACCTCGTCCGCGGCCGGGTTGACCGTCGCGTCGAGGTCGTTGCAGTCGTCCACGTCGCTGTCGTAGCCGTCCCCGTCCGCGTCCACGGCCAGGGCCACCCCCGACAGGCACGCACAGGCCAGCAGCGCCAGCAGGAAGAATCCGGTCCTCTTCATCTCGAGCACTCCCCGGAATGCCAGGTGCATTCCCAACCCAACGATTCTACCCCAACCCGGGCGACTCCGCCGAGTCCGCGGTGCACACACCCCTAATCGAGCTCCGCCTCCCAGCGTTCCAGCTCGGACAGCCGCCCCGCCAGCTCCTCCGGGCCGAGATCCGCCTGCACGGCCTGCGCCACCGAAGTCAGCGCGTCGTCCGCCCGCGAGGGCGGGTCGAGGAAGCGGCCGGCGCGGCCCAGCGCACTTGACGCGGTCTTGCGCAGGTCGGCGTCCGGTGAGGCGCGCCAGGCCTCCATGGCCAGCCACGCCTGCTCGTCATAACAGCGGTACACCCGCCCGGCGAGGTCCTGGAAGGTGTACGGGTCGGCCGCCAGCGTATCGTGGTGCTGGCGCAGCAGCTGCCACTGCCAGTCGCATTCCCGCAGCTCGTCCACCGACCGGATGGCCGTGGCCGCGGCGCGCACCCCCTCGTCCCGGGTCTGCCCGGCGGCCCCGGGGTCGACGGACACGATACGGACCGCGTCGCCCCCGTCTCGCCCGCGCGGCAACATCACGCCCACCGCCACCGTCACCAGCGCCCCGATCAGGATCACGAACAGCAGCAGCAGCAGGGGGACCGCCACGATCAGCAACACCGGGAGGCGACGCCGGCGGGGGCGGTCGTCCACGTCGCCGCGGTCGTCCAACGCATCATCCTCCCGCGCCGCCTTCTGCGCCGACGCGGGGCGCGGCGCCGGTACGGGAGCGGGCGCGGGTGCACGAGGGGGCTGCGCCGCCGGCGGCGGCTCCCCGGGCCCGATCGGCAGGGACTCGGCCCGCGGTGCACTGGACGCGGGGCGCTCCGGATCGGGCACGGACGGCACGTATGGCGCGGTCGGCTTCTCCTCCTCGCTGTCGTCGCCGCCACCCCCATCCCCCACGTCGCGGCTCTCCACCGTGTCGCCCCGCTTCACCGGTTCGGCGATCGGCTCGTCCGGGGTCTGGGGACCGGTCAACTCCTCGTCGCTCACCGGCGCGGTCCTGACCGTGTCGCCGGGGCCGATCCGGATGGTGGGCTCGTCCGTGCGCGGATCCACGAAGTCCCCGACGTTCTCCGCATCCGGGATCACGTCACCCGGCCCGAGACGCTCGGTCTTGGGCGCGGAGGCCATCTCGCTGCTGTCGTCGCCCATCAGGGCCTGCAGCTCCTGGGTCAACGAGCCGATGTGGCCCTCTCGCGCCGCAGCCTCCACCGCGGCCTCGCGGGAACCGACGTGCACCACCTGCACCGTGATGTTGTCGTGCCCACCGCGCTCGTTGGCCAGTGCCACCAGCTTGATGGCGGCCTCTACCGGCTCCATGCCCAGCAGCGCGGAGAGCACGGCGCTGTCGTCCACGACCTTGAACAGGCCGTCGGTACACATCAGGAACATGTCGCCCGGCTCGAGCACCAGGGGGGTGGCGCCGCATTCGGGCTGCCACTGGTCCTCCATGCCGAGCGCCCGGGACAGCTTGTGCGCGTCCGGGTGGCTGTCGATCTCCTCGGGCGGCAGCAGCTGGCGGTCGCGCAGCTCGCGGCCCACGGTGTGATCCCGGGTGATCGCGCTGAGCTGGCCGTCGCGCACCAGGTAGATGCGGCTGTCCCCGACCCAGGCGTAGTGGGCCAGGTTGCCGCTGGTGTACAGCGTGACCGCGGTGGTGCCCATGCGATCCGTGCCGCTCGCCCGGCCCTGGCGGGACATGATCCGCTGGTGGGCCACCTTGAGCGAATCCATCAGCCGGCGCGAGGGATCGATGGCCGTGGACTGCCGGAAGCCGTCCACGATCGACTTGACGGCCAGGCGGCTGGCCACGTCACCGGCCTGGTGCCCGCCCATGCCGTCTGCCACGACGAACAGCCAGCCGTGGCCCACCTCGTCCACGCCGTAGGCGTCCTCGTTGACCTTGCGCACCTGTCCCACGTCGGTGTGCGCCGCGTGGACCATGTGCAGCGCTGGCTGCTCGTCCGCCATGTTCTCCATGCTACGAGGATCACCGTGCCGGCGCCAGCCGACCCGGCACGCTCCGACGACCGCCGACCGCCCCCCCCACTTTTCACGCCGCGCCCAGGCGTACATACTGTCATCGTTCCGACACCGGAGGTCCAGTCGGGCCACGGTGCGTGATGGGGAGCGATGACCAGGATCCTGGCTCTGGCGGCAGCGTTGCCGCTGCTCGTGTCGTGCGGCCCACCCGATCCCGTGTACGTGGGGTTCGAGCTGACGCTCAACCTCAACCTCGCGGGCGATGGCGACCTGCTCGACGACCTCGAGGTGCTCGAGGTGGCCGTGTTCTCACCGGACGAGGGGCCCCTGTACTACAGCTGGGACTGGTTCGACGCGGAGTCGGCCCTGGTGATGGAGGACATCCCCCGGGGCGACGGCGTGGTGTTCGAGGTGCGCGGCCTCATCGGCGGTGACGAGGTCGCGGCCGGGACAAGCGAGCCGATGACCCTGCCACCCGAGGATGGTGATGGCGAGGTGTGGGTGCTGTTCCACCGGCACGGCACCTTCCTGCCGCTGGAGGGTGGTTCGGACTACCCGCGCCTGGGCCACCGGGTGATCGCGGTGGAAGGCGGCGCCGCCGTGATCGGCGGCGAGACCGGCGACGGGTACGCGCCGATCAGCCGGCTGGTCCGCACCGAGCACGCGGGCTACGCCCTGGAGAGCTGGGCCACCGCCCCGGAATTGTCCGGCTTCGCAGCCGCCCGCCTGCTCGCGGGCGACTTCGCTGGTCAGGTCTTCATCGCTGGCGGCGCCACCTCGGTGGCGGACTTCGAGGGCATCTCGTCCGAGTACTCCATCTGGGATCCGGTCTCCGGGGAGTACACGGTGGACGGCGAACCCCTGACGCAGGGCATGATGGGCGGCGAGGCCGTGGCCCTGGGCGAGGCGGGGGGCGACGGCCGCGTGGTGCTGGTGGGCGGCGCCAGTTCCTACAACACCCTGACCAGCGAGGTCTCCTTCCGCGACAACATCGAGCTCGTCGATCCCGCCGAGGGGGAGATCGAGACCGAGGAGGTGGGCGAGTGGCGCTGGTACCACACCGCGGTGCTGTGGGGCCCGGACATCACCGTGGTCTGCGGCGGCTACAACCACCCGCCGTGGGAAGACATCATGCCCCAGGACTCGTGCGACACCTATACCGCGGTGTCCAACACCTGGGCTGACGGCGACGGCGCCCTGCAGCACGGCCGGGCCGGCCACGGCGCCGCCGTGCTGCCCGGCACGGACGGCGACCGCATCCTGCTCGTCGGTGGCACCGAGCGAACCGATGAGTTCGTCCCGCACATCGAGAGCAGCAACGAGGACGTGCTCGCCGACGCGGAGATCGTCGAATCCGTCGGCGGCAGCTTCTCCACGACCCGCGTGGTGGACATGATCCACCCCCGCGTGTTCCCCCTGGTGCTGCGCATCCCCGACCAGGAGAAGGTCCTGGTCTGCGGTGGCCACGACGGCGGCATCTACCGCGCGGACTGCGAGTACTTCGACGAGGACACCGAGACCTTCGCCATCGCCGAGGGGCTGGAGCTGCCCATGGGGGTCAACTTCCTCAGCGGCGCGGTGCTCGACGACGGCTCGATCCTGATCGTGGGCGGCAACGCGGGAGCCTATGAACCCGCAGATCTCGCCGTGCTGTACCTGCCCTGACCCTCTCGATCAGCCGAACCAGGGCATGCGGGCCCGGTCGTCCAGCCGCTCGATCCCGGCCATGCGCGCGGCGTGCCGTGCCTCGGCCATCTCCGCGTCGGTGACCCGCCGGCAGATCTCGGGGAAGCGGGCGGCCTCGCCGCACGGGCGGTACTGGTCCATCAGGTTGACGTAGGTGTCCGTGGACAGCTCCTGGGCCAGGAACTCCATCACCTCGGACGTGCCGGCCAGGTCGTCGGGCATCACGAGATGCCGCACCAGCAGGCCTTGCCGGGCCAGCCCCTGCGGATCGATGGCCAGGTCGCCGACCTGGCGGTGCATCTCGCGCAGGGCCGCGCGGTTGGCCTCCGGGTAGTCGGGCGCGTCACAGTACCGGCGGGCCACGTCGCCGTCGGCGAACTTGGCGTCGGGCATGTAGATGTCCACCACGCCGTCGAGCTGCTGCAGCACGTCGACCACGTCGTACCCGCCGGTGTTGAACACCAGCGGTACGGTCAGACCCCGGCCAGCCGCCACATCCAGCGCCGCGAGGATCTGGGGCACCACGTGGGTCGGGGTGACCACGTTGATGTTTCGGCACCCCACCTGCTGCAGACGCAGCATCACCTCGGCGAGCTCACCGGATCCGACGGTCCGCCCCTGGTCGGCCATGCTGATGTCGTCGTTCTGGCAGAACGCACAGCGCAGGTTGCAGCCGGCGAAGAACACCGTGCCCGACCCGCCGCGGCCCACCAGCGGCCGCTCCTCGCCGAAGTGGGGCGAGGCGCTGGCCACCACCGCGTCGCCGCCGATCCCACACACGCCCCGCTCCCCGGCCAGCCGGTCCACGCCACAGGCCCGCGGGCACAGGTCACAGTCCGCCAGCCGCTCGCCGAGCGTGCGCGCCCGCCGCGCGAGCTCCCCGCTCCTGTGGAGCGCCACGTAGCCTGCCTCGCCCATCGTCCTCCTCGTGGTCCGGGATCCGGAGCGTACCCGATCGAGCGCGGGGTGGGGTTGTCAACGCCGCGTCAACCCTGTCAGAAACCCGAAAAAACACGTCCTCCAACGGGGTGAAAAAGATGTCGCTGGTCCCCGGCTGACCTAAGTTGTTACTTCACAGGGGTAGCCAACAAAGGAGCAGTCCATGCCGCGCACGTCCCCCATCCTGCTGGTCACCGCGCTGTTGACCGCCAGCTGGTTCCTGCCCGCGGGCGCCTTCCAGGCCCCGCGCCAGCGGATCGAGCACATCGCCGAGGGCACCGAGTGGGCCGCGGCCCAGCGCCTGATGGCGCCCCACAGCTACCGCCGCTCCGCGCCCGAGACGTTCCGGCAGCGCCACGGCGACGGCTGGACCCAGCGCCTGCACGGCCCCAACGGCACCTTCCACTCCCTGATGGGCGAGGGCGTGCCCGTGGGCACGGTCGTCGACGAGTCCAGCGCGCTGGCCGTGGCCGAACGCTTCTGGGCCGACAACCACGACCTGCTCCCGGCCGACGTCGCCCTGGCCGACCTCGAGCCGTGGAGCGCGGTGGAGCACGACGGCACCTGGTACGTCAGCCACCGCCAGACCGTGCACGGCGTGGACGTGCTGCACGCGTCCACGTTCGTCGCCATCCGCCAGGGGCGGGTGCCCTGGCTGGCCGTGCGGCTGTTCCCCGGCGTGCAGGTCGACGCCGAGCCCCGGATCGCCGCCGGGGACGCGGTCGACACCGCGGTGGCGGGGCTCGCCGACCTCGGCGCCGAGGGGCTGCCGGGCGAAGCCCGCCTGGCGATCTTCCCGCGGACCTTCCCCGACCGCTTCGACTACAACCTGGTGTGGGCGGTCGAGTTGAAGGGCCCGGTGACGGGCCGCTGGACCGCCTACGTCGACGCTCACGAGGGCGTGATCCTGGCCCTGGCCGACGAGCGCAGTTTCCTCGACGCCACCGTGAACATCGAGCACCACGACCGCCACCCGGGCAACAGCGTGGTCGCCAGCCCGATGCGATACGCATCCATCACCCACGACGACGGCTCGGACCACACCGGGGCGGATGGCTCGTTCTGGCTGGACGACACCGACACCGACCTCGACGTGTCCATCTCCGGCACCTATGTCCGCGTCGACAACCTGCAGGGCAGCGAGATCTCGACCTCGTTCTCGGACGTGGGCGACGGTGACGCGGTCACCTGGGGCTGGGAGGACACCGAGGACGAGCAGGCCCAGCAGGACGGCTACCGCTTCATCAACGACGTGCGCGACTGGGCCCACGCCATCGCGCCCGACGTGCAGATCTCCAGCGAGCGGATCAACCTCAACGTCAACTACAACGACAACTGCAACGCCTGGTACGACGGCGACATCACCACGCTGCAGGCGGGCAACGGGTGCAACAACACCGCCATGGTGGCCGACACGCTCTACCACGAGTACGGCCACGGCTTTCACTGGTACAGCATCATCTGGGGCGTGGGCGACTGGTCCGGCGACGTGGGCGAGGGTCTCGCCGACGCCATGGCCTTCCTGCAGACCGGGGACAGCGTGATGTCGCCGTACTTCATGACCAGCGGCTCCGGGATCCGCGACGTGGAGCCGGACCAGGTCTACCCCGACGACGTGGTCGGCGAGGTGCACTACGACGGCCTGATCGTGGGCGGCGCGGTGTGGGACCTGCGCACCCTGCTCATCGCCGACCTCGGCGAGGAGGAGGGCCAGGCCGTGGTCGAGCAGATCTTCGCCGGCATGGCCAAGACCTCCAGCGACCTCCCCTCCACCTATGAAGCGGCCCTGGACGCGGACGACGACAACGGCAACCTCGACGACGGCACCCCGCACGTCTGCCAGATCGACTCGGCGTTCGGCCTGCACGGCCTGGTCGGGTCGGGCATGGGCGCGCTGACCATCGAGCACGATCCGGTGGTGGCCGTGCCGTCCATGGACGAGCCCCTCGAGATCCAGGCCACCATCCGGCCCGCCCACCCCGAGTGCCTGAGCAGCTCGGTGGGTGACGTGAGGCTCGTGTGGTCCACGGACGGCGGGCACAGCTGGGAGAGCACGGTCATGGATTCGGTGAGCGACGACCTGTTCGCCGCCGAGCTGCCAGCGGTCGAGGACGGCACCCAGATCCGCTACCGCATCGAGGCGGACGAGACCGAGACCGGCACGGTGCTGCAGCGACCGATCAACCCCGCCGACGCGGGCTACTACCTGTACGTGGGCGAGCTCTCGGCCATCTTCTGCCTCGACTTCGAGGAGGACGACCAGGACTGGAGCCACGAGCTGCTCGAGGGCCAGGCGTCCGAGGGCGCGGACGACTGGATGGTGGGCACACCCGGGGGCAACGGCGGCGACCCGGACCACGCCTGGAGCGGGGACTACGCCTGGGGCAACGACCTGTCCCTGGAGGACAACTGGGACGGCATGTACCAGAACGACAAGATCAACACCCTGTACAGCCCGGTATGGAACCTGGCCGAGCACGACACCGTGCGCCTGCAGTTCCGCCGCTGGCTGGGGGTGGAGGACTCGGTGTACGACCAGGGCCGGATCTACGTGAACGACGAGGTGGTCTGGGTCAACGCCGACGGCCCGGGCGACCTGCAGCACGTGGACTACGAGTGGATCCTGTTCGACCTGGACATCACGGAACAGGCCGGCGGCCAGGACGAGGTGCAGATCCGCTGGGAGATCGAGAGCGACGGGGGACTGCAGTTCGGCGGCTGGACCATCGACGACGTCTGCCTCTACGAGATGGTCGAGGGCTCCGCGGGTGACGATGACGACGCCACGGACGACGATGACGATGACGCCGAGGGCGAGGACGACGTGGACGGCCTGAGCATCACCGGCGGCGACTGCACCTGCCGCGCAGACGCATCGACGTCGGCCCCGGCTGCGGCCCTGGGCCTGCTGGCTGGGCTGGCGCTGATCCGCCGGCGGGCGTAGAAGAAGAGGAAGAGGGAAGGGGTCAAAGGAAGGGGTCAAAGGAAGGGGTCAAAAGGAACAGACTCGATCCGTCAGCCTTTGCGCAAGCCTGCGCGGATGGCCCACGGGGCCT
>CAZXHG010000216.1:0-17343 GCA_964639985.1 uncultured Rickettsiales bacterium
CGTCGCAGTCCCCGTCGCAGGCCCAGCTGCCGTCGCCGTCGTCGTCGGACTCGTCCGCGGGCACGAGTCCGTCGCAGTCGTTGTCGATGCCGTCGCACAGCTCGGCCGCGCCCGGGTAGGTGTCGGCCTGGGTGTCGTCACAGTCCCCGTCGCAGGTCGTCACCCCGTCGCCGTCGCCGTCAGCGATGTGGAGGGAGGCGTCGGTGTCGTCGCAGTCCCCCTCGCAATCCGACGCGCCGTCGCCGTCGTCGTCCACCTCGTCGTCGGGGACGACGGTGTCGCAGTCGTTGTCCACGCCGTCACAGAGCTCCTCGGCCAGGGGGTAGGTGGTGTCGTCCGCGTCGTCGCAGTCGCCGTCGCAGATCATGACGCCGTCGGCGTCGTCGTCCACCTCGTCCTCGCCGGCAGCGCCGTCGCAGTCGTTGTCGATGCCGTCGCACAGCTCGTCCGCGCCGGCGTACACGGTCTCGTCCGCGTCGTCGCAGTCCCCCTCGCAGACCATCTGGCCGTCGGCGTCGTCGTCCACCTCGTCGTCCGGTACGACGCCGTCGCAGTCGTTGTCGATGGCGTCGCACAGCTCGTCGGCGCCGGGATACACCGTGGCGTCACCGTCCTCGCAGTCGTCGTCGCAGACCCGGTAGCCGTCCTCGTCGTCGTCCACCTCGTCCGACGGCACCACGTTGTCGCAGTCGTTGTCCTCGCCGTCGCACGCCTCCTCGGCGCCCGCGTAGGTAGTGGGATCGTCGTCGTCGCAGTCGCCGTCGCACAGCATGGCGCCGTCGCCGTCGTCGTCCACCTCGTCGGCCGGGATCACGTCGTCGCAGTTGTTGTCCACGCCGTCGCACAGCTCGGGCGCGCCCGGGTGCGTGTCCGGGTCGGCGTCGTCGCAGTCGTTCTCCGAGTCCCATCCGTCGCCGTCCTCGTCGAGGAAGGGGCTGGTGGTGTCGTCGTCGTCGAGCGGCTCTTCGTCAGGACAGCCGACCAGCAGGCTGGTGATGGCGGCCAGTGCGAGCGTGCGAAGGAGATGGAGGTTCCAGGTCATGGCGCTTCCCCTCGGTCAGTGTGGAACCAACACGGTATACATCGCGCGCGCTCGACGGTCCACACGCGCGCAGGTTGACGACCGGTGACGGGCCGGGGCATGGTCGGGGTGGCCGCGCCCACGAGGCCGGCCGAGGCAGCACCACGATGGCTCCGATCACCCTCCCCGCGTCGGTCCCGCTGGGACCGTTCCGAATCCAGGCCCTGCTCGGACAGGGATCCATGGGTACGGTCTGGCAGGGGGTGCACCTCGAGCAGGACGTCACCGTGGCGATCAAGGTGCTGCGTCGCGAGCTCGCCGAGCGCGCGGACAGCCTGCAGGCCTTTCGCGATGCGGTCCGGCGGGTGGCGCGCTGCTCCCACCCGGGCGTGATGACGATGTTCGACTACGGCGAGATGCCACGGGAGGCCGCGCACCTGTGCCGGGACCAGGTGGCCGGTCGTGTCGACGGCCTGCACATGGATCCGGACAACCCGTTCGTGGTGATGGAGTTCTGCGACGGCGGTTCGCTGGAACACCACGCCGTGGGTGAGTGGGACGAGATCCGCGCGATCCTGCTGATGCTCCTGGACGCCCTGGCCCACGCCCACGCGCGGGATGTGGTGCACGGGGCGATCCGACCCCCCAACATCCTGCTTGCCAGCGGCGGTGTAGGCCCGATCTACAAGCTGACCGACTTCGGCTTCGAGCGGCGTCGTGGTCCAGCGGGCGTGGCGGGCTTCATGGTGGCCGCCAATCCCGCCTACCTGGCCCCGGAGCAGGTGGACGGGGCCGGCGAGATCGGCCCGGCCACGGACCTGTTCGCCCTTGGCAGGGTGGCGCGCTGGCTGGTCACGGGGCGGTCGCCGGACGAGGGCGGCGAGCTCCCGGGTGGTCTCCCGGATGGGTTCGCCGATTGGTCGGAGCGCATGCTGCAGACACGCCCGGAGCGGCGCTTCACCACGGCCGCGGACGCGGCCCACGTGCTCTCCGGGATCGGTGGCGCCGTGACCTCGACGGTGGCCTCGTTCGAGGCGGGCATGACAACGCTGCACATCGACGTGGGCGACCTGCGCTCCGAGCTCGGCGAGCTGGCCCGCGGGGAGGGCCTGGTGGTGGGGGGCGTTCGCCTGGAGCGGAGGCGCGCGGACGACCTCGCGCCGGTGCCCCGGAGCTGGCGGCGCAAGGACCTGCAACCCACCCCCATGAGCCTCGTGGGCACCGGTCTGGGGTTGTACGAGTGGAAGACCGTGCCCGTGATCGGCCGCGGCGCTGAGCGGGATCGCATCTGGGCAAAGCTGCTCGAGGTGGAGGAACGCCACCAGCCGCGGCTCGTGCTGCTGACCGGGGATGCGGGCTACGGCAAGAGCCGGCTCGCCGAGTGGATGGCTCAGCGCGCCCTCGAGGTGGGCGCGGTCGGCGAGACCCTGCGCGTGGAGCACAACCGCATCCCCGGTCCGACCCACGGCCTCGTCGGCCTCGTCGCGCGCCACCTCGACTGCATCGGGCGCGACGACGTGACCGTTCGTGAGAAGGTCGAACAGCACCTGGTGCGGCATGGCCTCGGCGAGGACGTGACCTACGAGCAGGTGGCGCTGGTCGAGTTGCTGACCGCGACGCGGGATTCGGTGCGGGGCGTGGGTACGCCCGAGGAGCGGTACGGGCTGGTGGAGCGGTTCCTGCGGCGCCTGAGCCGGGAGCGACCGATCCTGCTGGTGCTGGAGGACGTGCACCAGGGCGCCGACAGCCTCGCGTTCGCGCGCCATGTGCTGGAGCGGGTCGAGGATCCCGTTCCGGTCCTGATGCTGGCCACGGTGCGGTCGGACCTGCTGGCCGGCCGGCCGCTGGAAGCGGAGCTGCTCTCCGAGCTGGAGGTGATGGCCTCCACCGCGGACCTGGCCATCGGCCCCCTGTCCGACGACGAGGGGGTTTCCCTGGTCCAGCGTCTGCTGCGACTGGAGCAGGGGCTGGCGGCCGAGGTGGTCGAGCGGAGTGACGGCAACCCGATGTTCGCGTTGCTGATCGTCGGTGACTGGGTGAGACGGGGGCTGCTCAAGGTGGGGCGGGAGGGGTTCGTGCTGCCCGATGGCGTGGAGGCGCGCATCCCCACGCAGATCCACCACCTGTGGCAGGGGAGGCTGGGCAGCGTGCTGCAGCGGCAACCAGCCCAGGCCGAGCTGTGCCTGCAGGTGGCGGCCGCGCTGGGCCGTGAGGTCGATCGGCGGGAGTGGGAGGCGGGGTGCGCGCGGCTGGACGCGGACATCCCGGCGCGCCTGCTCGAGGCGCTGTTCGCCCAGCGGCTGGCCGAACCCCAGGAGCGGGGCTGGTCCTTCCGCCACGGCATGATGCGGGAGAGCCTGGAGCGGCGCTCGGAGCTCAAGGGCACCTGGAACCCGGTGAACCTCGCGTGCGCGGACATGGTCAAGGTGTCTCCGCCGGTCCGGAGGCTCGACGAGCGCATCGGCCGGCACCTGCTCGCCGCGGGCCGGCTGCCCGAGGCGTTCGAGCGACTGCTGGCCGCGGCGGGCAAGTACCTGGACAGCGCGGACCTGCGCGAGGCCGGCGACCTGGTCGGTCGCAGCGAGGCCGTGCTGCGCCGACTGGCCGTGCCCGGGCGGGACGAGCGGTGGGGAGAGCTGTGGTTGCGCCAGGTGCGATTGCTCGTCGCTCGAGGAGAGCACGACGGCGCCACGGACAAGGTGGAGCGGGTGATCGACGCAGCGGCCGCCCACGGCTGGCCGCGGCTCAGGGCGCGCGCCCTGCGCCACCAGGGACGGCTCACCGCCCGGGCCGGCGATCTGGACGGCGGCCGCGCCCGGCTGGAGGAGGCTGTCGCCGGGTTCCGGGACACGGGGAGCACGCGTCAGCAGGCGAGGTGCCAGCTCGACCTGGCCGCGGTCACCCGCGAACAGGGGGATCTGGACGTGGCGCTGCGGTCGGCCCGCATGGCGGGCGAGCTCGGCCGTGCCTGTGGGGATCGGAGGACCGTGGGACAGAGCCTGGCCGAGACCGGGAGCGTGCTGGCGCTCCGGGGCCAGCTCGAGGACGGGACCCGGCATCTACGGGACTCGGTGAAGCTGTTCGAGGAGCTCGGCTACACGCGAGGCATGGCCGACGGCCACGCAGCCCTGGCCGAGGTAGCGCGTCTTCAGCGTGACGACCAGGGCGCGGAGCGGGAGTACGCGGTTGCAGAGAGGCTCCTCGAGCGGATCGGCTCGTCGGACGTGGCGCGGCCCATGGTGCACCGGGCGATGCTCGCCCTGCGGCGAGGCAACACGCCGCGGGCCGAGAAGATGCTCAAACGTGCGCTCGCGATCGCCCGCCAGCGGTCGATGCCCGACCTCGAGACGGTGGTGCGGGCGGGGCTGCTGGCCTGCACGGCCGACGCCTGGGACTGGAGTGGTGCTGCCGAGCACCTCGCTGCGCTGGAGGAGGGGACGATGGGCCTCCGTACCGGGCACGCCGAGGTGGCCTGGGCAACCCAGCACGCGGGACGTCTGCTGCAACGGGGCCGTCGCACCGAGCTGGCGACGGGCGCCCTTCGCGTGGCCCTGGGCGCCTGGGAGGCCGCGGGTGAAGCGACCCACGCCGAGGAGGTGCGAGCCCTGCTGGAGCGGGGAGGTCGCCCGTCCTCGGGGTGAGTCAGGCCCGGTACTCCAGCAGGCACAACCCGCCCGAATAATCGCCGACGAGCAGCCGGTCACCGGCCGGGTCCACGGCGAGCGCGCACAGGCCGTCCTCGAACACCGCGCGGGCCACGGACTCCCGGGTGCGCGTGTGCCACACGTCCAGGACTCGTAGATCACGGATCGACACGGCGAGGCGCCGTGAGAGCGAGGCGGTGTGCTGCCACTGCCGGGGGTGACCCGCAGCCAGCTCCGTGACGGTGCGGCCTCGTTTCCAGTCGCTGATCACCAGCCGGCCGGTGGAGGAGCGCCAGAACACCCGCGCCTGGCGGGCCAGGGTCTCGATGCGGTACACGTCGCAGCCGGCCTCCAGCGCGACCTCGTGCAGCTGCTCGCCCGCGTGGTCCCAGACGCGGACCCGGCCGTCGGGCGAGGCGGACACGAGCCGCTCGCCAGCGTCGTCGGAGGCCAGGCCGTGCAGCGGTCCATCGTGGGCCACCCAGGAGCGCCGCAGTTCCCCGCTCCCGAGGTCGTGGACCAGCACGCTCCCGCCGCGGGTGCCCAGCAGCAGGGTCGCGCCCTCCTGCGCCAGGGCGAGGTTGCTGATCGTGTCCCCCTCGGCGCGCCAGGTGTGGGTACGCTCGCCGGTCTGCACGTCCCAGGCCTGGGCACGGCCGTGAACGTCCATGGCCACGAGTTGACCGGTCTGGTGGGAGAGGGCGACGGTGTCGAGCTTGCAGTCGTGCTTCAACGAGCTGCGCTCCGTGCCGCTGTCGAGGTCCCACAGGGTGAGGCTGCCGTCGAGCCCTCCCGAGACCGCGGTGCACCGGTCGAGGGCGAACATGAGCGTGGCGATCTTGCCGTCCAGACCCGCGCCGCGGTCCTCGCTGGGGGCGCGCTCGAGTCGCCAGACCTTGACCGAGCCGGCCGCGGACACCGCTGTGGCGCCGTCCCCGGTGAGCTCGATCGCGTTGACCCGGTTGCCGTGGCGCCCCAGCGTCACCGGCTCGAGGTGGGTGTCGTCGGACCACAGGGTCACGTAGCCCCACACCGATCCGGCGACCAGGGCCGAGCTGTCCGCGGTCACGGCCAGGGACGAGACATCGCGCAGCCGGCGCGGATACTCCTCGATCGGATCCCTCGCCTCCGTGTCCCAGGCCGTGATCCGACCGGTGACGTCCCCGGTGAGCAGGGCGCGGTCCTCCCAGGCGCAGGCCAGCGCGCCCAGGGCGTGGTCTCCGCACCGCCAACGGCCGCGGTCACGGCCCTCGTCGGCGTCCACCGCGTGCACACGTCCACCCGAGGTGCCCACCCAGGCGGTGCGGCCGTCCGGGGAGGTGGCCAGGGAGACCAGATGGTCGCCCTGCAGGTCCAGCTGCAGCGACCACGTCTCCTCGCCACCGGGGAGGGCGAGGCGCAGCAGCCGGCCGTGGGCATAGGCCAGCAGGGAGGCCGCGCCACCCGGGACCAGGGCGAGCGCCACCGCATCCTCGGCGTCGATCGCCGTGGCGTGACGCAGCAGACCGTTGCCGGTGTGCCACACCTTCAGCTGGCCGTCCCAGCGGCCGAGGGTGGCGAGGCGGTCGCCGTCCAGGGCCACCGCCAGCGTCCCCTGCAGATCGTCTCCGTCCGCGCCGTGCGCCGCGAGCACCTTGCGGATCTCGCCAGTGACCAGGTCGAGCAGCACGACCTCGCCGCTCCAGTCGCAGGCCGTTGCGGCGAGCTGCCCGTCCGGGGACAGGGCCAGGGAGTCCACCCGCGCCATCGGGGTCACCACGGTCCGTTCCAGCGCGCGCTGCTCGACACCGAACTGCCAGCGGGCGAGCAGGTGAGGCTCGCGCAGCTGTGTGAGGCGATCGGCAGCGCGGTCCGCGAGGGGCCCGATCCCGAGGGCACGGGCGCGGTTGTGGACCTGCTGGGCGAAGAACGTGGGCCAGGCCTCGCGATCCCACCCTCGCAGCGACAGCGCCTCGCGCTGCAGCACGGTCAGGCCGGGGCGGAGGGCTTCGTACAGCTCGTCCGCCTCGCCAACGAGCAGCTCCAGCGCGGTGGTGTGGTCCTGTTGCAGCTCGTTCACCCCGCGACGTGCCACGTGATCCTCGAGGTCGGCCAGCTCGGCGAGACCCTGTGCCAGCCGGGCGGCGCAGTCCCGCCCGAAGGCGGCCCGCTGCGAGGCAGGGATCTTGCCCCGGACGAAGTCGTGGATCAGCGGCGGCAGGCGGATGGCGTCGTCCCTGGGTTCGTCGATCAGCGAGTAGTCGCGTAGCGCGTTGAGGGCGCGGTCCAGGGGGGGCGCGAATCCGGGCTCGGCGCGGGACTCCAGGCCGGCCAGCAGGCCGAGCCGAGCCGCGGGCAGCACCTGGGGTTCCAGCATCGCTGCTGCACGCAGCAGCAACCTGGCGTCCTCCCGCTGCACGGCGTCCCACTGGGACTCGAAGGTGGGGGCGAGGAGCTGCTGCCGTGTGGGATCGCCCCCCAGGAGCTCGCCCTCGTCCGTCTCGTCCAGGGTTGTCCAGGCGCCGTAGCGCTCCAGTCGCTGGAGGTACCCCTCCAGGGTGACGCCACCGTTGGCCGCCAGGAACGCGGCGGACAGCTCCAGGGCCAGTGGGAGATGCCCCACCGCCGTGCAGATGGCCTCCGCGACCTCGGTACCGGTCCGGTCGCCGCTCTTCAACAAGCGGGCGTGCCGCGTGCGGCCCAGCAACAACCGCAGCGACTCGGCCATGGACAGCGGCAGCAGCGGCACCGACTTCATCCCCCTGAGCTGCCGTGTACGGGTGGTGAACACCAGGCGACAGCGCAGGGACGAAGGCACGAACCGGCCATCCACGGGCTGGTCGAGAAGCTCCGTGCGTTCGAGGTGGTCCAGCACCAGCAGCGCGTCCGGGTGCGTGCGGAGGTAGTCGCCGGCCTTGCCCACCAGCACGGCGCGCGGGTGGTCGTCGTCGCCCTCTCTGATGGCGCGGCCGATGGCGGCGAAGCCATCGGCCAGCGGCTCGTCCGCGTTGACGAAGAACACGCCGCCGGGGAAGTCCTCGACGTGGTCGTAGATGTAGTGCACCACCAGCTGCGTCTTGCCCACTCCGCCCATGCCGGTCACGCCCACGGCCGGCACGGCCGGGCTGCCGTGCGGGGCGTCCCCCGCGGGCGACGCCGGGAAGAGGCACTCGTGCAGGGCTCGCAGCTCCTGCTCCCGGCCCACGAAGTGGCGGTTGGGTGGAGAATCCAGCAGCATCGGCGCCGAGCGGGTCGGCGCCGCCGCGGCGGTGACCGAACCCGGAGAGCCGCCGGGGTGGAGCGCGATCGGGAAGTTCTCCCGGACCTCGGCCTTGAGCACCGGGTGCTGGTCCGGACAGTCCTCCACCACGCGGGGCTGTACGTAGCTGAACAGGTCGAGCACGTGGGTCCGCCCGCGGTGCCCGTGCACGCCGCCGCGCAGGCCGGCCAGCAGGTGGTGGGTGAACAGGCTGTTGCCCGCCGCAGGCATCACGCGCGAGAACTCGTCGTCCGAGCACGAGGAGATGATCACGCGGCCGCGGTCCTTGAATGCCTCGGCCAGCGCGCTGCCCGGGGCGACCACCGGAGTCCCACCGTCGAACTCGCCGATGCTGCCGGAGTGGCAGCAGTCCAGCAGTACGAGCATCTTGCGGGCCGGGATGGCGGCCAGGGCACGGGAGAACATCGCGTTGGTGATCGTGGTCTGGGGATCGGGCGCCCCGCCCGCGAAGCGGGTGTCGTGCAGCATCAGGTGCCCACGCTCATCCACGGGCGCGTCGTCCTGGTAGTGCCCGTGACCGGCGAAGTAGATCAGTACGCTGGACTGCGGTGAGCAGTGCTTGCGCAACCGGTCCAGAGCGCGGAGCATGCCGTTGCGGGTGGCGAGGCGGTCGGTCAGCGTCTCCACCTGGCGCGGCAGGTACCCGCAGAACGCGGGATCGACCAGCATCGCGCGCAGATCCTTGCAGTCGTAGAGGATCGCCTCCTTCGTGTCCGGGAGGTGCGCGTAGTGATACACGCCGCAGATCAGCGCGTGTGCATCATCCATCGGCATGGCGTCACCTCCGGCGGAGCGTCCCTCAACCTACCAGAACAGCACCACCTGCGGACGGTAGCCGAGGTAGGCCTTGGCCGACTGGCGGCCCCGTGCGTCGATCGACAGCTTCACCTGCAGCAGGCGCGCGACCTGCACCGGATCGCCTCGCCGGGGGATCAGGGTGGGGTCGCCTGGCCAGTCGGCGAGGCATCGCGCCCGGGGCCCGGACATGCCGCACTCGTCGTACACGTGGTCCAGCAGCGGCTGCCAGCGCTCGTCGAGCCGGCCCGGCGCGCTGAACTCCAGCGACAGGTGGGGGAGGGGGCCCTCCCCGTCGACGTCGAGCTGCACGCGGGGGCGGAAGGCCGGCGCGCCGGTGGCGAGCAGCAGCTGGCGCAGTCCTTCGCGGTCCCCGGACCAGCCGACCCGGTCCAGCCAGGCGAGCACCCGGTCCGTGGGTACGGACAGCACCAGCCGGTACGTGTCCGGCCGACGGTGCGCCAGGGGTGCGCACTGCAGCAGCCGCCCCCAGCGGGGGAGGTGCCCCACGCATGCCTGCAGGTTGTGACGTGTATCGGTACGGGGTGCCTGGCCCAGCACCCCGAGGATCTCGTCGAGCAGGCCGACCACGGCGCGCGATTGGTCCGGGCGGGCCGGCCGCCCCCGCACCAGGGGCGAGAGGAACGTGAACAGCGGCGGAGTCTCCCCGCGGCCGTCGATGTCGAACTCGAACCAGATCTCCCCCAGCGAGGAGTACAGCGCGTCCGCGGGATCGGACCACCGGTCGAGCAGGTCGAGGCCGGGCTTCCACGGCGCTGGCGGCGCGGTCGGGAAGTGCCCGCGGGCCCGGGATCGGAGCAGGCCCTGCTGGCCCGGGCCGGCATAGGTGCCGACCATGAAGTCGACCCGGTCGTCGGCTCCGTCGAGGCGACACTCGAACGCCGCCGCCTCCAGGCATGGCGGCAGCGCGTCCGGGACCGAGGCCAGACGGGCTCGTGCGGCCGGGGACAGCAGCGGATCGGGCACGTGAGGCAGGCCCCGCTGCAGCAGCTGGGCGATGCGCCAGGGCATGGGGTACGGCCGCGGTCAGCTGGCCTCGAAGGCCCCCTCGTCCTCGATCGGATCGAAGTGCTCGCCGGTCAGCGTCAGGTCGTAGGCGCCGGCGTCGGGGAACACCACCTTCATCACGGCGTCGACCTGCGACGTGGCCGCGGTGTAGGTGCCCTGCCTGTCCAGCACCTCGGCCGCGGTGCCCGCACCCTGCAGCGCGAACGCGCCGTCGAAGTGCTCGGACACGTCCATGCCGTCGAGGAAGTCGTAGGTCCGTACCGTGCCGTCCGGCTGGGCCACGTCCACGGAGCGCTCGCCGATCGGGGCGCTGCTGCCGGGCAGCGTCAGGCGCACGCTGAGCGGGATCTCCACGGCCCGGCCGGCCGGACCGCTGGTCACACCCAGGCCGCTGTAGTCCACGTCCGCGTGGGGGTACAGCAGCACGGGCTTGAGGTTGGCGAAGCACGAGCGGATCTCCTGGCCAGCCGCGGTGAGCACGCCGTCGAGGTCACGGCGCCGCAGCGCCAGCTTCTGCGCGTCGGTCAGCGCGGTGTAGGACAGGGGTGCGGAGGACGGGTCGTCCTCGCACTGGTCGAGCAGCTCGGGGTTGTCCTGCAGTTCGGACAGGAAGACCAGCAGCATGATTCCCTCCCAGGGGCCCGGGGACGGGCCGGTTGTGGGGGCATCGTACCGAAAACTCAGTCGATCTGCAGCACGATGAACTGCACGCGTCGGTTACGCGCGTGCGCCACCTCGTCGTCGTTGTCGTCGAGGGGCTCGGACTCGCCGTAGCCCACGGCGGTGAGCCGTTCGGCGTCGATGCCGTGGTCGATCAGGTAGTCGCGGACCGCGTCGGCGCGCTGCTGACCGAGCTTCATGTTGTAGTCGGCCGTGCCCTGCGTGTCGGTGTGGCCCTGCACCTCGATCTTGAGGATCTCGGCGTGGGCGTGCAGCAGGTCGCGTACGGCGTCGAGCACCCGGTGGGACTGGGGGAGGATGGAGGCCCGGGCCAGCTCGAAGTAGACCTTCTCGAAGATGATGATCTCGTTGGCCTCCTCGTCGAACTGCACCAGGCCCTCGTCCGGGCAGCCGTCGTCGTCGTCCACGCCGTTGACGATCTCGGCGTCGTTGCGGCAGCGGTCGTCCACGTCGAGGATCCCGTCGCCGTCGTTGTCCGGGTCCGGGCAGCCGTCCTCGTCCTCCCAGCGGTCCTTGTCCTCCGGGTCCTCCGGGCATTCGTCGTCCGCGTCCATGATGCCGTCGTCGTCGCTGTCCGCCTCGTCCGGGCAGCCGTCGTCGTCCTGGAAGCCATTCTTCGTCTCGGGCTCGTCCGGGCAGATGTCCCGGGCGTCGAGGATCCCGTCGCCGTCGCTGTCGGCAGGGGCCCTCGCGCACCAGCCGATGCCCACCACCACCCGGCCCTCGGGCGCGCCGATGCCGTGCCCGATGGACGTGCCGCCGGCCAGGCGCACGGCCACGGTGGGCATGGGACGGAACACCACCCCGCCGAGCCACTCCACCGGGTTGTTGCGGTCCTGGCTGTGCACCTCTCCGTACACCTCGGCCACGAACTCGGCCATCTCGGCCGCGGCCACGCCCACGCCCACCCGGTAGAGGAACGCGTCGCCCGAGATCAGGTCCCCGAGCTCGGTCTTCCCGCTGAGGCGATAGCCGATGTTTCCGCCGACCCGGACCGGGCCGATGGGGGCGGACACGGTCAGCATCGGGCTGAACGCCACCGTGGGCCGCCCCGTGTACGCAGCCTCGTTGCCCGACGGGAAGCTCAGCGGCAGCACCAGGCCCAGGCCCACCCCGGCGCGGCTCGCGTCCAGGAAGCGGACCTTGGGCACGATGCGCAGGTCGCCGGCCGAGGTGGAGGCGAAGCCGCCACCCCACTCGGCGCGACCGTCGCCCGTGACCCGCAGGTGCACGGGCATGTCCACGGCCAGCTCGGCGTGGCGGAAGCCGATCGCGGCCTGCACGTCGGCCGTGGCCAGGTTGTCGACCACGCTGTCGCGGGTGCCGTCCTCGTACTCGTACTGCAGCGGATCGCGAGCGTAGCTGAACCACACGCCGAACGCGGGTTGCCACAGGTCCAGGGTGGCCGCGGAGTGGGTGGCGAACCAGCCGAGCTGATCGGCGTGGGGCTGGAAGTTCTGCACGTCCAGGGCCGGGGACTCGGCGCGGGCGAACGGGGTGGCCAGCAGCAGCAGCGGCAGCAGCAACGTGAGCTTGCGCATCGGTCAGCCCCTCATCCGCGCCAGAAGCGGCGGCGGGTTCCGAGCGCGAGCAGGGCCAGCACCAGGCCGGCGAGGCCCGGCCGGTCGCGGGCCGTCACCGCGGCCGAGCACTTGCACCCGCCCGTGAGCCAGCCGTCCAGCTCGTCGTCATCGTCGTCCGCGGGCGTGTCGTCGTCGTCGTCGTCGGTGACGCTGGTGTCGTCGTCGCCGGTGTCGTCGTCGCCGGTGTCGTCGTCGTCGTCGCCGGTGTCGTCGTCTCCCGGGAAGTCGTCGCTGGGGTCGTTGGGATCGGTCTCGCCCGTGTCGATCTCGCCGTCGTGATCCAGGTCCTCGTCCCCGTCGCCGAGTCCGCCGCCGTCCGTGTCGCCGTCGTTGGGATCGGTGGTGGTGGCGCCGCCATCCGCGTCCGGCACGAAGTCCGTGGGATCGGTGTCGTCGCCCTGCGGCTCGGTCAGCCCGAGCTCGGTGCCGTCGAGGATCCCGTCGCCATCGCTGTCCGGGTTGGCCGGGTCGGTGCCGGACTGGTTGACCTCGTAGCCGTCCATCAGGCCGTCGTCGTCCGAGTCGTCGTCCTCCGGGTCGAGGCCGTTGGCCACCTCGTAGGCGTCGGACAGGCCGTCGCCGTCCGTGTCCACGCACTCGCCGTCGTCGGTCGGATCGTTGGGATCGCACTCGCCATTGGCGGGTTCGTGCAGGCCATCGTGGTCCGCGTCCTCCACGCCGTCGTCCACGCCGCCCCCGTCGGTGTCCGGGTCCAGCGGGTCGGTGGTGGTGGCGCCGCCGTCGCCGTCCGGCACGAAGACCCCCATGTCGGTGTCGCTGCCCTGGGGGGTGCCCCACCCCAGTTCGGTGCCGTCCTGGATCCCGTCGCCGTCCGTGTCCGGGTTCGAGGGGTCGGTACCGTGGGTCACCTCGTGCCCGTCGATGAGGCCGTCGTCGTCCGTGTCGTCGTCTTCCGGGTCGAGGCCGTTGAGCAGCTCCCACTCGTCGGACAGTCCGTCGCCGTCGGTGTCCACGCAGCCGCCGTCATCCGTGGGATCGTTGGGATCGCATTCACCGTTGGCCGGCTCGTACACGCCGTCCCGGTCCACGTCCTCCACGCCGTCGGCCGTACCCCCACCGTCGGTGTCCTCGGCGGTCGGGTCGGTGGTGGTGGCGCCGCCGTCGCCGTCGGGCAGGAACACGCCCAAGTCCGTGTCGTTGCCCTGGGGCGCCGCCAGGCCGGACTCGGTGCCGTCCTGGATCCCGTCGCCGTCCGTGTCGAGCTCGTTGGGATCGGTCTCGCCCGCGTCGACCGTGCCGTCGCCGTCTGCATCCTCGGTGCCGTCGAGCAGGCCGTCGTCGTCCGTGTCGTCGTCCAGCGGGTCCGTGCCCGCGGTCACCTCCACGCCGTCGAGCAGGCCGTCGCCGTCCGTGTCCGGGTTGGTCGGGTCCGTGCCCAGCGCCACCTCCACGTCGTTGGCCAGGCCGTCGCCGTCGCAGTCGCCGCCGACGTCGTCGCAGGGGTCGAGCGGATCCGTGCCCTGGGACAGCACCTCCACGCCGTCGGACACGCCGCCGCCGTCGCTGTCGGGGTTGTTGGGATCCGTCTCGGTCGCGTCCTGTTCGCCGTCGCCGTCCGTGTCCTCGGCGCCGTCCTGCAGCGAGTCGTTGTCCGAGTCCGGATCGAGGGGATCCGTGGGGTTGTTGCCGTGTACCTCGGTGCCGTCCATCAACCCGTCGTTGTCCGAGTCGGGATCGGTCAGGTCCGTGCCCAGGGCCAGCTCGTCCTCCGCGAGCAGGCCGTCGCCGTCGCAGTCCGACCCGGTGTCGTCGCAGTCGTAGTGCGGATCCGTGCCGTCGTTCACCTCGTCGCCGTCGAGCGCGCCGCCGTTGTCGGTGTCGGGATCCAGCGGGTCCGTGCCCCAGGTCAGCACCTCGTCGCCGTCACCGAGGCCGTCGAAGTCCGTGTCCGGGTTGGTCGGGTCCGTGCCGTAGGTGCACAGCTCCTCGGCATCCATCAGGCCGTCCCCGTCCGTGTCCAGGTTGGGGTCCATCACCTCCACGTACAGCGTGCTGCTGACGTCCTGGTCGATCCAGGTGTAGGTGTCGATCAGGGTCTCGTTGCCCTTGGACAGGCCGTCGATGTTGAAGTTGCCCCACGACCGGGCGTTGATGTTGGCCACTGTCGGGTTGGTGTACGTGCCCGACGGGACCCCGGTCGGACCGGAGGTGACCAGGCCCTGCTGGCCGTTGGGCATGGTCACGGCCGCACCCTGGACCTGGGTGTCGTTCCAGAACATCTGCAGGCCGTCGCGGTCGAGGTTGGTGTCCACGGCGAACAGCCGGAAGCCCTCGTAGGATGTCTCGATGTCCGAACCCACGTAGTGGAACTCGCCCACGGTCAGGTAGATCTTGCAGGCATAGGTGCCGGCGGACACGTCGTTGCCCACGTTGTCGGTGCCGTCCCAGGTGACCGTGTTGTTGCCCGCGATGGCGGAGCCCAGCAGCAGCAGGTCGTCGTCGGAGGTGCGGTCGTAGACGCCGTCACCGTCGAGGTCGCAGATGATGTGGTAGGTGCCTTCCACGTTGCTGTCGAAGTAGAAGACCCCGGTGACCAGCCCCGGGGAGACCACGTTGCATCCCTGGGCCCCGCCCCAGTATCCCTCCCCGGAGATCACCGGCACCATGGTCTGGTAGGCCGCGTCCTCCGGTGGGTTGAGGTAGACTGGATACTCCAGGTAGACGGTGCCGGTGGGCACGCTGTGGCCATTCTCCCCGTCGACCCCGGTGCTGTTGGCCAGGATCGCGTAGAGGTAGCCGGCAAAGCCGTCCGGCTTGAGCTCGACCACGCCGTCGTAGCCGGTGCCGCCGCCGTCCACCAGGGCGTAGAAGCTACCGTTGAGCGAGTGGGCGTCGTCGAAGGCCTGGGCGTCGAAGTACCACACATAGCTGTGCACGCGGCCGTAGCCGGGCGCGGTGCCGGCCACGGTGATGTCCCACTCGTCCTGGTCCTGGTCCAACAGCACGCCGTGGGTGCCGACCATCGAGGGCACGTACGTGTCGCCGTCGCTGAGGGTGTCGTCCCAGGCCCCGGTGGGCAGGTACACGTCGATGACGCCCGTACCGCTCCAGGTGAACGTCTCGCTCAGGTCGAGCATGTCCACGAAGATCTCGGTCATGCTGGACAGGTGCTGCGTGCTGCCCGTGTCCACCGAGCCCTCGGCCGCGGCCGTGCCGGGGCACAGCAGCAGCAGGCCCGACAGCAGCAGCGTGGCCAACCAGGTGCGTCTCGCGATCATGTGCAACTCCCGGGAGGTCTCCCTGTGCAAGGGTAGCCCGTCACGCGCGTGCATCCAAATGCCGGGGGTGGGCCGGCTGGAGGGCGGTGTTCAGCTGTCGAGCCAGGTCAGGCGCTCGACCGCGTCCTCCACCTCGGCGAGGATCCGCGCCTCGTCGTCCTTGTCCAGGTCGAGCAGCTCGAGGCACCGATTCACGGCCTGGGGGTGGGTCGCGTCCAGGGGGCGGAACAGGGTGCTCCAGCCGTCCTCCATGTCCACGGTGAAGCCGATGCGGTTGGCCATCTCCTCGGCCAGGCAGACCGCGCCGGCGATGGGGTGGAACTCGCCGTCGACCACGTAGTTGTGGTGGTGGCGGACCGCGGTGGTCACGTCGCCTGGGATGCTCCACAGGTCGACGAGGATCCCGGACAGCTCCTCGTGCACCAGGTCGAGATCGTCCCGGATGGAGGCCAGGGGTGGGGGGTCCTGGCCCTCGCGGGAGGCCCCACCGAACAGGGAGAGCGCGCCGGCGATGCCCACGTCGTGCATCAGGCCGCAGACGAATGCGTCATGCGTCGGCAGGGCGGCGTGCTTGGCCACGATCACGGTGGCGTGCGCGGTCACCGAGCTGTGGCGGCTGAGGCGGCGCATGGAGGCGGTGTACTTCCTGGAGTGGAATACGTGCAGGTGGGTCCAGATCTCCATCACGATGTCCCGCAGCGTGTTGAGCCCGAGACGCACGACCGCGCGCTGCAGGGAGGATACCTCGGCCCCTCGCGTGGGGCAGTAGAACGCCGAGTTGGCCATCTTGAACACGTTGCCCGCGATCAGCTGGTCGCGTTCGAGCAGCTGGACGAACTGGTTGATGCTCGCGTCCGGATCGGTGGTCAGCGCGAGCACTGCCTGGGCCACCTCGGGCAGCTTCGGGGGCTGGTAGTCGGGCGAGCGGAACGCCTCGAGTAGCTTGTCGGGCAGGTTCTCCAGGTCGTCCCAGTTCCACAGCGTCGTCACGGTCCGGCTCCTCGTGCTGGTCGTGTGGTCGTGCGCATGGGATGCTATCACCCCGAAGTCCAGGAGTGGAAACGGCGCATGTCGAGAACGTGGGTGTTGATGTTCGCGGTGGTCGGGTGGCTGGGCGGCTGTACAGCCGGTCTGGCCCTGGACGACGACACCACCGTGGACGATGACGACGACGACGATGGCCAGGTCGGCGACGACGACCAGGTGGGTGACGATGACCTCGTCGGCGACGACGACGACACCTCCCATCACGACCCTTTCCCCGTCCCCGAGGGGCCGTTCGTGCAGGTGGCTGCGGGCGGTGACCACGGCTGTGCCGTGGCCACGGACGGCCACGTGGAGTGCTGGGGGTGCGGGGACGGCTACGACTACGGGCAGTGCACCCCGCCGGACAGCACCTTCGCCCGCGTGGCCGCCGGCATGACACACACCTGCGGCCTGCGGGCGGACGGCTACCTCGAGTGCTGGGGCTGCGGGTTCGTGGACGCGGGCCAGTGCGATCCGCCGCCTGGCTCGTTCGTCGACGTGACCGCCGGGGACTACCACTCCTGCGCGGTGGCCGAGGACGGGGAGGCGCGCTGCTGGGGCACGGACACCAGCGGCCAGGCCAGCGCACCCGGTGGGGATTTCGTGCAGATCGCGGCCGGCGGCACGCACACCTGCGCCGTGGCCGACGATGAGTGGCTCACCTGCTGGGGGTCGGACGACTGGGGTCAGTCGACCCCGGAGATCGGTGCGTTCGGGCAGGTCACGGCCGGCGCCGGCCACACCTGCGCCCTGCGCTCCGACGGTGCGGCCCTGTGCTGGGGCTGGGACGACCACGGGCAGGGCACGGACGCGAGCGGTCCGTTCGTGTTCATCACGTCCGGGGGCAGCCACAACTGCGGCCTCGACGAGGAGGGCGGCGCCACCTGCTGGGGCTTCGACGGCTGGGGCCAGGCCTCGCCGCCCTCGGTCCCCCTGCGCGACATCGAGGCCGGCATGGCCCGGACCTGCGGGATCCGCGCCGACGATCAGTCCCTGGTCTGCTGGGGGGACACCTAGCAGTCTTCGGGGAAACTCGATTCCCAAACGATTAGGATCACTTAGGAAT
>CAZXHG010000217.1:0-17273 GCA_964639985.1 uncultured Rickettsiales bacterium
ACCACGCCATGGAGCTGGTCGTTCCCGACGACCAGCTGTCCCTGGCCATCGGCCGTCGTGGTCAGAACGTGCGGCTCGCGGCCCAGCTCACCGGCTGGAAGATCGACATCCACAGCGAGACCCGCATCCAGGAGATGAACGAGACCGCGCGCGAGTCCCTGGCCCAGCTGAAGTCGCTGAGCGACGTCAACCGGGAGATCCTGATCCGCTACGGCTTCCGCGAGCTGCACGACGTGGCCGACGCCGAAGCGGACGAGCTGATGGACACCCTGGGCATCGACGCCGACCGGGCCAACGCCATTATCGACGAGGCCGACGAGGTGCTCACCCAGGCCCGCATCGCCGAGCTGGAGCGGGACGAGGAGAACAAGCGGCGGCGCGAGGCCGGTCTGCCCACCCTGGAAGAGGAGGAGGCCATCCGCCTCGCCGCCCAGGAGGAGGAGGAGGCCATGCGCCTGGCCGAGGAGGCGCTGGCCGCTGGCCTCGCCCCGAAGCTCGAGGACGACGGCGTCGTGCCGGAGATGGCCGACGACGAGGGCGGCGAGGGCGGCGAGGGCGACGAGGCCCCGGCCGACGATGACGCTGGTGAGGGCGACGCGGCCCCGGCCGACGATGACGCCGAGGACGGCGAGGAGGCGTGACATCCGAACGGACCTGCATCAGCTGCGGGAGCTCAGGCTCCCGCGACGACCTGCTCCGGATCGTGCTGGATCCGGACGGCCGCCCTGCGCTCGACTTCAGCGCCAGCCTGCCCGGCCGCGGGGCCTGGGTGTGCTGGCGGCCTGCCTGCCTGCAGGGGTCGCGGGGGAGGTTGCCGCGGGCGTTGCGGACGGCCATGCCGCCGGACCTGGACGACGACTGGGCCCTCTCGCCGGTCCGTCGCCAGCTTCGTCGGCGCCTCGTCGAGCTGTGCGGACTGCTGCAGCGCAGCGGCGCGCTCAAGAGCGGCGCCCACACCGTGGAGATGGCCATCCGCAAAGGGTGGGCGACCCGCGGCCTGGTGACCTCGGACGCGGGTCCGGACAGCCGGGAGAAATTACGCCGGAATTGCGAGCGTCAGGGCCTGCCCGTGCTGGAGCTGCCGCTGACCTCGGAGGAACTGGGGAGGGCGGTTGGCAAGGAGGTCCGAAGCGTGGCCGCAACGAGCGACGGAACCCTTGTCAGGGAGTTGGAAAGAACCTTGCAAAGAAGCCGGGGTCTCCTATAATGCACGCGCTTTTTTGGGTGCTCCTGATCGTTGTCACAGGAGGATTCGCGGTGGTCGCTGCGGTCGAGGGCCGTATCGACACCGGGCGCTTGCCAGCCACCTCGAACGAGGTCTATCGGAACCTTGGCATGATGGTGAAGCCCGGGCCTGACGGGCACAGCGGGCTTGCACGACAGGAGCGATCCTGGAGAAGGGACGGCCTGTAAGGCCGACAGCGTGAGCATGGCGAGGAAGGACATTTTCGACCGCATCGACTCGAAGATGCGTAGCCAGATGGCGAGCATCGGCCGTAAGAAAGATGAGGCCGACGAGCAAGCGGACTACGTCGAGAAGCGCGTCAACCGACGCGTGATCCGTCGACGTGCGAAGAAGCCGACGCCTGAGGAGGCGGTGGTCGAGCCGACCGTCGAGACCGTGGAGACGCCGGTCGCCGGTGTGCCGGACCAGGCCGAGCTCGCAGAGCCAGCGCCTCCGGTCGAGGCCGCGCCCGATCCCGAGCCCGAGCTGGAGCTCGCCGAACCGGTCGTGGAGGCCGAGCCGACCGCGGTACCCGAGCCTGACGAGGCGCCCACGGCGCCCGAGGCGGCCGAGTCGACTGTCGAGGAGGCGCCGGCCGCGGACGAACCCGCCGCCGAGCCCACGCCCGTGGTGGCCGCAGAGCCCGAGGACGCCGCACCCGAGGTCGAGGAGCCCGCCGAGGCTCCGGCCGAACCGGCCGAGGAGCCCGCCGCCGAGCCGGCGGCCGTGGAGGTCCCCGAACCCGACGCGGAACCCGCCGCCGGACCCGCCGTCGCCGAGGCCCCGGAGCCCGTCGCCGAGACAGCGGTCGAGCCGGCCGAACCCCCGCCGGCCGAAGAGCCCGCCGAGATCGCGGAGCCGGCGTCGGAGCCAGTCGAGGCGCCGGCCGCCGCCGCTCCTGCCGCAACCGCGGCCGCGGCCACCGCGGACGACGAGGAGAAGGACGAGGACTCCGTCGCGCTCGAGGATCTGCTCCGCGAGCAGGGCATCGTCCAGCACAAGCCCCGCAAGGGCCGCCGCATCATCACCGAGGCGCCTCAGCCGGAGCGCAGACCGATCCCCAAGCCGGTCATCCGCCAGGACATCCGCGCCCAGCAGATGATGAAGCAGGCCCGCCAGGCGGGCTTCGCCCAGGAACCCGCGGGCCCGGCCGGGCAGCCTCGCGACGGCGGTCGCCGTCGGCCAGGCCACCAAGACCGCGTGGAGCGCGACCTGCGGGCCGAGCGCGAGCGCGAGCGCCGCATGATGCGCCCGGGTGGGGCCCCCAAGAAGAAGGGCCGTCGCAAGTCGATCGTGCAGCGCCCGGACATGGTCTACTACCCGGACCGCCGCAGCAGCCGCAAGAAGACCGCCTCCCGTGGCGGACCGATCCGCAAGACAACGATCACCCAGCCGAAGGCAGCCAAGCGCGTGATTCGTATCGACAACGAGATCTCCGTTGGCGAGCTGGCCAAGGAACTGGGCGTGAAGGCGCCGCAGCTGATCCGGAAGTTCATCGAGCTGGGTCAGATGGTCACCGTCAACCAGTTCGTGGACCTCGAGACCGCCATCTTGGTGGCCGCGGAGTTCGAGTACACCGTCGAGAACGTGGCATTCCGCGAGGAAGAGGTCATCGTCGAGGAGCAGGACGCTCCCGAGGACCTGGAGCCCCGGCCGCCGGTGATCACCGTGATGGGTCATGTCGACCATGGCAAGACCTCCATCCTGGACGTCATCCGCAACTCGCGGGTGGCCGCGGGCGAGGCCGGTGGCATCACCCAGCACATCGGCGCCTACCAGGTGAAGGTCAACGGCAGGCTGCTGACCTTCCTGGATACCCCTGGACACGAGGCGTTCACCGCGATGCGCGCTCGCGGCGCCGGCTGCACCGACCTGGTCGTGCTGGTGGTGGCAGCCAACGACGGCGTCATGCCGCAGACCATCGAGGCGATCAACCACGCCCGTGCCGCGGGTGTGCCGATCCTGGTGGCGATCAACAAGATCGACCTGCCGAACAAGAACGTCGACCTGGTCAAGAAGGGCCTCGCCGAGCACGAGCTCACCCCCGAGGACTGGGGCGGCGACACGGTGATGGTCGAGGTCTCCGCGACCAAGCAGATCGGCATCGACGATCTGCTGGAGATGATCGCGCTGCAGACGGAGATGCTGGAACTCAACGCCAACCCCGACCGCGCCGCCCGCGGCGTGGTCATCGAGGGCAAGCTCTCCAAGGGTGTTGGTCCAGTGGCCACCGCCCTGATCCAGCACGGCACGCTGAGGGTCGGCGACCACGTGGTCGCGGGCAACGCGGCCGGTCGCATCCGTGCCATGCGCGACCACCGCGGCAAGCCGGTCAAGGTGGCGACGCCGTCGACTCCGGTGGAGCTGCACGGGCTGTCAACCGTGCCCGAGGCCGGTGACGAGGTCGCCGGGGTCGAGGACGAGAAGGCCGCCAAGCAGCTGGTCGAGCACCGGCTGGCCGAGACCCGCGAGAAGACCCTGTCCAAGACCTCCCGCGTCACCGCCGACGCCTTCGCCGAGGTGCTGGCCGCGAACGAGCGTCGCGACCTCAACGTGGTGCTCAAGGCCGACGTGCACGGCTCGGTGGAGGCTGTACGTGACGCGTTGATGAAGATCGACGTGGAGAACACCTCGCTGAAGATCCTGCACGCGGCTGTGGGCGGCATCACCGAGAGCGACGTGATGCTGGTGGCGGCCTCTGGTGGCATGATCATCGGCTTCCACGTGCGTCCGGACGGCAAGGCGATCAAGCTCGCCGAGCAGCAGGGCGTGGACATCCGCACCTACCGCGTGATCTACGAGGCCCTCGAAGAACTCGAGGGGCTGCTGCTCGGGCTGCTCGACCCGGAGCTCAGGGAGGCCGTGCAGGGGCACGTCGAGGTGCGGGACCTGTTCAAGATCCCCAAGATCGGCGTCATCGCCGGTTGCCACGTCAGCGACGGCACGATCAAGCGCGGGCACAAGGCGCGCCTGCTTCGCGCGGGTGTGGTCACCTGGGAGGGCAAGCTGTCCTCGCTCAAGCGCTTCAAGGACGACGTCAAGGAGGTCGCGGCCGGGTACGAGTGCGGTATCGGTCTGCAGGACTTCCACGACATCAAGAAGGGCGACGTGATCGAGACCTACACGGTCGAGGAGGTCGCGCGTACCCTGGCGTGAGCGCCCCCACACCATGACCGTCGGTGTGCTTCGACTGACCCTGCTGCTGCACGGCGTGGACACCCTCAAGGACAAGCGCCGGATCCTCCGACGACTGCGGGATCGCATCCGTTCGCGGTTCAACGTCTCGTGGTCCGAGGTCGACGACCAGGACCACCCGGGCCGGGCGAGCCTCGGCGTGGTCGCGGTGTCCGGGGACGCGCGCTACCTCGATGGTCTGCTCAACAAGGTGGTCGACGCGGTGGAGGAGGCGTACGTGGGCGAGCTCGTGGATCGCCAGATGGAGTTGATCCACTGGTGAGCCGTGGGCTCGAGGTCTGGTAGAGTGGTGCCATCATGAGCGGCAGGCAGTTCAAGGACCTGGATCGCATTGTCGAGCGGGGAAGCGTGCGGCTCAGCTCGGCCCAGGCCCGTTCGCTCACGCTCGGGATGGTCGCGCTGCTGTTGCTGGCGTTCGTGGTCGGGGTTCAGGTGGGCAAGGTGATGACCCCGACCGAGGGGGAGGTGGTGGCGCCTGACGTGGCCACGGCCGACCGCACCATCGCCGAGATCCTCGACTCGTACCAGCGGGCCTCGCAGGTCACCCCCGTGCCCGCGGACGCCGCGGCCGGGGACGGCGCGGATGCGCAGGCAGACCTCCTGCAGGTCCCGGAACCGACGGAACCGCCGACGCCCGCAGAGGTCGAGATCGAGGCCGCCCCGCCCCCACCGCCGATCCCCTTCGTCCCACCACCGATTCCACAGGTGCCGCAGGTGGAGCTCCCCGAACCGTCGACCCCGGCGGAGCTGGAGATCGAGGTGGAAGACGTCGACGCCGACTCCGCGGTCGAGGAACCTCCGCCGCCGACCGACCCCATCGCCGAGCTGCCGCGGCCGTCCGGGGTGGGCGCCTGGGAGGTGCAGCTCGCGTCGTGGCCGACGGCAGCCGAGGCCGAGCAGATGGTGCAGCGCCTGGACGCCGCCGGCATTCGCAGCTACCGGGTGTCCGCGGAGGTCCGCGGTCAGACCTGGCACCGGGTCCGGGTGGGGCGCTTCGGCAGTCGCGACGCGGCCACCGCCTGGCTGGAACCGCTGACGGACTTCACCCCGTACGCCCCGATCGTGGTGAATGACTGAGTCCAGCGGTCCGCGGCATTCCTGGTCCACCCCCGCCTGGGCGTGGATGCTGTTCGCGCTCGCCGTGGTAGTGGCGTGGCTGTTCCGCTGCGTGGATCTGCCGCTGAAGCCGCTGCACAGCGACGAGAGCGTCAACGGCTGGTTCACGTTGCGGCTGTTGTGGCCGGCCGGCACCTTCGAGGGGGTGAACACCGGCTACTATCACTACCGGGCGAGCGACTACCACGGGCCGCTGCTGTACTACGTCAACCTGGTGTGGTTCTGGCTGCTGGGACCATCCGACGTCAGTCTACGCCTGGGCACGGCGTTGACCGGCGTGCTGACCGTGGCCCTGCTGCCCATCTACCGCCGCATGCTGGGGGGCCTGGCCGTGGTGGCCGCGGCCCTGCTGCTCGCGGTGCAGCCGATGGACGTGTACTTCTCCCGCACGGTGATCCACGAGATCTACCTGGTGTTCGGCACGCTGCTGTTCGTGGGCGCGTCGTGGCGCTGGCTGCGTCGTGGCGGTACGGGGACCGCCTGCCTGGCCGCGGTCGGTCTCGTGCTGATGTTCGCCAACAAGGAGACGGCGATCATCTCGGTGGCCTGCGTGTGCGGTGGTGCGGCGGTCGCGGCCGTGGCGCTGCCCTGGACGCGCGCGCGCCTTGCCCGCGACGATTCGCCCCCGACCCTCGCTGCGCTGGCCCGTCACACCCTGCGGCGGTGGCCTCAGCTGCTGGCCGCCACGGTCTGCTTCTGGGTGCTGATGGTCCTGTTCTTCTCGTCGTTCTTCACCTTCTGGGAGGGCGTGAAGGGCATCTTCACCACCTACACGTACTGGACCGACTACGGCGTCACGGGCCGCAACCAGAAGAAGGCGTTCACCTACTGGCTGACCTACTGGCCCTACGTCTGGCCGGCGCTGGTGGCCGGCGCGGGCGAGCTGGCCGTGGGCCTGGCGCGCCGCGAGCGCCCGACCCTGTTCCTCGGTGGCTGGTTCCTGCTGTCGTACCTGGTGTACTCGGCCATCCCCTACAAGACGCCGTGGTGCCTGCTCAACGTGACCCTGCCGCTGGCGCTGCTGGCCGGCTGCGGCGTGGGCCGCCTGTGGACCTGGGCGCGCCCACGATCCCGGTGGCTGCTGGTCGGTTCGGTGGCCGCCTGGCTGGTCGCGCTGACCGTGTTCGGCAGGGCCTCGTACGAGCAGAACTTCGAGCGCTACGACGACGGGTCGCTGCCGTACGTGTACGTGCAGACGGTGCGCAACTACATGGGCATGGTGGAGCTGCTGTGGGAACTCGACGAGGAGGGCGACCACGCCGGCGGCCTGAGCGTGGTCTCCATCAACGCCAAGAACCCGATGCGCTGGTACCTGTACACCCGGGACTGGAATCCGTCGAACTTCCGCTACTACAAGAAGTACCCCGACGAGGTGAAGGACTGGGACCGCTGGCGTGACCGCGCCGACCTGTTCATCTGCGACGCCCGGCAGCGGGGCCGCCTCCAGCGAGAGCTCGGCGACGGCTACGAGGTGCAGACCTTCCCCTACCGGCCGGGCCGCGAGGTGAGCCTGTTCGTGCCCCGCCCCCTGTGGGATTCCCTGTGGACGTCTCCCTGATCCTCAAGCCCCGGATATCAGGCCGATTCTTGACACCCCACCTCCCGGACCGGAGAATGGACGAAGTCCATGAGGTGCCGACGTGTGCCTTGCAGGGAGTGTTGTGATGAGTTGTCGCTGGTGGACCCTCTCCTTGATCCTGACGTTCCTGGTACCGGCCCTCGCCGCGGCCCAGGCCGACGAGCCGCGCTCCTCGTACGGCAGCAGCGATGTCGAGGGTGACGTCGACTACGGCGGGGTGACCCTGGGGTACGGCGCGGAGCGTCCCAAGTTCGACGAGGACATCTACCGCATCGTCCGGGGCGACACGCTGTGGGGCATCTGCGGTCGGTTCTTCGGCGACCCCGAGACCTGGCCCGGCCTGTGGTCGATCAACAACGAGGAGATCACCAACCCGCACTACATCTACCCCGGTCAGGTGATCCGCTTCCAGCCCGGCACCGACATCCGCCCGCCCATCTTCACCGTGGGCGAGGTCGGCCCGGAGGACTACGCGTACGAGGAGGCGTTCCTGAACATCGTGAGCATCCTCGCCGATCAGCGCGAGTGCGGCGTGGCCAAGCCGTTCCGGCTGCGGGACTACCGCTACCGGGTCTCGG
The DNA here is from genome assembly GCA_964639985.1 of uncultured Rickettsiales bacterium. Classification (GTDB taxonomy): domain Bacteria; phylum Myxococcota_A; class UBA796; order UBA9615; family CAYRNR01; genus CAZXHG01. Next base: position 7,694 of record CAZXHG010000217.1, read on the forward strand.
CCCCGGGCTTCATCGTGTCCGACCCGCGGGACAAGGACGACATGCAGCTCGGCGAGGTCTACGCCTCCAAGGAGATCGGCACCCTGCTGGGCCTGGAGCAGACCGCGTACCTGCAGTACGAGGACGACACGGTCGAGGACGTGCACTGCGGCGACATCTACACCATCTATCGCGAGGTGCACGACGTGCGACACCCGTACGTGCGGCGCGCCCGGGTGGGCACCCTCTACCAGGTGGTCGGCGAGGTCCTGATCACCGACGTCAACCTGCGGACCGGCGTGGCCACCTCCAAGGTCATCGATGGCTGGGACCCGGTCATGCGCGGTGACATGATCGCCGATCGCGTGCCCGTCAGCTCGCTGGTCTCCGAACGCCAGGTGCAGGGCCAGGTCGAGGGCTACATCATCGATCGGCTGGTGCAGGATGCGAGCCTGATGCAGTCCCGCGAGGTGTTGTTCATCGACCGCGGCCGCAACAGCGGCGTGGAGCCGGGCACCGTGTTCTGGGTGATGCGGCGGGACGACCCGCTGGCCAGGACCGCGCGTGAGCGCAAGAAGATCGAGCGGCTCCCCCTGTTCGTGGTCGGCAAGCTGGTGGTGTACTCCGTGGACGACAACCACGCCACCGCGGTCCTCGTCGACGGTGCGCAGAATGTCTCCATCGGCGACCGCGTCTACACCGTGGTCGAAGAAGCCGAGATGAACTGATCCCTTTTACTATTAATACCGCCAACCCCCTTGACGCCTCCCGCTCCGGCTCTATAGATCTTTCGCCTCGCTGAACCGGGCGCCCCCCGAGCGAGTCTCGATGCAGACGCGGAGGGGTGTGCCTTGGACGCACGACAATGCTGGGTTGCCCTGTCCCTGCCCGGTCGGGCCGTGGACACGAAGGGCTTGCTGGCGGACCACGGGTCCGTCGAGACGATCTTTGATCCTGAAGGCGATCGGCCCGGGGCCGCGCGTGACTTGCGCCGCGCCGAGCGAGTGCTCGATGCGTGCGAGGGCCTGGGCGTGCACGTCATCACGTACGCGGACGGACGCTACCCCGAGCGACTGCGCACGGTCCCCTGTCCGCCCCCCGTGCTGTACGCCGTGGGGCGGCTGGACCGGCTCGAGCTCCCAGCCGCGGCCCTGGTGGGTGCGCGTCACGCCACGACCTACGGCCGGCGCGTGGCCCGACAGCTCGGCCGCGCCCTGTCCGAGGCCGGCGTGTGCGTGGTGTCGGGCATGGCGTTCGGCATCGACGAGGCCGCTCACACCGGCGCGTTGGACGGCCCGGGTGGCACGGTGGCCGTGCTCGCCGCCGGTCCGGAGCGGGCGTCTCCGGCCAGCCTTCGCCGTCTATACGAGCGTCTGGCGCGGGAGCAGCTGGTGGTGAGCGAGTTCCCGCCGGGGACCTCGCCGTTGCCCGCCCGGTTCCCCCAGCGCAACCGGGTGATCGCCGGCCTGGCGTACGCCGTGGTCGTGGTCGAGGCTGCCGCACGCAGCGGGTCGTCGATCACGGCGCGGGAGGCGCTGGACGCGGGGCGGGAGGTGATGGCCGTGCCCGGGCCCATCGACAGCCCTGCCAGCGTGGGCTGCAACCGACTGCTGCGTCAGGGCGCCGTGCCGGTGACCGGCGCCGAGGACGTGCTGGAGGTGCTGGACGCCGCGGGCCACACCGCGGGTGCCCAGCGGTCGCTGGCGCTGCGGCGGGATCCGGTCGCCGACGTGATGGCGGCGCTCGCGTCCGGGCCGCGGTCCGACGAGGCGCTGGCGAGGACCACCGGCCTCGAGCCGGGCGAGATGCAGGCCCTGTTGCTGCGGCTGCGGCTGCAGGGCGCGGTGACGGTCGCTGCTGACGGCCGCATCGCGAGGATGGAGTGAAGGATGACGACGCGACGTCCCGGCAGAGCCGCCCCTGCGGCCACCGTGCGGCTCGACACCGGTGCCAGCAGGCTGCTGGTCGTGCTGCGCGAGCTGGGGTACGTGGACGAGACGCTGGAGGTCGAGGTCCTGGATCGCGTCGCCTCGCAGGTCGAGGGACTTGCGCGGTTCGAAGATGTTCGTAGGATAGCCGCCGAGATCTTCTTCGAGCGGCAGATCGACATGGATGGCATCACCTTCCTCGAAGAAGAGTGGAAGGTCATTTTCTCGTGAGGAGTATCAGATGACGCGAGCGCTCGTCATCGTGGAGTCGCCGGCCAAGGCCCGCACGATCAAGAAGTACATCGGCGACGACTACGACGTGTTGGCCAGCGTCGGGCACGTCAAGAACCTGCCCGACCACCAGCTCGGTGTGGACGTGGACAACGGCTTTGATCCTCAATACGAGGTGATACGGGGCAAGCGCGACATCCTGCGCAAGATCAAGAGCAGCTCCAAGAAGGCCGACGAGGTCTACCTCGCCCCCGACCCCGACCGTGAGGGCGAGGCCATCGCCTGGCACATCGCCGAGGAGCTCGGTGACCGCGAGGGCGTCTTCCGGGTGCGCATCAACGAGATCACTCCCCGCGCCGTCATGGACGCGCTGGAGGATCCGGGGCAGCTCGATCGCGACCGTTACAACGCCCAGCAGACCCGGCGCATCCTCGATCGGCTGGTGGGCTACCAGATCAGCCCGCTGCTGTGGAAGAAGGTCCGCCAGGGCCTGTCCGCCGGCCGAGTGCAGTCGGTGGCGCTGCGCATGATCGCCGAGCGCGAGGCCGAGGTCACCGCGTTCAAGCCCCGCGAGTTCTGGCGCATCGCCGCGCAGATGGAGGGCATCTCCCCACCGTCGTTCACCGCGCGCTACCGCGGTACCGGCGGCAAGAAGCGGGAGATCTCCAACGGCACCGACGCCCAGAGCATCGTCGACGAGATCCAGGCGTGCACCCCGCGTGTGGCCAAGGTCAAGCGTCGCAAGGTCAACCGCAAGCCACCGGCCCCGTTCATCACGTCCCGGCTCCAGCAGGAGGCGTCCCGCAAGCTGCGTTACTCGCCGCGCAAGACCATGCGGGTGGCCCAGTCCCTGTACGAGGGGGTGGACCTCGAGGGTGGCACGGTCGGTCTGATCACCTACATGCGTACCGACTCGGTGCGGCTCGGGGCCGACAGCGTGGCCGCGGCGCGTGCGTTCATCGAGCACCGCTATGGCGAGCAGTTCCTGCCGGACAAGGCCAACGTCTACGCCACCCGCAAGGGCGCCCAGGATGCGCACGAGGCCATCCGACCCACGGACGTCAACCACGATCCCGAGACGATCAAGGGACGCCTGACCGCCGATCAGTTCAAGCTCTACCGCCTGATCTGGAATCGCTTCGTGGCCTGCCAGATGAAGCCAGCGGTCTACCATCAGGTGACCATCGACGTGGAGGCCGCAGGCCACAACCTGACGGCCCGGGGATCGATCCAGGTCTTCGCCGGCTTCTCGGCGGTGTACACCGAGGGCAAGGACAACGGCGAGACCGACCCCCACGACAGCGAGGTGACGCTGCCGGACGTGAACGACGGCGAGGACCTGAAGTGCCTCGAGATCAAGCCCACCCAGCACTTCACCGAGCCGCCGCCGCGGTACTCCGACAGCACGCTGATCCGCGAGCTGGAGGAGAAGGGTGTGGGCCGGCCCTCCACCTACGCGCTGATCCTCAGCAACCTCAACGACCGCGACTACGTGCGCAAGAAGAAGGGCAAGCTGCACCCCACCGACCTGGGCCTGACCGTGGACTCGCTGCTGGCGGAGTGCTTCCCCGGCATCATCAACGCCACGTTCACGGCCGAGATGGAGGGGCGGCTCGACGACATCGCCGAGGGCAAGGCGGACTGGCAAGGCATCCTCTCGGAGTTCTACGGTCAGTTCCAGGGGCTGCTCGAGACGGCCAAGACGTCCATGCGCAACATCAAGCGGGAGGGCATCCCCACGGAGTTCACCTGTGACCGCTGTGGCGGCGGCATGGTGCTCAAGTGGGGGCGCAACGGCCAGTTCCTGGCCTGCAGCGGGTTCCCCGACTGTCGCAACACGATGAACGTCGAGGAGGACGAGGACGGCAACATCAAGCCAGCCGAGCGCGAGCAGGCCACGGACGAGGTGTGCGAGAAGTGCGAGTCGCCGATGGTGATCAAGCACGGCCGCTACGGAAAGTTCCTGGCCTGCAGCGGGTTCCCCAAGTGCCGCAACACCCGTCCGCTGGACGACCACCCCGCGGGCAAGGGCGAGGGCGGCGCCGGCGAGAAGGCCGAGCTGCCGCCGTGCCCCAAGTGCGGCTCGCCCACCGTGCGTCGGCGGGGTCGCTACGGCACCTTCGTCGCGTGCTCGGCCTACCCCAAGTGCAAGACCATCGTCCGCCGTGGAGGCCGCAAGGGGGGCAAGGGCAAGTCCCAGGCGGCCGAGGACGAGACCTGATCTCCCGCACGGTTCGATGAACACTCCCCGCGTCGACGTGGTCGGTGGTGGGCTGGCCGGCAGCGAGGCCGCGTTCCAGCTCGCCCTGCGCGGTGTGCCGGTGCGCCTGCGGGAGATGCGTCCCGGGCGCATGACCGGCGCTCACCTCACCGGCGGTCTGGCCGAGCTGGTGTGCAGCAACTCGCTGGGATCGGACGTGATGGCCACGGCGGGCGGCCTGCTCAAGGCCGAGCTGCGTGAACTGGATTCCATGGTGCTCGGCGCGGCCGCGGACTGCCGCGTGCCCGCGGGCTCCGCCCTGGCCGTGGACCGGGAGCGGCTCTCCGCGCGGGTGGAGGCCGCCCTCGACGGTCTCGAGCACGTGCAGCTCGCCCGCGAGACTGTGCGGGAGCTGCCGCCCACGACCGACGGCCCGGCGATCCTGGCCACGGGCCCGCTGACCGCCGAGCCGCTGGCCTGTTCGCTGGCCGCGATCACCGGCGACGAGCACCTGTACTTCCACGACGCGATCGCGCCGATCGTGGCCGCGGAATCCCTGCACATGGACGAGCTGTACCGCGCCTCCCGGCGAGAGCCGGACAGCCCGGGCGACTATCTCAACATCCCCCTCGACGGGGCGCAGTACGAGGCGTTCGTGGACGGGTTGCTGGCCGCGGACCGCGTCAGCCCACACCCGTTCGAGGACGAGAAGCTGTTCGAGGGTTGCCAGCCCATCGAGAGTATCGCCCGTCGCGGCCGCGAGAGTCTGCGCTTCGGTCCCATGCGACCCGTGGGCCTGGACGATCCTCGCACCGGCCGCTGGCCCCACGCGGTGATCCAGCTGCGCGCGGAGAACGCCGACGAGACCGCATGGGGCCTGGTGGGCTTCCAGACCCGGCTGCGCCACGGCGAGCAGACCGCGCTGCTGCGCACGCTGCCGGCGCTGGCCCACGCCGAGTTCCTGCGCCTGGGATCCATCCACCGCAACACGTACCTGGACGCGCCGCGCTGCCTCGACGGGGAGCTCCGGCTGAACGGACTGCCCGCCGTGCGGGTGGCTGGCCAGCTGGCCGGCTGCGAGGGGTACGTGGAGTCCACGGCCCTGGGCCTGATGGCGGGCCTGTGGGCTGCGGTCGAGGTGCTGGGCGCGGCCACGCTGCCGCCGCCGCCGCCCGAGACCATGCTCGGCGCGCTGCTGGCCTACCTGCGCGAGGGCCCGCCGAAAGGGCCGCTGGCGCCGATGAACGCCAACTTCGGCCTGCTGCCGCCCATGCCTCACCGGGGCCGCAAGCTGCCCAAGCGGGAGCGCCGCCGTCGCCTGGCCGAGCGGGCCCTGGCGAGCATGCAGGACTACGCCGAGCGCGTGCGCGCCGTGCTCGACCATTGACAGCCTGACGGCTGCGGTCGACCCTGAAGAGGATGCGGATCGCCGACGCCATCGATCGATTCCTCGACCACCTGCGCGCCGAGCGCGGCGCATCGCCTCAGACCCTGCGCGCCTACGCCACCGACCTGCGCCAGTTTCGCGCGTTCCTCGACGACGAGGCCCCCGACAGCGCCCTGGAGGACATCGATCACCGCGTCGTCCGCCGGTTCCTCGCCTCGCTGGCGGGGACGGTCTCCACCCGCACGTCGGCCCGCAAGCTCTCGACGCTGCGCAGTTTCTTCGATCACCTGGTGGAGATTGGCAGGCTCGAGGCGAACCCGGCCCGCCGCATCCGCATGCCCAAGATCGCGCGCAAGCTGCCTGCGTTCCTCAGCCGCGACGAGGCGCGGGTGTTGCTCGACGACCAGGAGCGGGGCGACTCGGTGCTGGCGACCCGTGACCTGGCCGTGCTCGAACTCCTGTACGGTAGCGGCCTGCGCGTATCCGAGCTCGCATCCCTGGACATCGCCGACGCCCCTGCCGGGCTGACCTCGATCCGGGTGGTGGGCAAGGGCAGCAAGGAGCGCGTGGTGCCCGTGGGACCGCCCGCGGCCGAGGCCCTGCAGCGCTACCTGGCCGTGCGTGAGCAGCTCGTGCCGTCGTCGGGTGAGACCGCGCTGTTCCTCAACGCCCGCGGCGGACGGTTGACCGATCGCAGCGTGCGGCGCGTGGTCAAGCGCGCCGGGCTGCTGGCTCCCCTGCTGAAGGACCTGCACCCCCACGCCCTGCGCCACAGCTTCGCCACTCACCTGCTGGAGGGCGGCGCGGACCTGCGCGCGATCCAGGAGATGCTGGGGCACGCCAACCTGTCCACCACCCAGCGCTACACCCACCTCACCGTCGAACAGCTGATGGAGATCTACGAGGCCTGTCACCCCCGGGCTTGAGGATCGCGCGATCCTGATTACATTGGCTCCCACCCGCGGACCGCAGGTCGCGTGGACAGACGGGAGATCGCATGGAGCAGATGAAGGGAACGACCGTGCTGGCCGTGCGCCGTGGCAACACCGTGGCCATGGCAGGCGACGGTCAGGTCACCCTCGGCAACACCATCGTCAAGTCGGGCGCGGCCAAGGTACGGACCATGGCCGACGGCCGCATCCTCGCCGGGTTCGCCGGCTCGACCGCAGACGCCATCACCCTGTTCGAGCGGTTCGAGAAGAAGCTCGACACCTTTGGCGGCAACCTGTCCCGGGCCGCGGTGGAGCTGAGCAAGGACTGGCGCACGGACAAGTACCTGCGCCGCCTCGAGGCGATGCTGCTGGTGGCCGACACCGAGCGGCTGTTGCTGCTGACCGGCAACGGCGATGTGCTCGAGCCGGAGGGTGGGGTGGCCTCTGTGGGGAGCGGGTCGGGCTTTGCCATCGCTGCGGCGCGGGCGCTGATCGCCTCCACGGATCTGCCGCCGTCCGAGGTCGTACGGCGGGCCATGGCCATCGCCGCGGAGATCTGCATCTACACCAACGACAGCGTTCGTGTCGTGACGCTGGGCGAGGAGGAGACCCCATGAGGGCCGCCGAGCTCGCGTCCGCGCTCACGCCGGTCCAGGTGGTCGAGGCCCTGGATCGCTACATCATCGGCCAGCACGACGCCAAGCGGGCGGTGGCCATCGCCCTGCGCAACCGCTGGCGCCGCCAGCAGGTGGGCGACGACCTGCGCGAGGAGATCACCCCCAAGAACATCATCCTGATCGGGCCGACAGGCGTGGGGAAGACCGAGGTCGCGCGTCGGCTGGCCAACCTCGCGGGCGCGCCCTTCGTCAAGGTCGAGGCCAGCAAGTTCACCGAGGTGGGGTACGTGGGCAAGGACGTGGAGTCGATGGTGCGTGACCTGGCCGCGATCGCGGTCAACATGATGCGCTCCGAGGAGATGGAGCGCGTGCGCGCACCTGCCCGGGAGGCGGCCGAGGAGCGGCTGCTGGACGTGCTGCTGCCGCCGCCACGCAACGAGACGGTCCCCCCCGGCGATCCCGCGGCCCGGGCCGAGGCGCGTGACCGTGCCCGCAAGCACCGCGAGAAGATGCGCCAGTGGCTGCGTGACGGCAAGCTCGACAGCCGCGAGGTGGAGCTGACCACCCGGGGCTCGGCGGGCCCCAAGGTCGAGGTGCTGTCCGGCCAGGGCCTGGACGAGATGGGGATCAACATCTCGGAGATGATCGGCCAGATGATGCCCAAGCAATCCAAGCAGCGGAAGCTGAGGGTTCCGGCGGCCCTCGACGCGTTGACCGCGGAGGAGACCGACAAGCTGATCGACATGGACGAGGTCACGGCCCGCGCCGTTGAGCTGGCCCAGGAGAACGGCATCATCTTCCTGGACGAGATCGACAAGATCGTGGGTTCGGACGAGCGCGGCGGCCGCGGCCCCGACATCTCCCGAGAGGGGGTCCAGCGGGACATCCTGCCCATCGTCGAGGGCAGCGCGGTGGGCACCAAGTTCGGCACGGTGAACACCGACCACATCCTGTTCGTGGCCGCGGGCGCGTTCCACGGCTGTCGGCCGTCGGACCTGATCCCCGAGCTGCAGGGCCGCTTCCCCATCCGCGTGGAGCTCGACGATCTCGGCACCGAGGAGCTGCGCCGCATCCTCGTCGAGCCGGACAACGCGCTCACCCTGCAGTATGCGGCCCTGATGGCCACCGAGGGCGTGACCCTGGATTTCACCGACGACGGGATCCGCCGCATCGCCGAGATCGCAGCGGAGGTCAACGAGCGCACCGAGAACATCGGCGCGCGCCGGCTGCACACGGTCATGGAGCGCCTGATGGACGAGATCGCCTTCGACGCCCACACCCGCTCTGGGGAGCGTCTCGGGATTGATTCCGGGTACGTGGATGCTAGACTCGGGGATGTGGTCGGGGACGACGACCTCAGCCGATACATCCTCTGAGGAACCATGGACGAGACGACACCCAACGACGAGGCGCGCCCGGACGTCGAGATCGACATCGACGAGGACACGCTCTCCGGTACGCAGGTGACGGACGACGGCAAGCTCGTGCTGCCGGACGGCACCGAGGTGGACCTCACCCCCCAGCAGCAGGCGCGCATCGACCGCCTGTTCGACGTGCTGGGCGACGCCACCTTCTACGAGTTGCTGGAGGTCCGGACCGAGACCACGGACAAGGCGATCAAGCGGGCGTACTATCGTCTCTCGCGGGAATTCCACCCCGACCGCTTCTACCGACGCGAGCTCGGTCCGTACAAGAGCAGGCTCGAGCAGGTCTTCGCGCGGATCAACGAGGCCTACAGGGTCCTGAGCGACGACGGGCTGCGAGCCGACTACGACGCCAAGCTGGCCGGGGGCACCGAGGACACCGGCCAGGTCTCGATGGCCACCCACGAGGTGAACTTCGGCACCATGCTGGAGCGCCGCGGCCACCCGCGCAGGAAGGGCGACAGCGGCCAGGTACGGATGAAGAAGAAGAAGGCGCCGATGCCTTCGTTTCTCACCGAGGCCAAGGACAAGCTCGCCGGTCGGCTGCGTCAGGCCCGCAAGGCCTATCTGCTGGGCCGGCGTTCCTGGGAGCAGGGGGATTTCGACGAGGCCGGCAAGCTCCTCCAGCGATCCCTGCTGCTCGACCCCAAGAACGAAGAGGCGCGGCAGCTGTACCAGCGCGCCGTGGGCAAGGCCCGCAATCAGCGCGCCGAGGATTTCTGGCGCGAGGGCCAGGACGCGTTGAAGCGCGAGGATCCCGAGACCGCGGCTGCCAAGTTCAAGCAGGCTGTGGAGTGCCAGCCCACCCGGGGCAAGTACTACATGGCCTTCGGCAAGGTGATCTGGGAGCACACGATGCGGCACCGCACGGCCATCGAGCTG
>CAZXHG010000218.1:0-17162 GCA_964639985.1 uncultured Rickettsiales bacterium
CAAGTCGCGGCCTGCCGGTGTGCCGGACCACCCCGTACCGCCTCCAATCACCTGATCGGATCCGTACGAACCCACGTCGATCTCCTCGGGACGCGGCCCGTCGCCTGCTCCGCAGGCTCCGGGGATCCCACCGGTGGTTGGTGACGACACGGGGACACGCACAAGTAACTCCGGCAGGAAGGGGCCGTTCGAAGCGTCGGGGTGAGTTACGTGTGCATGTCCCCATCCGGGGCGGCTCGGGGCTGGGGTTGGAGGCGGAGGGCTGGAGGCGGGATCGTCAGCTGACGGCGGTGCGGTTGCTCACTCCATCGAGATGACGCGGGTGCGGTTCTCACCGGGAGCGAGGTCCGACAGGTCCACGCTGAGATCCTTGGTCGGGAACCCGGCCAGCTCCACGCGCAGCGAGTACACGCCCGGGGTGACGTCGAGGGTGATCGGCGTGACGCCGCGGACCGACCCGTTGACGTACAGCGTGGCGCCCGTGGCCGGCGTCGTGTGCACGGTCAGCTTGCCGCTGGTCGGCGCGGCCGCGCGCTGCAGCGAGAAGTCCACGAAGACCGTTCCCGACTGCACGCTGACGGGACGCTCCTGGGCCACGTAGCCGGTCATCTCCACGCGGATGTTGTGCTGGCCGTAGGCCACGTCCACCGTCAGCGGGGTGGTGCCCCGGCGCTGGCCGCCCACGTAGAAGGTGGCCCCGACCGGCGCGCTGGAGACCGTGACCTTGCCCATCTGCGCAGCACCCGCGCCCCAGGGATTGGTGCCGGTGCCGGACGTGACCGGTGTTCCGGTCCCGGACTGGCCGGTGGCCCAGGGGTTCCCGCCATCGGCCGTGCCGTCGTTCGCGGCGGGCGTGGGCGGCTCGGGCGTGGGTGGCTCGGGCGTGGGTGGCTCGGGCGTGGGCGGCTCGGGGGTGACGTCCTCCGCTGGGGTCGGCTCCTCGCCCGGTGTCGTGTCCTCCTCGAGGCCCTCGGTCGGCTCTTCTCCTTCACCCTCCGTGGGTCCCTCACCCTCGGTCGGCTCTTCCCCTTCCCCCTCGCCCTCGGTGGGATCCTCCTGGCCATCGCCGACCGCGTCCGGCTCGTGCTGCGCCGGGGTGGCCGGCTCGCGGTCACGATCGCGGTTCAGGCCGGAGCTGTCGATGGTCAGCTCGCCCACGGTCCCGTCGTCCAGGGCGTCCTTCTGCAGGCCCTTCACGACCAGCAGCACGCCGCCTCCGATCACCAGCAGGGCGACGACGGCCATGAACAGCCAGAACACACCCAGCTTCTTGCGCTTCTCCTCCGTGGGTTCGATGTCCGCGTACAGCGGATCCTGGAACGCGTCCTTGTCGGCGGTCGGCACGGTGGCCGGGCCGCTCGGGTCCGCCACGCCGTCCAGCCACGCGGTCCCGCTCTCGTCGGGCGTGGCCTCGGCCCCCGGCGGATCCGATACGTCGGCGGGCTCCGGCGGTACGGCCTTCTCCTCGACCGAGGGAGCGGCGTCGGGCGAGTCGTCGACCGCTGGGGGTGGCGGCTCGGTCGAGGCCTCCGGCTCCACGGGCGGCGGCTCGGCCACGTCCGCGGCGTCCAGGACCACCGGCGCGCCCCCCTCGGAGGGTTCGTCGCGATCCATGGACTCGGCCTGCTCACCGCTGACCAGCGCGATCGGGTCCTCGACGCCATCGACGGGGGTGGGCGTCGGTACGGAGAACGGATCCGGGATCTCGACGCTCTCCTCGTCATCGAGCGGGGACGTCGGGCCGCCCGGCACGACGGTGATCCCGTTGTCGTCGTCCGCAGCGGGCGCCTCGCCGTCCTGCGCCTCGTCGTCGTCCCGCGAGACCGGGATCTCCAGCTCGCCGGTCAGCGCGATGGCGTCCGGCGGCATGAACTCCACGCTGTCGTTGACCGAGAACTCCTCCGAGAAGCTGCGGTCGGAGTCGCCGTCTCCATCGAGGGGATCGAGCGGCGAGCCGTCCTTGAAACAGAACTCGATGTCGTCCTCGTAGGTCGCCTGGCACAACGGACAGATACGCATCGTCTACCCCAGGACCTCTTCCCCTGGTCCACCACGTCGGACCACGGCCTCCCCGGACTTCTCCATGACCTGGCGGATCCGGTCCACCAGCTGCGGCAGCACCGTGCCTGCCGCCCCCTCCAGGAACGTGCAGGGCACCTGCCGAGTCAGTGATGTCGGCTCCAGGTCGACAACGATCACCGGTCCGCCCCGCTCCGCCACCCGGTGAGGGATGGCAGCGGCAGGGTAGACCTCCGCGGACGTTCCCACAACGAGGATCGCGTCCGCGCGGTCGGCATCATGCGCCGAATCCCGCATGGGCGCGTCCGGGATCGCCTCGCCGAACAGCACGACGGCGGGCTTGAGCGGCCGTCCGCAGTCGCAGCGCGGTAGCCCACCGGAGCGGGCGCGCTCCTGCGGGTAGCGCGCGTGGCACCATACGCAGTGCAGCTGCGCGTGGGATCCGTGGAATTCCCTCACCGTGCGGCTGCCCGCGGCCTGGTGCAGCCCGTCGATGTTCTGCGTGATCACCGATCCCAGCACGCCGAGGCGCTCGAGTTCGGCGAGCGCCCGGTGGCCAGCGTTGGGTTCGGCGCTGCGCAGCACCTCGTCCACCTCCACGAACAGCTCCCAGGAACGCTCCGGCGTCTGCCGGAAGGTCTCGATGGTGGCGTACACCATCGGATCGAAGCGTTCCCAGAGGCCGCCGGCGCTGCGGAAGTCGGGGATCCCGCTCTCCACGGAGATCCCCGCCCCGGTCAGGGCCACCGCCTGCCGGCAACCGGCCAGCACGCGGGCTGCCTCGTCCAGGGCGTCGTCCGCCACCGCGCCTCTCCCGTTCCAACGGACCATCCGGGGGTCCGGACTGGAAGCGAAAAGGAATTCCTCATTCTTTACAAGGAGTTGACCAAACGGTCGTCTCCTCTCGTATCACCTCACGGAAGGTACCACGAAACCCGCGTCGCAGGTCACACGCCACTGAGCAGGTGGCGCGAGATCACGATCCGCTGCACCTGGTTGGTACCCTCCACGATCTGCATCACCTTGGCGTCACGCATCATGCGCTCCACCGGGTACTCCCGCGTGTAGCCGTAGCCACCGAGCACCTGGACCGCGTCGGTGGTCACCTTCATGGCGGTGTCCGTGGCCTTGCACTTGGCCATCGCGGCCACGTGGCTGTACGGCCTGCCCGCGTCGCGCAGGCCCGCGGCCTGCATCACCAGCAGCCGCGAGCTCTCGATGTCGATGGCCATGTCGGCCAGCAGGAAACCGACGCCCTGGTGCTGGCCGATGGGCTTGCCGAACGCCTCCCGCTCGGTGGAGTACTGCACCGCCACCTCCAGGGCGGCCTGGGACAGGCCCACCGAGGTGGCGCCGATGGTGATGCGGCCCGAGTCCAGCGCCTGCATCGCCACCACGAACCCCTCCCCTTCGCCGCCGACGCGGTTCGCGGCCGGCACGCGCACATTGTCCAGGTTGATGATCGACGTGTGCGAGGCCCGCAGCCCCATCTTGTCCTCGGGCTTGCCGAACGAGACCCCCTCGAAGGCGGACTCGACGATGAACGCGGAGACACCGCGTGCCCCGGCGGCGCCGGTGCGCGCCATGATGATGAACAGGTCCCCGTCGTGCCCCTGCGTAGCCCACGCCTTGGAGCCGTTGAGCAGGTAGTCGTCGCCGTCGCGCACTGCCGTGGTCGTCAGGGAGGCGGCGTCGCTGCCGCAGCCCGGTTCGCTCAGGGAGAAGCCGCCGAGCAGCTCGGCCGCGGCCAGCCGTGGCAGGTAGCGCTCGCACTGATCGGGGGTGCCGAACTGGGCCAGGATCACCTGGGGCAGGCCGTTGACTGCCACGGTCACCGCGTACGCGGGGCTGACCCTGGCCAGCTCCTCCAGCAGGATCGCGTACTCGGTGTAGCCGAGTCCCAGGCCGCCGTACTGCTCGGGCGTGGGCACCGCGGTGAACCCCAGCTCGCCCATGGAGTGGAACAGGTCCTTGCGAAACCGCCCCTGCTCGTCGTCCTCGGCCACGGTCGGCGCGATCCGGTCCTGGGCAAAGCGGCGCACGCTGTCGGCCAGCGCTACCTGGGTCTCGTCGAGAACGAAGGTCATGGTCGGCTCCCTGGGTTGGCATTCGGGGTCGCGCGATCATACCCGCGAGCCTCGCGTGCGCAAGGTGCGTGCGCGGGGATTCCCTTGAGCGGCGGGGGGGCATGGTCTACGATGCAGCGCATCGGACCGCTCCCCACGGAGGAGATCACGCATGCAGAGACGATGGACCGCAGCCGCCGCGCTCGCCCTGATGCTCGCGCCCGCGGTGGCGCGCGCCGACATCGGCCCGGGTGAGACCGTGGTCGACGGCATCCTCGCCGACGTCACGCCCGCCGGGCTGGACTTCCTCGAGGAGCAGGTGCCCTACCTCGTGCCCAGCGAGATGCCCATCGACGACGTCAACACCACGTCGAGCTTCGGCTGGTGCGACCTGAACATCGATATCACCGGGATGAACGTCTTCCTGCAGATGAACTCGGTGGACATCGTGCCGCAGACCGATGTGCTGTCGGTGCAGGTCAACCTCAACGTGTGGATCAACTCGCAGTGGGATCCGTTCAACGTCGACCTCGACATCGACGGCTTCCTGTGTGACCTCGCATCGCAGAACTGCAACATCTGGATCGAGCCGATCAACGTCACGGCCACGCTGCTGGTCAGCATGGAGATCATCGACCCGGGCAACGGCGAGCCCCCCTACCTCGACGCCACCGTGCCGCCGCCGAGCCACAACCTCGACACGGCACTGACATCGGACAAGATCGAGCTCGACGGCTGCAGCCTCGACACGATCAACGACCTCCTCGGCTACATCGGCATCGACCTGATCGACCTGGTGCTGGACTACGCCGCCGGTGACCTCTACGCCATGATCGAAGAGGACCTCCCCGGCGAGATCGAGACCATGATCGAGGAGGGCTTCGAGAGCGCGGCCTTCGAGGACACCGTCGACCTCCTCGACGTGCCCCTCGACGTCAGCGTCGTGCCCCACGACATCCTCATCGACCCGGCCGGACTGCGCATCATGATGAACACCACGTTCGACGCGCCGGCCGCCGAGTGCGTGGCGCCATACGATCCGGGCGGCAGCCCGTTCACCGACAACCCGGCGCCGGACATGGACTCCGCCGCCACCCACCACGCGGCACTGTTCGCCTCGGACGACTCGCTGGCGTCGGCCCTGTACGCCTTCTGGCGGGGCGGGATCCTGTGCTACGACGTGGACCCGGCCGAGCTGGGCTTCCCCATCGACACCTCGTTCCTCGCGCTGATGGTCGACGAGGAGGACCGCCACCTGCTGGAGCGGGTGTGGCTCGAGCAGCCCAGCGCGATGATGATCCGCACGCTGCCCAAGAACCCACCGGAGCTGCTGTACAACGGCACCCACGACATGGATCCGCTGATCGAGGACCTGGGACTGGAATTCTACGCGGACGTGCAGGACCGCAAGGCGCACGTGGTGACCATCGACGCGGACGTGTCCGTGGGCGTGGACATCGTGGCGCCCGGGGACGGCTCGTTCGGCGTGGAGATCGAGATCGACACCGAGAACATGGATCCCACGGTCAGCTACAACGAGATGGCGCCGGACCTCAACAGCCAGATCGAGACGAACTTCAGCGACATCATGTCCGGCCTGCTCGACACGGTGCTGGACTCCTTCCTCAATCCCGAGGACCTGGTGTGGGGCCCGCTGCTGTTCGCGGGCATGGGCCTGTCGTCCATCGACGTGGCGCCGGCCGGGCCGGCCGGCGACTACCTCGGCATCTACCCCACGCTGGACATCCTCGACCCGGCCGGGATCGGCGACCTCGGCTGCGGCGACGAGGGCGGCGGCGAGGGCGGCTGCGGGGGCTGCGAGGGCGAGGAGGGCTGCGAGTCCAGCTGTGACGTGCGTGGCCAGCGCAACGCCATCTTCACCGGCAACCTGCTGCTGCTCGGCGCCTGCCTGGGTGTGCTGGCCTGGCACCGCCGTCGCACCTCCTGACGCCCTCCCCTGACCTTGGACGGCGTCGACCTCCGCCACTGGAAGACCTGGGCCAGCCTGGCCGTGATCGCGGTCGTGGCCGCGTGGGCCGCGTTCACCGGCATCGAGGTCCGCGACTTCAGCGGTGACGAGCTCGCCCGCCTCGGCCATACCGCGTGGGACGCGCTCGACCGCTCCCTGGGTGTGAACGACCCCGAGCAGTTCGGTGCCCACCTCCCCCTGGCCTGGGCCCTGCGCGCCATCGTCATCGGAGCGCTGGGTGCCGACCAGCCACTGGCGTGGCGACTGCATGCCGCGGCCGCGGCCTGCCTCGGGGCACTGCTGACCTGGGTGTGCCTCGCCCGGCGGTGCCAGCGCCGGACCGCCCTGGCCGCGGGCCTGGCCGTGGCCCTGGCGCCGATGCTGTCGTACCACGCCCACGACTCCAACAACTACGCGCTGGGGCCGCTCACCGGGCTGTTCGTCCTCGCGGGCCTGGCCGACCTCGCCAGGGGCCGGCGACCGTACCTGCTGGCCGCCGGGCTGCTGCTGGGCGCGATCAACGACTACTTCTTCGCCTACGTGGCCGGGGCCGCCCTGGTGGCCACGCCGCTGATGGTACGCATGGCGCCCCACCCCGACCTGGCCCGGCGCCAGGCGCTGATCACCTGGGGTGGTGTGTGCGCCGCGCTGGCCGTCCCCGCGGCCGTGCTCGTCGTGCGCCTGCTGGGCACACCCTTCGCCGCGGTGATCGAGCCCCACGCCGACCCGGCGGGCGAGCCGCTGGGCCTGCTGGCGGCCGTGATCGGCCACGTGGCTACCCTGGCCACGGTGTACGCCGAGGGCTACGCCTGCCTCCCCCTGGAGGATCCGTGGATGGCCGCCGGCCCGCTGGCGCTGTTGACGGCCGGCCTGGTGGCCGCGCTGCGCAGCCGCGATCCCCTGGCCGTGGCCGCGGCCCTGCTGCTGGTGGTGGCCGTGGGTGGATCGGTGCTGTTCGCCTGGGGCTTCACCCGTATCACCGACCGGGAGTTCCCGGTCTACCCCCGCGCCTACATGGCCCTGCTACCCGCGCTGGTCGTGGTCTGGCTACGGGCCCTGACCGCGGCGGGCTGGCGTGCGGGGGTGGCGCCCGTGGCCGCGCTGCTCTTGCTGACCGGCACCGCCACCCTGCGCCAGGTGAGCCAGGTGAGCGACACACAGGCCTGGTCCGCGCACCGTATCACCGAGCTGTGGCAGCCCGGCGACCTGGCCCTGGCCGGCCTGGACCTCCGCTTCCACCTGCCGTCCAGGCTGGCCGCCGTGCGACAGGCCGATCCCTGCCTCCCCGGCGACCAGCGGCCGGCCCGGGTGTGGGTGGTGGCGCACGCCGGCGGGGCGCCGCCGGACGGCGTGTCCCTGTGTGCGGACCGCTCGGTCAGGCTGCTGGACGACCTCGGCTACCGCCTGCGGCTGCACGAGATCCGCGCCGTGCCCCCCCACGAGCAGGCCACCAACGCGTTCCTCGCCCAGGCCTGGTTGTACCTCTTCGACCGAGCCCCGGCCGAGGCGGGCGAGCCCCGCGAGTACGAGGTCGCCTTCGACCGCGCGCTCCTGGACGGCGCCGCGGGCTCGACCACCCACGTCACCTGGATGGTCGGCGAGGACCACTGGCACCAGGCGCTGCCGTTCGCCGACCGGCTCGCGGTGGGGCGCACCCCGGCGGACCGGGGCCGGCTGCGCGTGTCGCTGACCCATGGAGCCGTGTCACCCGCGGACACGGCCCAGGGCGGCCTGCTGGCGCCCCTGCGCGCGCCCGCGCACACCCACCCGCCTGTGCCGGTGCTCGTCGATCCGCTGGAACCGCGAGTGGACGTGAGGCTCACCCCCCTGGGCAGCCCGGTGGTGCAGGCTGGCCGCCGGGTGGTGTCACTGCTGGTCGGGCTGGCCGCCGTCGTCCTGGTCGGCGTCGGCTGGCGGCGACTCGCCGCCTGATCCCCCGTACGGGGGGTGGAAGACCGGGTCGGGATCCCCGGTGAGTGGGTCCAGCACCACCAGCGCGCTGCGGCCCCGCCCCACGCCGCTGCGGCGCAGCAGCACGATCGCCATCACGACCTCGTCCGCGCCGTCGCCGTCCGGATCCGCCACGGCCAGGCCGGTGGTGAACCGCCCGACCAGGATGGACTCGGCCTGCCTCTGCAGGCCGCGCCCGGCCGGCACCAGCCGCTCGTAGCGACCGCCCCGGAACGCGCGCAGCCGCTCCAGCACCTGCACTGGCGAGGCGTCGGACGCCGCCACCAGCACCTCGTCCACGCCGTCGCCGTCGAGGTCCACGACGACCGGAGGTACCGGCCAGGTCTCCACCACGGTCTCGCGGGATCCCAGCAGCGGCTGCACCTCGCGCTCGCGGCCCAGGGGCCGGGACACCGCCAGGTCCGGACCGTGCCACACCACTGCACCCCGCTCGCGTCGCTCGAGCTCGCCGTCCTCGCCCCAGGTGTAGAGCACGGGGCCGTCGTGGTCGAGGGTCGGGCCGAAGACGAAATCCAGCACGTCCACGCCCTCGAGCTCGGCCAGCTCGTCGGCGCGCTGCACGCCCCCGTCGGTCAGGGTGAACCGGCGGATCGGGCCGCTGAACGCGCGCTCCGTTCCCCCCCGCTGGCCGCACAGCAGCACCTCGGCGTCCCGCCGCACCGCGCGCAGCAGCAGCGGCAGGGGCGGGCCCACCGGCGCGTACGCGCCGTCGTCGGTGCGGGCGAGCACCACGCTGACGAACTGCGGCCGCACGCCCCACAGCACCAGCTCGTCGTCGCCGTCCCCGTCCAGGTCCGCGGCCGTGCCCCCGTACCAGTCCACGCCCCGGGGCCGCAGGTCCACCGACTCCAGGGTCCAGCCGTCAGCCCACGCCACGCGCAGCAGGGCGCGCGCCTCGAGCACGAACAGCTCGGAGCCGCCCTCCCCTGTCGCGGCCAGCACCGCCCGGAACTCGCCGGGGTGCTCGTGTAGAGGCCACGGCGACGGCGCGGCGCGGGTGGTGGCGCACCCCTGCAGCAGGGCCAGCACGGCCAGCACCAGCCCGCTCGAGGCCCTCACGGCGCCCCTCCTCCGCCGGTGAAGGTCGTGCCCGCCACCAGCGCGTCGAACGCGCGCTTGCTCGACTCGAACAGGTCCTCCGGGATCCAGCCCTCGATCACCACCTGCCGGTCGCCGTCCTGCAGCAGCACGCCCATGTGGCGGGTGCCGGGTACCGCGTCGGAGCGCGACGACCACACGGCCACCACCTCGTCGGAGCGGGTGCCGTTGAGGTAGCGACCACGGTCGAAGAACCCCTCGCCGCGCTCGGGCACCCTGTCCCCGCCCCGGTGCACCTCCACGCGCAGGTCCGGCGGCCCGGGCAGCTCCATCCGCACCACGGACGTGGGATCGGACAGCACGCGCCAGGCGCTCCACCCGTCCGGCACGGGCACGCGGCACCCGCACGCCTCGTCCAACACGTCCTCGCCCGCGGGCACGCGGGAGATCGTCTCCACGGCCACGTAGGACGCCTCGGGGGATGCGGACGTGGCCGCGGTCGGCATGGTGGCCCCCGGGTCCACCGTCACCCGCGGGCAGCCGATCCCGGGCAACGCGAGCAGGCACAGCAGGATCGCTGGACGGGTCACCGCTTCGTCTCGTCCGGGTCCACGATCGCCGCGAGCAGGTCCGGGTCGGCCAGGACCCGCACCGCGGCCCGGTAGACCGAGATGCGGCCGTGGTCCAGCTCGGCCAGCAGGGCCCGCCAGGGTGCGTCGTCTGGATCGAGGACACGCACGCGAAGGCGGCGCGCCAGCTCGTCGGCCAGCAGCGCAGCCAGCCGGTCGCGGGGCTCCCGGCGCCGCGGCGGGTGGGCGCGGGTGTGGTCGCGGTGCCGCTGCAGCACGTCGTCGAGGTCGTCCAGACCGGTGCCCTGCAGGGCGGACACGGCCATCACCTCCACGGGCCAGTCGCCCGGCTGCGGCGCGGTGGCCGCCTCCATGCGCACGGTCTGCTCCAGCTCCAGCACCAGCCGATCCGCACCCGGGCGGTCGGCCTTGTTCACGGCGAACACGTGCGCGATCTCCGTGAGCCCGGCCTTCATCGCCTGCACCGCGTCGCCGGCCTCGGGCACCAGCACCACCAGCACGGTGTCGGCCAGGTCCATCACCTGCAGCTCGGTCTGGCCCACGCCCACGGTCTCCACGATCACCCGGTCGAAGGGAGCGCTGCGCACCAGCTTCAACACCTGCTCGGTGGCGCGGGTCAGCCCCCCCTGGTGGCCACGACTGCCCAGTGAGCGGATGAACACGCCCGGATCGGCCGTGTGATGCTGCATGCGGATGCGATCGCCCAGGACGGCGCCGCCGGTGAACGGGCTGGAGGGATCCACGAGCAGCACGGCCACCCGCTCGCCGCGCTCGCGCGCGGCGGCGACCAGACGGTCGGTCAACGTGGACTTGCCCGATCCGGGTGGGCCAGTGATGCCGAGTACGTGCACGTCGGCCACGGGGGCCAGCGCGTCGAGCAGCTCCAGCACCCCGGGAGCCCCGTTCTCGATGGCCGAGATCAGCCGGGCCAGCGCGCGCACATCCCCGCCCGTCGCCTGATCCAGCTGCTCTCTGGTCGGTCCGTTCATGGGGGAAAGGTACCAGTTTTTGGCGCGCGCGGTCTCCGGCGGGAGGTCCCCGGATGGTATACACGGGGTTCACGACTCCGGAGGTTGAGGGTGTCCGACGACCCCGCCGAGAGCGCTGTCGGCCGGCGATTCGTCCGCCGGTCCTGGGGGTGCATGGCCGTGGCCGGTGTGCTGCTGGTCGCGGGGCTGCTCGGCGTGCGCGCGACCGGCGAGGGGATCCGGCGACACCGCACGGTGGACGCAGCCCTGGACCGCACCGAGCAGCAGATCGAGGCCGCGACCCGCCGCACAGCGGACCGCGCAGTGGTGCAGCTGGAGGTCGACGAGCTGGAGCGGGGGCGGCCCCAGCGCGCGAGGGAGTTGCTGACCGGCGACCTCGAGGCCGCGCTGACCGAGCGCTGCCGCGCCTTCTGCGACGACGCCGATCTTCGCTTCGAGGGGCTGACCCTGCAGCCGATCCGGAGGCGGGGGGCGCTGGACACGCGCCCGGCCCAGGTGGCGTTTGCCGGCGTGGTGCAGCAGGTCCCGGTGCTGGTGGACGCCGTGGACTCGCAACCCGAGCTGGTCTGGCTCACCGAGCTGGACCTCGAGGTGGTCAACTTCATCGACGACCGGGTCACCGGCACCCTGGCCTTCGAGGTGTTCGGGCTACGGCCGCCACCCCCGCCGGGTGGCGAGATCCTGCGGCCGTTCCTGCCGCTGGCGATGGTGCACGCCGGCATCGCTTCGGCCAGCCACGACGACGAGCCGCTGGCCGAGGCGCGGGCGCGGCTCGCGTCGGAGTACCCGGGGCTGCTGGACTACGAGGGGCTGACGTCGAGGCGGGATCACCTGGCGGCCGAGGCCGTGGAGCTGGAGCGGCTGCTGGCTGCGAGAGTGCCCGCCAGCGAGGATCTCGCGCGGGCTGTCCCGACGCTGACACGCAACCTGCAGCGCAGCGCCATGGGGCGGGCGGGACTGCGGGTCGAGCCCGGGGGCGCGGTGGAGTTCGTGTCGTACGACTGAGCTACTGGAAGAGCGACACGTCGCCCTGCCCCTCTCGGAGCACCTCGGGCGTGCCGGTCAGGTCGACCACGGAGCTGGGATCGCTGTAGATGGTGCCCCCATCCACCACCAGGTCCACCTGGTCGCCGAACTCCATGTCCAGCTCCATCGGGTCGGAGAGGAAGTCCTCCTCCCCCACACCCAGGGTGGTGGCCACCAGGGGATTGCCCAGCCCCCGCGCCACGGCCAGCGCGATCTCGCAGTCGGGCACGCGGATGCCGATGGTGCGCCGCTTCGTCATCATCAACTTGGGTGTGAGGCTGCTGGCGTGCAGCACGAACGTGTACGGCCCGGGCAGCAACCGCTTGACCGTGCGGTAGGCGAACGAGCTCACGTCCTCGGCGTAGCGGCCGATGTCGCCGAGGTCGGCCAGCACGATGCTGAACAGCTTCTTCTTCTCCCCGCCCTTGATGCGGGTCAGCCGCTGGATGGCCTTGCGGCTGTTGATGTCGCACACCAGCGCGTAGACCGTGTCCGTGGGCAGGATGACCACCCCGTCACGGCGCAGCAGGGTGACCACCTCGTGGACGAGGTTCGACTCGGGCCGGTAGGGGTCGATCTCCAGCAACATCGGGCGCAGATCAAGAGCACAGAACGATCGGGGTGGCAAGGACCACGTTGCTGTTCTGCGGTGGGAATCCGGTCAGCCGGCCGGTGTCACTCCAGCGGGCCGAGCTGGAAGCTGGCCAGCGGTGCGAGGTCGCGGATGCGCTGCTCGGCGGCTCGCGACGCCGCCGTGCTCATGTGCAGGCCCTCGGCCCAGGCCAGCTCGATGATGCGGGTCAGGGCGGCGCCGATGTTCTCGGTGTCGCGCATGGCCTTCTCCCGCGGGGCCGCGTGGATCTCGGTGTACACGCTGATCAGCCCGCCCGCGTTGACCACGAAGTCCGGGGCGTACAGCACGCCGGCCTCGTGCAGCATGCGCGCATCGCGATCGTCGTCAGCGAGCTGGTTGTTGGCCGACCCGCACACGATGCGGGCCTTGATGCGGGGGATGGTGTCCGTGTTGAGCACGCCGCCCACGGCGCAGGGGGAGAACACGTCCACGTCCTGCTCGTAGATCTCGTCCACGCCCACCACCACCGCCTCGAACTCGTTGGCCACCCGCTCGCTGGCGGCCGCGTCCACGTCGGCAACGACCAGGTCCACGCCGTCGTCGTGCAGGTACCGGCACAGGTGGTAGCCCACCGACCCGCACCCCTGCACTGCGACCCGCTGCCCGGCCAGGTTCTCCGCGCCCTGCAGCTTGGCCACGGCCGCCTTCATGCCGTAGAAGACGCCCCACGCGCACACCGGCGAGGGGTCGCCTGAGCCGCCGTAGTGCTGGCCCACGCCGCACACGTGGTCGGTCTCCATGTTGACCACGTCCATGTCATCGGACGTGGTGCCCATGTCCGTGCTGCCGATGAAGCGGCCGTTGAGCGACTCGATGAACTGGCCGAACGAGCGCAGCAGGGCCTCGGTCTTGTGCTCGGCCGGATCACCGATGATGGCCGCAGCGCCGCCACCGAGGTTGATGCCCGCGCACGCGGTCTTGTACGACATGCCGCGGCTCATGCGCAGCACGTCGGCCAGCGCCTGGTCCTCGCCGGCGTAGGGCGCCATGCGGCAGCCGCCGATGGCCGGACCCAGCGACGTGTCGTGGATCGCGATGATCGCCTCGAGGCCCAGGGCCTCGTTCCGGCAGTACGCAACCTGCTGGTGACCGGCCCAGGCCGGATCGTCGAACACTCCCATGCGCGCAGCTCCTCTCGAGCGGGTGCACGCCATTCTCACCCCGGCCGCGCACCCTCCGCAAGCGCGCACACCGCGTCGGCCACCTCGACCGGCCGGATCGCGGCCATGCAGCGCGCGGGCCGGCCCGGCGCGCATCCCTCACCGCAGTCCTCGCCCGCCGGGTGGAGTCCGCTGCGCAGCGCGCGCACGGGCGCCCGCCCCCGCGGCGACCACAGGGCCTGGTCCGTGGGTCCGAACAGGGCGACCACCGGCGTGCCCACGGCCGCGGCCAGGTGGGAGGTGCCGGTGTCGTTGCCCACGACCACGGCCGCGCCCGCGCACAGACGCGCTGTCTCCACCGGATCCGCGTCGTGCACGCGCGGCTGCAGCCCGTCGAGCTGCCCGGCGAGCCGCTCGGCCTCCACCGGCCCGGTCACCCACAGCGGGCGGAAGCCCTCTACCCGCAACAGCTCGGCCAGGCGCTGGAACCACGGCATGGGCCAGCGCTTGCGCTCTCCGCCGGCGCCGGGCATCAGCAGGACGGTCGGGCCGGTCTCGATGGGCGCGGCCTTCAGCTCCAGCCGGGGCACGGCCGGCGCGGCGCCGGGGACCACGCCGCGCAGCAGGTGGTCGGCCACGTGCACGCGCTTCCCGGCGGGCGGCCGCGGGTCGTGCACCACCACCTCGCGCACGCCGCAGGCCCGCAGCCGCTCGGTCACGGCCCCGGCGTGCACGGGTCGCAACACCACGACCCGGCCCACCCCCTGCAGCAGCATCCGGGCGGCCGCCAGATCGCCGCCCGCCCACAGGGGATCCCAGCGCGGGTCGTCCAGCCGGAACGTGCGCTCGACCAGGCCCCCGGCGACCGCCAGCGCAGCGTGCCCCGGGGTGGCGCACAGCCACGGTCGCCGCCCCCCGCGGCCGAGCTCGGCCAGCACTGGCAGGGCGAGCACGAAGTCGCCGAGCGCGCCGCCGCGGAACAACAGCGTGGGATCGGGGGTCGTGTCCCCTGGAACCATCGATTGCCTCGCGTTTCCCTGGTAGGATGCGCCAATCATGGCACGACTGCCCCGATCCGGTCCTGCGCGCGCCCTGGTCACGCTGCTCGTGGCGCTGATGGTGCTGCCGCCGTTCCTGGCCCACGGGGACGACGAGGCGCCGGTCCTCGGGGCCACCTTCGACCAGGTGCCGGAGCTGCTGCCCGGCGGGCTGCCGCCGGCCGACGCCGTGCCCACCGGCTCCCTCGTGCGCGCGATCTCTCACTTGCGAGCGCGCGATCACGCCAAGGCGCGTGCGGAGCTCGAGGTGTTCCTCGGCGGCAAGCGGGCCCGGGACGCGGACTGGCTGCGGGCCAACTACCTGTACGGCTACCTCTGCATGCTGGACGAGGACT
This sequence comes from uncultured Rickettsiales bacterium, assembly GCA_964639985.1. GTDB lineage: Bacteria > Myxococcota_A > UBA796 > UBA9615 > CAYRNR01 > CAZXHG01. Next base: position 14,796 of record CAZXHG010000218.1, read on the forward strand.
GGCAGCTGGCGTCCCTGCACTTCTACCGGGTGCGCTCCAGCGAGCACCCCCTGGCCGTGTACGCCCTGTACCACGAGGCCTACGTGGACTTCCGCCGCGGGAAGTACCACGCCGCCATCCCGGAGTGCGAGCAGTACATCGAGCGCTTCCCCCACGGCCCCCACGCCAACGAGTGCGGGCTGCTGATCGCGGACGCCCACCGGGAGGCGGGCAACGCGGGCATGGCCATCCGGCTGTACAAGGACTACCTCGACGAGCACCCCGAGGAGAACCTCGACGAGCAGTTCAAGGTGTCCATGGCCCGCGCCTACGAGGTGGCCGGCAACACGGACGTGGCCGCACGCATGTACCTCGACCTGTACATCCACCACCAGTACGCGACCAACGGCGAGGCCGCTGAGCTGGCCCTGGAGCGCATGCGCGAGGCGGGCGTGGACGTGCCCGAGCTGACCGACCAGCAGCTGTGGCTGCGGGCCAACGCGCTCAAGGGCTCGTACCGCTGGGGCGAAGGCTACGAGGTCTTCCAGGCGCTGATGGAGCGCTACGCCGACCAGCCCGAGTCGGATTTCTTCAAGAAGCTGCAGGAGAACGAGTACGCGTTCCGCTGGCAGACGCGCCAGTACGGACCGATCTCGCTGGAGTCGGCGCGCAAGTACGACGCCGCCCCGGACGCCGCGGGCGCGGCCGAGCACCTGTACCGGGCGATCAAGGGATTCAACAAGGCCGGGGACTTCGTCAACGCCTCGAAGTACGCGGAGATCGCGCTGGCCCGCTTCGGCGGTTCGGGCCGCTTCGGCGGCGTGGAGCAGGATCTGGCCTGGTACTACACCAACGGCGCCATGTACGCCCAGGCGGTCGGCGCCTGGAGTCGCTGCTACGACAAGCGCAAGAAGGGCTTCTACCGCTGGATGGTGGCCTACACCACCTACCGCGCCAGCGCGTACGAGGAGGCGATCGACGCGCTCACGCCCCTGGTCGAGGCAGGCGGGACCCACGCCCAGGCCGCGCGGTTCTACCGGGCCAAGGCCCACATCGGGCTGGACCAGCTGGGTTCGGCGCGGGCCGACTTCGACAAGATCCTGCGGGAGGAGCCCCACGGCTGGTACGCACAGGTGATCGAGAGCCGACGCCGACGCGCCCGGCGAGAGCCGATGCCCGTGGGCGCGGCGCGGGAGGGGCGCTGGCCCATCGGCGAGTACGAGGTCGACGCGCCCCTGCCCGACCCGGGCGAGGATCCGATCGTGTCCGACGTGGTGGCCGCGCTTGCCGGCGGCATGGGCGCGGCTCGGCCGTCCCTGGCCCTCGCGCAGCCCGAGGTCGCCCGTTCCATCGACGGCACGCTCCTGTCCCCCTCGGAGGAGGCGGCCGAGGAGCTGGCGCTCGACGGGGACTGGGCCGCCCTCGTCTGGCCCCGCGCCGACCGGACCGGGCCGCCCGCAGTGCCGGCCATCGCCGCGGCGTCGACCCACGAGCAGTACCCTGACATGGCCGTGGGCGTGGCCTACGACGAGGACAAGGCGATCCGCACCTTCGCCCGCTTCGTGGACAGCTACGAGGAGGTGTGGCCCGAGCTGTCGCCCATCTACGAGCTGACCCTGCTGGGGTTCACCGAGGAGGCCGGCCTGGAGATGGCCGCGGTGTACGGGGAGATCACCGAGGCCCAGAAGAGCCGGCGCATCAAGCGCGCGATCGAGGCCTACGAGCGGGAGCTGGCCGAGGCGGAGAAGGCCGCCAAGGAGGCAGCCGAGGCGCCGCCCGAGGTGAACCCGGACGCCGGACCATCCGCGGAGAAGGCCGAGGAGGAGCGCCCGGCCCTGCTGCCACCCCTGCGGGAAGAGGAGCGCTGGCTGCGCATGCAGGAGATCCGCACCACCGGGTCGGCCTGGCGGGACCTGTTCATCCTCACCGGCGCGCCGTACCACATGCACACCTTCTCCAAGGGCTCGTACGACCTGCGCAAGCTCGACAGCAACGACCACGAGGTGCTGGCGGGCATGCGCCAGGGCTGGCCCATGGCCTACGGTCCGCAGGTTTGGCGGCTGTGCCGCCAGCTGGACCTCGACCCGATGATGATCTTCGGGCTGATGCGGCAGGAGAGCACCTACCACCCCACGATCGTGTCCCACGCGGGCGCGGTCGGGGTGATGCAGATCATGCCCGGCACCGGGGCCAAGGTGGCCGTGCTGTCGGGCTACGGTTCGTACACGGACGAGCGCCTGCGCGAGCCCGAGGTCAACATCTACTTCGGCATCTGGTACCTCAGCCGGCTGATGGCGCGCTTCGACGGGCAGTACCCGATGGCCATCGGTTCCTACAATGGCGGCCCGCACAACATCGGCCGCTGGCTCCGCTCCAAGCACGGGATCG
>CAZXHG010000219.1:0-622 GCA_964639985.1 uncultured Rickettsiales bacterium
CCACCAGATGACGGGCAGTTAGCCGCCTGAGGATGGAGAAAGTCGAGTCAGAAGAACGTGAACCGTTCGACTGGCGCCATGACCATGAGCTACGCGCGACTGTCGTCCGGTCTGCGGATCACGCGGGCGGCAGACGACGCCGCTGGCCTCGGTGTCAGCGAGAACCTGCGCGCGGACATCGCCTCGACCTCCGTGGCGATGCGCAACACCAACGACGGCGTCAGCGTCGTGCAGATCGCGGAGGGAGCGCTCGCCGAGGTGCACTCCATCCTGACCCGCATGCGCGAGCTGGCCATGGAGTCCGCGTCGGGGACCCTCGGGGACACCGAGCGCGCGTACCTGCAGACAGAGGTGGACCAGATCCGCTCGGAGATCGACCGCCTGGCCAACGTGACCGAGTTCAACGGGGTCAACCTGCTGAACCAGTCCACCAGCATCGACGTGCAGGTGGGGATCCATTCCGGAGCCAACAACACCATCGCCGTGACCATCGCGTCCATGACCGTTGCCGCCCGTCACGTCGAGGGCGGCCACGTCAGCGTGGCTGTCGCCTCGGCCGCGCAGGCCGCGCTGGAGTACATCGACACGGCCATCGCGTCGGTGTCGAGCCACCGCGCCACGC
>CAZXHG010000219.1:722-17124 GCA_964639985.1 uncultured Rickettsiales bacterium
GGGACGTGGACTTCGCCAGCGAGACCGCGGAACTGACCAAGAACCAGATCCTGGCACAGGCAGGGGTCTCGGTGCTCGCCCAGGCCAACTTCGCACCACAGATGGCGCTGACCCTGCTCGGCTGATCCAGGATGAACACGGCGGGGCGCGCATCGCGCGCGCCCCGTGCGCGCTGACCGACCGAACCACGTCGACGGGCCTGCAACCCCAACGACCACGACCTCGCCCATCCCGGCAGTCGCCAGGGACGCCGCAAAAAAAGTTCTAAAGGTCTCCCGAGGCCGGCCGATAACCATAGACAGACGGAAACGGCCTGCTAGAAGGAGCCCCACTGATGTCGTTGAGAATCAACCACAACATCGCGTCGCTCATGGCGCAGAAGAACGTGAACCGTTCGACTGGCGCCATGACCCAGAGCTACGCCAGGCTCTCGTCGGGGCTGCGCATCACGCGCGCCGCTGACGACGCCGCGGGACTGGGCGTCAGTGAGAACCTGCGGGCCGACATCGCGTCGACCTCGGTGGCCATGCGCAACACCAACGACGGTGTGAGCGTGGTGCAGATCGCCGAGGGCGCGCTGTCCGAGGTTCACTCGATCCTGACCCGCATGCGCGAGCTGGCCATGGAGTCCGCCTCCGGGACCCTGGGCGACACCGAGCGCGGCTACCTGCAGACCGAGATGGACCAGATCCGGTCGGAGATCGACCGCCTGGCCAACGTCACCGAGTTCAACGGGACCAACCTGCTGAACCAGTCGACGAGCATCGACGTGCAGGTGGGCATCCACTCGGGCGCCAACAACACCATCGCCGTGACCGTCGCCTCGATGACGGTGGCCGCGCTGGACGTGACCGGCGGCAACGTCAGCGTCGCCGCGGCCTCGGCCGCGCAGGCTGCGCTGGAGTACATCGACACGGCCATCGCGTCGGTGTCGAGCCACCGCGCCACGCTGGGCGCGCAGCAGAACCGCCTGCTGCACACGTACCGCAACCTCGAGGTCGGTCTGGAGAACATGACCGCGGCCGAGAGCCAGATCCGGGACGTGGACTTCGCCAGCGAGACCGCGGAACTGACCAAGAACCAGATCCTGGCCCAGGCGGGCGTGTCCGTCCTCGCCCAGGCCAACTTCGCGCCGCAGATGGCGCTCAGCCTGCTCGGGTAGTGAGGGAGTAGCATCATGTCGCTGCGAATCAACCACAACATCGCCTCGCTGATGGCGCAGAAGAACGTCAACCGTTCGACCGGCGCCATGACCCAGAGCTACGCCAGGCTGAGCTCCGGCCTGCGCATCACCCGCGCGGCCGACGACGCCGCCGGCCTGGGCGTCAGCGAGAACCTGCGGGCCGACATCGCCTCGACGTCCGTGGCCATGCGCAACACCAACGACGGTGTGAGCGTGGTGCAGGTCGCCGAGGGCGCGCTGTCCGAGGTCCACTCGATCCTGACCCGCATGCGCGAGCTGGCCATGGAGTCCTCGTCGGGGACCCTGGGCGACGACGAGCGCGCGTACCTGCAGACCGAGTTCGACGCGATCCGCTCGGAGATCGACCGCCTCTCCGAGGTCACCGAGTTCAACGGGACCGCCCTGCTGAACACCTCGGGGACGATCGACGTGCAGGTGGGCATCCACTCGGGTACCAACAACACCATCTCGATCACGCTCAACTCCGCGGGCATGTCGGCGCTGGGCATCGACGCGCTGAACGTCAGCAACGCGGCCTCCGCGGCCGACGCGCTGGCTCTGATCGACACCGCCATCAGCTCGACCTCGAGCCACCGGGCCACGCTGGGCGCGCAGCAGAACCGCCTGCTGCACACCTACCGCAACCTGGAGGTGGGCCTGGAGAACATGACCGCCGCCGAGAGCCAGATCCGGGACGTGGACTTCGCCAGCGAGACCGCTGAGCTGACCAAGAACCAGATCCTGGCCCAGGCGGGTGTGTCCGTGCTGTCGCAGGCGAACTTCGCCCCGCAGATGGCGCTGACGCTGCTCGGATAGGGAACGTGACGTGACCCCTCCCCCCGGCTCCGGCCGGGGGGACGTCGAACAGAAGGTGCAACGTGAGTAACACCATCCAACGACTCAACCCCGAGCTGCTCCTGGCGAATGCCAGGGCGCGCAAGGGGACGGCTGCCTCCGGGCAGCCCGGGTCGGGCGTGGTGGTGTCCGGCGAGGGGCCCCCCCCCTCACGGCCTGCAGCCGGAGACCCGAGCGCGGCGACTGCCGCCTCGACGGTGTCCATCTCTCGCCAGGCGGCGCAAGCCGCTTCAGCGTATGCAGCTTCGGATCAGACCGGCGTGACCGAGCGGTGGAACGAGTCCACCCGCGAGAGGATCGCCGATGAGATCCGCGAGATCGCAGCAGACTCGGATCGTACGGGGATCCGAGTGCGGACCGACGTCCACGAAGAGACCGGCCGGTGGATCCTCCGGGTGGTCGAGAGCGAGACTGGAGAGGTGCTCAAGGAGTATCCTCCAGCCGACTACCTGGACGTGGTCGCGGCACTCGATGAACTGAACGGGATGCTGCTGAGCGAGGAGCTGTAGAAGACGATGGGCGTCACCGTCGATGGGCTGGTCAGTGGTCTCGACACCACCTCGATCATCGAGGCGTACGTCTCGGTCTACAGCGCCGGGACCGATCGCCTCAGGGATCAGCAGACCGATCTGGAGAACCGCCTGGCGCTGCTCCAAGAGCTCAACGGCTACCTCGAGAGCCTGCAGAGCTTCGCCGAGGACTACAGCGACGCGGACGACCTCCGGATCTCCTCTGCGGTCAGCTCGTCCGAAGCGGTGATGACCGTCTCCGCCGAGAACGGCGCTCAACCCGGTACATACAACGTCGATGTCGTCGCCCTGGCCCAGTCGGAGATGGAGGTCTCCCAGGGCTACGCGTCCATGGATGACGTGGTCGCGACCTCCGGCGACATCGACATCACCATCGCCGGAGAGACCACGAGCATCGCGGTCTCCGAGGCGAACGGCAACAACACCCTGTCCGGCCTCGTCGGTGCGATCAACGACGAGGTCGACGGGGTGAACGCCTACATCATGAACGACGGCGGTCTCAACCCGTATCGGCTGGTCATCGTGTCCGAGGAGACGGGCGCGGAGCAGACGATCGAGATCACCGAGACCCTGGCCGGGGGCACGCCCCCGGGCTTCAACGAGGCCATCTCGGCGGCCGACGCCCAGATCACCATGGCCGGGATCGACATCTTCTCGTCGAACAACACCTTCGACGACGTGATCCCGGGCGTGACCATGGACGCGGTCGCCACCGGCTCGATCACGATGACCGTGGACCTGGACACCACCGGCATCACCGACACCGTGCAGGAGTTCGTCGACCTGTACAACGAGATCGCAAACTTCGTCGACGACTACACCGGCATGGCCGACGAGGACAGCAACGTGTCCTCGCTGGCCGGCGAGTCGGTGCTGACCACGGTGCAGTCCGGCCTGCAGGCCGTGATGAGCGGCCTGTACCAGTCGGGCGACCTGCAGGGCACGTCCATCCTGGGCTTCTCCACCCAGCAGGACGGAACCCTGGAACTGGATACCAGCAAGCTGGCCGACGCGCTCTCGGACCATCCCGAGGACACCCTCGAGATCCTCGCCGGAGTGGACGGTATCTTCCAGACCATGGAAGGTCGGATGGACATCGTCCTGGATCCGGACAGCGGCACCATGACCCTGCGCCAGGAGAGCCTCGACGACCAGATCGACGCCCTCCAGGAGCAGATCGCGGATGCCGAAGCCAACACCGCGATCTACGAGGACGCGCTCCGCCAGCAGTTCACCAACCTGGAGGTAGTGCTGGCCGAGATGCAGGCCATGAGCGGATACCTCACCCAGCTGTTCGCCACCTCGAGCAGCAGCTAGCGGAGGCAGTCATGATGACGCCGACCACCGATTCAAAGCTCAACGCGTACCGCAAGGTCAACGCCGAGACGCGCTCCGAACCCCAGCTGATCGTCGACCTGTGCGAGCGCGCGGTCGTGGCCATCGACCGGGCTAGAACCGCGTCGGACGACGCCGAGCGGGCGCGCGAACTGCAGCGGGCACGCGAGATCGTGGTGTTCCTGCAGGACGGCCTGAGCATGGACCTCGGCGGCGCGCTGGCCGTCAACCTGCTCCGCCACTACACCTGGCTGGCGCGCCAGGTGGCCGAAGCCCAGGCAGGCAACGACACCGACATGGACGTGCTGCACGGCAAGTTCTCCGAGCTGCACGTCACCTGGCGGGAGGCGGTCGGCATCTTCGAACAGGAGCACCAGCAGAGTGACCTCACCCCGGAGTGACCTCGTCGACCTGCTGCGCCGCGCCACCGCCGACCTGGACGGGGTGACGCGGGCGCTCGGCAGCGGCTCCGAATTCGACCTCCCGTCCCTGCTCATCTCCCTGCAACGCGTGCACGCCGACCTCCGTTCGGTCGGAGAACGGCTCGACGGCGCCGATCCCGGCGAGGATGCGCGCACGGCCTGGCAGCAGTGGCAGCAGGCGTCGGAGCGGTTCCGCGCCGCCGTGCAGCAGCGAATGAGCGCCGTGGAAGGCCAGATCGGCGACGTGCACAAGGTCGGCAGGGTGCTGCGCGCCTACGCCGACAGCCTCGACTCCCACCACACCGCCCAGTTCATGAAGAAGAAGATCTGACAGGGGCGGTCCACGGGTTCCTGACAACCGGTGTCAACCCCCTGACGCCCTCCTGCCCTTCACAGGCCCGAAGACACCGTGTTCTCGCTATGCTTGAGCTGGCCCGAATCCTGCAACTCCGTCCCCGGGAGGAGACCCGTGAGCGACAGCACGACCCCCAAGGCGCCCGAGGAGCGCCGTCGGCACTTCAGGGTGATGGTCCAGGCCCGTGTGGCCATGGGACCGTTCCAGACCCCGGTGGGCGACGACCCGTTCTTCGTCCTGCGCGAGAGGCACGCCGACTTCGTGGACAGCCTGCTGGCCGTGCGCCGCGAGGCCGAGCCCGTGTTGATCGACGCGGTCGACCGCAGCCTGGACTACTTCGTGCAGCTGCTGGACCTGCTGGCCGGCCAGCTCGACACCCGTCCGTACGAGGATCGCGAGCTGAGCGTGGCCCTGGAGGATCGAGAGATCAGCCTCTCCGAGGGAGGAGTGGGCATGACCGGCGAGCCACCCTGCGGCATCGGCGAGCAGGTTCACGTGGTGCTGATCGCCTCGGACAGCCCCGCCCAGCGGCCCCTGCAGGTGAGCCTGAAGCTGGTGCGCATCACCGACGGCGGTGACCGCACCAGCCTGGGGTTCGAATTCGTGGACCTGGACCGCACGGTGCGGCGACACCTGGTGGACCTGGTGTTCCGCACCCAGCGCCGCAAGATAAGACAGGAGAGGGAGACGTGAACCCGGCCATCGGATTGCTCGCCCTGGCGTTCTCGATCTCCATGGGAGCGTCGGGGGTACGTAGCCCCGAAGTCATCGAGATCTACTCCAGGCCACTGACGCCTTCGTTCCACGGGCACTTCGCGGTGCGCCCGCTGCCCTGCATCGGGTTCGGTCTGCAGGCGTCATTCGGTGCGAGGACCGGGACGGGCATGCTCGTGCAGTCCCTGGAAGCCTCGTCCGACGAGGCGCGGATGCACGTGGGCACGGTCGCGCTTCGATTCGAGGGTCGACTCGATGTCGCCCCCTACCAGCCGCTGATCCCCTACCTGGTGGCCGGACCGATGGCCACGTTCTGGCGCGAGACCGTGGGTACGTCTCAACGTTCGGGAGGGAAGATGGGCGCCCACGTCGGCGCAGGTCTGTGTTTTCTGTTGACACCCGAGACCGCCTGGTCGCTGCAGCCCCGACCTCGCCTGGAGGGCGTGTACCTCGTGGTCGAGGGCGGGCACCGCTGGGCGAGGTGGGCCTCGGGGGAGGGGCTCGATCTGGGGGGGTGGCACCTGCACGGAGGGGTGGAGGTGGCGATCCGATGACACGCACTGGCTGGCTGTTGGTGATCCTGTCGACCTGTGTCACCTGTCTTGGCGTTCACGCTCAGCCCGGGGTCACCGCCGTGTACGCGGTGCCAGGCGAGACCTCGATCGAGGGCGGGACACCCGCTCCCGAACTGCACTACCGCGTTCGCATCGAGGGCCTGGCCGACGTGCGCGACGGATCGGTGCTGGTCGCGTACCGACGCGTGCCCGCGGCGCGAGGTACGGCCGCGTTCCGCCTCGACCCGGTATGGCTCGAGGCCGGCCGTATGCAGGTGCTGGCCGTGGGCAACGGGTGGGCCACGGCGCGTCAGATATCGGGTACGCCCCACCTGTTGCTGCCCTCACTGGATGCGGACGGCCTGCCGCTGGAGCGCATCTGTATCGGAGACCGCGTGGTCGACACCGGGCAGGTGGGGCTCGTCGACCAGCGAGTGATCGGTCGGTTCGACCTCGACCTGCTGTTCGGAGCGTCCGGAGACAGCCTGGTCGAGGGGGGCCGAGAGGCGTTGACCCTGTGGCTGGGTCGATTCGCTGTGAGCGGCGCGATCCAGGTGGACGTGTCCCTGCCCGGCGAGCACCCGCCCTCCACCGGCCGCCCTCCCACCGTGGACGAGGCGGTGTCCGAGGTGGCCTTGCAGGAGGGCAGCGGCTGGAGTCGTGTGCAGCGGACCGAGGAGGAACTCGCCCTGGCCCAGCGACGGGCCCGATCCCTGGCGAACGCCATCGAGACCGCGCTCGGGAGGGAACCCGGGCAGGTGCTGGCCACGGTCTCGTGGACCGGCGCGGGGGCGAGCGAGGCGCGGACCGCCACCATCCGCCTCGGCCAGGCCTCGATCCTGCCCAACCTGCGACCCCTGGACGACGGCGCCGCGCGCGTCGGCGGCGGAGGTGCACGATGAGATCCCCGATCAACCTCGCGACGGCCTTCGTGGTCGTCGCTGTCCTGACCCTACCGGCCATCGCGGCCGAAGGGCCGGTGATCGACACCCTGCGCTATCGGGTGACACCGCTGCCCGGCGACGTGCTCGGCGTCGCCGGAGCCTCGGCCGATGACAAGGGCATGCTGCGAGGCATGTTCCAGATGCAGGGCGAGCACAACCCGATCTTCCTCGTGGTCGACCCGGACAGGGACGATCCCGTGGTGGCCGATCGTCTCGTGGGTGAGCTGGGCCTCACCTTCGGCCTGGGCAAGGGCGTGGCCCTGTGGACCGGGCTGCCCTTCGTCGCCTACCAGGCGGGGTGGTGGCCGACACCAGAGGACCGGATCCAGTCCTGGGGACCGGGTGACATCCGCGTGGGAGGGCACTTCACCGTGCTCGATCCCGAGAAGATGCCCGTGGGCATCGCGCTGCGGCCGGGCGTGCAGGCGCCTACGGGCGTTCGACAGGCCTTCGCCTCCTCGGGTGTGGTGGAACTGCTCGGCCACGTGGGTGTGGAGACGCGGCGGCTGGGACCGGTCCGAGTCGTCGGCGTGCTCGGTGCACGCATCACGCCGCCCCAGGACTGGGTGGGCGTGGAGGTCTATCCAGCCTTCAACTACGGCCTGGCCGTGGACGTGCAGGTGCACCGCCGCTGGAACGTGAACGCAGCCTGGGCCGGTGAGGTGGCCGGGAGCGAGTGGGAGAACCCCATGGAACTGCGCCTCGGCGGCCGCTTCGCCGCCACCGAGGGCGTGGACCTGGGCGCGGTCATGGGTTGGGCCGTCACCCCGGGCGTGGGCGCGCCCGACTTCCGCTTCGGCTTCAACGTGACCCTGGGCCTGCCCACGTGGAAGGAGAAGGCGCCGGTGCAGGTGGTGCAGTCGGAGCCCCAGCCCGTGGTGACCCCGGCGCGCGTCGCCGAGGCGGCCACGCGGACCGGGTACGCCGAGATCCTGATGCCCTCGCCCGTGCGCTTCCGGGAAGGCGAGACCCGCCTGCGGCGCGAGGCGCAGGACGCCCTGGTCGAGGTGGTCGACTACCTGCGCAAGCACCCCGAGCTACGGCCGGTGCTGGTGCTGGGGCATGGCGATGGCCGCGGCGGTGCGGAGTACAACGCCGCGTTGAGCCGTCGTCGCGCCGTGGCCACACGCGAGTACCTCGTGGGGGAGGGTGGCCTGACGCCGGAGCTGCTGAGCGTGCCCGAGGAGAGTCCCCTCGACGGCCCGGTCCCGGGCGACGTGGTCGCGCGCGAATCCATCGGCTTCATCCTCGGATCGGGTTCGTAGCGAATAATCCCCTTTTCTTCCTCAAGGTCCGTCCGGACCGGCCGATAATACAAAAGACGGGAGCACGCCGCAGTCAAGCGATTGCGGTAGGACGAACGGGTGGTGACACGTGGTCGGGACGAGGTTTCCTGAACCAGGTGTGATCCGCTCACCTCCTGCGGGCTCACAGCAAGGGGTGCTGTTGTAGTTCAGAAGGGGGTCGGGGCATTGCATTGCAGGCCGCAATGTCCTGGCCCCTCTTCTTTTCTTGCTACACCGTCAGAGGCCTGCTGCCGACTCCGCCGCTCGAACCCGCGGTGGAGTCGAGAACGACCCCGCCCCCGCGCCTGGCCGCGGGGGCGTTCCTTTTTCAGGGCCGCTGGTTGTAGGATGGTCCCCTGGAGGTGACCATGTCCGCGCGAATGCTGGCGGCGTCCTGCTTCGTCCTGTTCACCCTGATCCTGGGCCCGGTGGCGCAGGCGGAGCCAGTCCGCTTCGGCTCGACCCTCGACCGCATCGAGCAGGCCTGGACGGCCGGCGAGATCAGCGAGGAGCAGCACGTCCTGTACCGGCTGTACCGCGTCGTGGATCGGAACAGGTTGCCCGACGGGCTCGTGGCCCCTCGGGAACAGGAGCAGCCCGTGCGCTGCGGCACGCCGATGGTGCGCGCGGCGCGCAAGGGAGCGGATGGCTGGTTCACGCCCGAGGCTGCGGCCATCGTGCACGAGCTGTTGCCCCGGACGGCCGCCGCCCGGTACGAGACCCACGACTCGGACAACTTCTCGTTGCTCGTGGGGGACCAGTACACCGGCAGCAGCGCCGACATCGACTTCTGGCTGGACTCCTTCGAGACCGCCTGGGACGTGGAGGTCGATCAGCTCGGCTTCACCCGGCCGCCGTGCACGGAGCTGTACCGCTTCGACGTGCAGCTGGCCAACACCGGCGACGACATGCCATCCATGGAACAGGACGTGTACGGGTACTGCGACCACTACAACAACGACTGCCCGTTCGTGGTCGTGCACGCGGACTACGCGTTCACCGGCAACCCGGTGGGCGCGGCACAGGCCACGGCCGCCCACGAGTTTCAGCACGGCATCCAGTCGGGCTACGACTGGTGGGAGGGGGACAACTGGATGGAGGCCACGGCCACCTGGGCCGAGGACGCGGTGTTCGACGACGCCAACGACTACGTGGACTACCTCAACGGCAGCGAGGGCTGGCTGGCCTATCCCGAGCTGGCCCTGCTGTACGAGGACGGCTGGCACGAGTACGGCAACGTGATCTGGGCCAAGTACCTCTCCGAGAACTGGGGCGGCGACGAGACCATCGTCGAGATCTGGGAGGGCTGTCGTGACGAGGACATGCTGACGGCCGTCGCGAACATGGTGGAGTCCGAGGGCTGGTCCCTCGGCGAGACCTTCGTCGACTTCACGGTGTGCCTGGCCGTGGGCGCGTTCGAGGAGGCGGACCTGTACGACGACGTGTACAAGATGGGCACGCACTCCAGCTACCCGGCCACGGGATCGCCGGGACAGTACCTCCCGCGGGAGATGGGTTCGAACTACGTGGTCTTCGAGCCCTCGGGCGACTCGGACACCTTCAACCTCGACTTCTGGGGCACGGCCGACGACGGAGCGGGCCCCGTCGAGTGGGGTCTGGCGCTGATCGAGGTGTCCGGGGGTGACGCGCTCTACCAGGTGCTGGAGGCCGATGCGAGCGGCTACGCATTCGGGCAGGTCGTGGACTTCGGCGGATCGGTGGACCGGGTGATCCTGGCCGTGTCCGTGCTGGGTAACGACGGCCAGGGCTCCGCTGGCGTGGCCTACTCCTACGACGCCAAGCTGGGGGAGGCGCCGCCGGGGGACGACGACGACGGCGCGGGTGACGGCGAAGGGTGTGGCTGCCGCGTGACCGGCCGTGCGCCCGCTCCGGCGCTGCTCGTGGGCGTGCTCGCCGCGCTGGTCGCGGTGAGGCGCACCCGTCGTTGACGGCCACGGCGTGAGCGAGATCCTCCAGCGCAACCTGTTCGCGCTGCAGGACGTGGACCCGGCGCTGGCCCAGCGGCTGTGTCTGCCGGTCGACTCCTCCCACGTGCGTCTGCAGCCCGGGCAGCCTCCTGCCTATCGCATCCACCGCTACTTCTACCCGTTCGTGATGGGAGCCGAGGCCGTGGCCCGGTCGCTGGGCGACCTCGACCCGGGGCGCGACGTGTTGTTGATGGGGATCGGTCTCGGTGAGCAGCTGGATGCCCTGTTGCGCGAGGACCGCGAGGTGGCGGTCTGGGACCGTGATCCGTGGTTGATGCGGCTCGCCCTCGCGCACCAGGACCGGTCGACCGCGATCGAGGAGGGGCGGTTGCGGCTGCTGCTGGGCCCGGACGTCGTCGAGGCGGCCGCCCTGGCGCGTGAACGGCTCGTGGTGGCCCATGACTTCCTGTCACCGGTCTATCGCTTCGAGCGGGCCCTGGTGGAGGAAGGCGTCCCGGAGAGGATGGTCCTGTTGCGGGCGGGGACCCTGTTCGTGGACGATCTCGCGCGGGAGCTGGCCGACGAGGGGTACGGCGTGTACACGCTGGACACCGAGCGGCTGGCCCGGGAGGAGCTGGAGCTCGCCGTACAGCGCCTCGACCCGCGGTTCATCGCCGCGATCAACTACACGTCGGGTCTGGCCGAGTTCTGTCAACAGGTCGACCGGCCGTTGCTGTGCTGGGAGATCGATCCCTCCACCTCGCGCCTGCGCCGCACGACAGCGCACACGGACCGCGCCTGGATCTTCACCTACCGCGCCGCACACGTGCCCGAGTACCGCGCAGCCGGGTTCGAACACGTCGAGCACCTCCCGCTGGCCGCCGACACCCGGCGACGGGCGCCGGTGACGCTCACGGCCGAGGAGCAGCAGACCTACGGGGCGCCGATCAGCTTCGTGGGCGCCTCCATGGTGTCCGAGGCGCTGCAGTTCCGGCAGCGCTTCCTCGCCGAGTACGTGGCCTGGCTGGACGACGGCGGCGCATCCGATCCCGCGGGTGGGGCGCGCATGCTGGACGAGGCGCTGGCCGCACAGCGTCAGGATTTCTGCAGCTACCGGCTACCCGAGCTGCTGGACGAGCGCTTTGGCGGGTTCCTCGCCGATGTTCGCGCCGGGGACGGGGCCGAGGATCCGGTGATGTGGGTCGCCGAGATCGCGGCGTCGGAGAAGCGGCTCAGCCTGGTGGCCAGCCTGGGTCGGCTCGGCGCCGTGGCGTGGGGGGACGCCGGATGGCAGCAGGTCTCCCGCTTCGGCGCCCGGTACTCGGGCCGCTACGCGCGGCACACCGACGAGCTGACCCGGGTGTACTGCGCCAGCACGATCAACGTGGACATCGGACGGCTGTACCAGTCCGACATCGTGACCATGCGCGTGTTCGACGTGCTGGCCTGCGGCGGGTTCCTGCTGGCCGAGCGCAGCCACGACCTCGAGCAGCTCTTCGACGTGGGCGTGGAGGTGGAGGCCTGGGGTACCGTGGACGAGCTGGTGCGCAAGGCCACCTTCTACCTCGCCAACCCGGAGGCCGCGCGGGCCATCGCGGAGCGGGGCATGAACGCCGTACGTAGACGCCACAGCATCCGTCGACGGGTCCGCCAGATGCTCGACACCATGGGGGTGCGACCGTGAGCGCCCCGTCCCCGCGAGCCCAGCCGATGTGGCGCAAGGTCGCGTGGGCGGCCGTGCCCATCCTGCTGGGGTACCTGCTCCCCGAGGCCCTGCTGACCGCGGTGCACGGCCGGGACGAGGCCTTCGTGGTGGTGTCCGAGTGGTTCGTCGAGGATACGGGCGCCCCCACGCTGCAGTTCGATCCCGTGACCGGCTACCGGGCTGTGGGCGTCGGCGAACAGGGCCCGCGGCTGGGGGCGCTCGGGTCGGATGGCACCGTGCAGACCGTGGGGCAGCTGAGGCCCTCCCATGCGAGTCCGGCGACGGGCACACGCAGGCTGCTGGTCCTGGGCGGCACCAGCACGTGCGGGGCCTACCTGGAGCGGACCTGGCCTGGCGGCGTGAGGGCCCGCCTCGCCGACGGTGGCGCCTCGCTGGATCTGGTCGACCTGTCCCAGCACGGTGTGGGTCTACCCAACTGGTGGAGCGTGTTGACGCGGAGCGAGGCGCTGCAGGAGCAGGCCTTCGACGGGCTCGTGCTCGCGGTCGCCAGCGGCGAGCTGTCCCAGGGATTCACGTTCGGTGGGGGCGACTGTTCGGCAGCGGGCGAGCGGTGTGATGCCCTGTGCACGGTCGAGGTCTCGGCCTCGGCCACGCCCTTCGAGACCGCGGGCGAGGCGCTGCAACACGTGGACCGGATCGAGATCCTGCGGCCGGTGACGACCACCGAACTGGAGCGGTTGCTGGCCAGCCCCGCGCTGGACGAGCCTCGTGGCCCGCTGCGGCCGTTCCTGGCGTCGCGGGTCCTCCGTGGCCTGTCACGCTCCGGCAGGGGCGATCTGCGCGCACCGTGTCACCGCGTCGAGAAGGTCTCGGCCCCGCCTCCGTGCCTCACCAGTCCCGTCCACGAGGCCATGGCCAGTGATCTGGCTGCCTGGATCTCGGAGCGCCGCCTGCCCGTGCTCGTGGTACGCGTACCCACCATCGACGAGACCTTCTTCCGTTGCGACGTGCCCCCGGATCTGCGCTGCGTGGCGGACATGCTCGGCGCAGAGGTCGTGGACGGTGTGAATGCGTTCCAGCAGACCAGCCGACGGGAGGTTCGCCAGGCGTTCCTCAAGGGCGACGGCCGCTGGAATCAAGAGGGCTCGGACCGGTTCGCCGCCTGGATGGCCGACGTGCTGGCGGCGTGGCCGGAGTCCTGAGGCGTGTGACCATGCGATGGCTCGTCGTGTCCCTCGCGCTCGTGGCCATCGGGTGCGGTGGGGGCCGAGAGGTGGAGCCGCCGCCGTGGCAGGACGAGGCGTCGCCCTCGCTGCTGCAGGTGTGGCAGGCCGACGAGCAGGTGGACGCTTCCCGCCCGCTGACTCCGTCCCAGCAGGTGCTGCTGGACGAGCTGCAGCGCTGGCGGGGCCAGTACTGTTCCGCCCAGGGCATCTCCGTCGACGCGGCCGAAGTACTCGCTGGCGTGCTGGATGCGGCCGCGCGAAGCCTGTTCGACAGCGGGTATCCGCGCGGCTCGGCCCTGTCCCAGGAGAGCGAGAACCTGCTGCAGGCCCAGCAGCGCCGGTGCGAGCTCGCGGCCGAGGCCGTGATCGGTGCCGAGGCCGGGTACCACTTCGCCGACGCCCTGGCCACCGAGGTGAGAGCCCGGGTGACCGCGCGTCCCCCTCAGTAGCAGGTGGGTTGCTCGTAGGACCAGGTCGACGGGAGATCGTGGAAGGCCGGGCTCGTCTCGGCCGGGTCCTGCGGCCGCGACACCAGCAGCAGCGCCGACACGTCGGCGCCCTCGAACCCCCGGCAGTGCTCGGGCAGGGTCTCGGCGCCGCCGTCGAGCAGGAAGTAGTGGGCCCGCTCCCCCACGAAGCCAGCGTCCAGCAGGTTGTCGTACGAGCGCTCCACTCCGGCGCCGCCCGCGGCCCACAGGGCCTGCAGCACGCCCAGCGTGCCGCCGGGTCGTAGCGCTCCGAGCAGGCTGACCAGCATGCGTTCGTTCGCCGGCAACAGCTCGAATCCCTGGAAGTCGAGGTTGGCCATCAGCGCGGCGTCGGCCACACCCGCGGCGAGCCGGGTGTCGTCCACCCGGGACAGCGTCGGCAGGATGGGAGCACAGGCTGCGCAGGGTCCGACGCGACCCCGGCGCAGCTCGTCCAATGACGTCTGCGCCACGTCGATCGCGAGCACCCGGCCGCCCGGGCCGATGCGTTCGGCGAGCCGACGGGAATAGAACCCGCTTCCGCAACCCACATCGAGCACCACGTCCCCGGCGTCCAGCTCCAGCAGGTCGAGCACGGCCCGCGGGTTCTCCGCGCCACGCCACTGGAGCTGATGGGCGAACTGGTGCTGGTTCTTGACCGGATCGGCCGGTGGCAGCGAGCGATCTGCCTGGCGGTAGAGGCGGCCGCCCTCGTCGGCCAGGAGCGTGGCCCTGGACCAGCGGAGCCACACCACGCCGGCGACCACACAGCCGGCGACGACCAGGGCGAGCAGCGCGACCAGGGCGATGCGCGCGACGGGAGGTCGCCCCATCACTCCTGGACCGTGAACGTCCCGGTGGTCACCGTGGCATCGCCGTCGGCCGTGGGCACGGTGACGTCGAACCTCAGGTCTCCCGTGAGCGCATCGAGGGTCCAGGGCACGCGGTGGCTGACCGGGAAGCTGAACGTCCACTCGAACGTGCGCACGGCGGCCGGCATCTGGTCCGCGTAGGCGGGGTCCGGCGCCATGTCGACCCAGAACTCGTAGCCCTGGCTGGTCACCGGCATGCCATCCCCACGTAGAACTGGCGAGAACCCCGATCCGGTGTCCTGCTCCAGCGTGGCCACCGGGAATCCCAGCCACGGGTCACTGCCCAGCACCGTGAAGGTGACCACGTCCGTCGCGCCGACCGTGGTGGGTACATCCGACTCGATGCTCCCTGCGTTGAGCCCCACCTCGGCGGTGTACGTCTCCACCGTGTACCCGCTGAACGGCTCCACGGGCGCGGGCTGTTCGAACGGCAGCTCGTACGCCGGGTCCACGAACGCGTGGAAGAACTCCGCGGAACGCGCCGCGATGTGGTCCCCCTGCCTGGGCCCCCACAGCGTGCCCCCTGCCTCGTAGCCCCCCTGCCACCAGTCGTCCTCGGACACACTGTACCCGGTGTAGTCCTGGCAGTACCCGATGAACATCAGGTCGTCCGTGCCTGCGTGGGCCCACATCTCCCCCAGCAGGTCGTCCGCCAGGTTCGTCACCCACTCGCCGGTGCCGGTGACGAAGTACATCTCCCCGATCTGCCCCACGGTGACCACGGTCAGGTTGGGCGCCGGCTCCTCCTCCGGGAACGGCACGCAGGCCTGGTCGATCTCCTCCATCGGTGTGTCGTCCACGCAGTTGCCGTCGCCCGCGCCACCGCAGTACACGCCGCCGTACTCGTAGGGGAACTCGTCGTCCTCGTACCCCAGCACGTCGCGGTCGATGGCGATGCGCCCCGTGGCCGCTCGGACCTCGGGCTCCCCGTCGAACACCACGCCGCCGAGCGCGTCATGGATCACATCGGCCAGCACGACGCCCAGCCCCTCCATCTTGTCGTAGCCCCCCGGCTGATCCGAACCGACCGCGGCCGGGTCGATGTCCTCGTCCCCGGGGCTCATGTCACCACCCCACGCGTTGAACAGCAGCACCTGCACCGGGTGGTCGAAGCGCTCGGCGATCTTCATCTCGGCCACGCCCCCCATGTCCGGCGACAGCGTCAGATCATCGATGTCGAGGATCGTGCCGTGGTACCCGTAGCTCATCACCAGCGCATCGATCGAACCCCCTCGCTGCACCGCGACGATCGGCAGCGCCGGGTTCTCCTGCAGCACGTCCAGCGCATCGTTCTCGCAGCGCCGGTCGTCGTGGGCCGTGGACGACCCGGCCATCACGAATCCCACCTCGGCGGGCGCCATGTCTGCCAGCGCCAGCTCCACCACATCGGCGAGCCCGTCCACCATGTCGTCGTAGAACTGGGGGAAGAACGTGTCCGCCAGCAGCGTGAGCACCCCCTCCGAGTCGATCATCCGTCCGGGCCCCGCATGCGTGTGGTTGCCCCCGATCACCAGCGCGTCATCCATGTCGCGCCCCAGCCGCACCTCCAGCTCGTCGAGCACGGCCTCGCGCAGGTGCTGGAACACCCCGACCGTGTCCGTACGCACGAACACGATCTCGTGGTGCTCCCCCCGCGAGAGCGCCACCGCCTTGAACGTCAACGCGCCGTGCTGCCGCGTCGTCCCCGGGTAGTTGTCCGCAAACGGCGTGATCGAAGGATCCGAGCCCAGACCGCCGTACCCCGACGTCCCGATGCCCAGCGGAGCGGGCATGTCCACCGTGGCAATCCCCGCCTGGAACTCGCCGGGTGGCGGGATCTCCTCGGTGGTGTCGTCGTCACCTGTGCTGTCGTCGTCATCACCCTTGTCGCAAGCGACGGCGGTCAGGAAGAGACAGAGCAGCAGGACCAGGGCCCATGGGTATCGCATCGCGCCTCCTTCTGGCCGGGGCAAGCATATCCGATCCCCATGGGGGCCCAAAGGGTGCTGGGGAGGCGGTAGCGCCAGGGGCTGCTAGCCCGAGTTTACCGCGTTGACGGCCCTTTGACGGCCTGGGCCCCGGTCGA
>CAZXHG010000220.1:0-17036 GCA_964639985.1 uncultured Rickettsiales bacterium
ATCATGATCTCGGCGACCGTCATCGCCATGGCGATGTTCGCCATGGCCTCCACGTTCATTCCTCGAGCAATCCAGTCCGCCTCGGCAATCGCCGCCGCATCGACCGCATTCTGCGCCTCGATCCGGTCCGTGACGTTGGCCAGCGAGTTGAGCTCGAAGATCAGGAAGAACGCGAGGACCAGCGACACCAGCGCCAGGAACAGCGACGCCTGCCCGGACTCCTCCCGCCCCACGCCCCACATCTGCGACCAGATCCGCCGCATCACAGCTGCCCCTCGTCGGTCTGGAACGCCGTCTCGAGCGGCAGCGTGCACGAGGCCACGATCCTCACCGTGTAGAACGAGGGATCACAGGACTCACCCCCCAGGACCGCCGACCTGTCGAAACCGGCGAACACCCGATCGACCCACGGCACGCCGAGGTAGTACTCGTGCAGCACCTTGACCTCGATGTCCTCGAACCGACCGAAGCTCACTCCCTGACCCGATGATGCCGCGATCCCCTGGATCTCCACATCCGTTGCGACCGCCGCGTACCCGTATCGCGATGCATACGTCGTCGCCGGGAACCCTCCTCCCAGCTGCGACATCGCCGCCTCGGCCTCCTCGGCGTAGGCCTGAGCCTTGCTCGAGACGAACGCCGGCATCCTCGGCCCGGCCACTCCCACGCGCTGGGAGATCGGCACGACCCCGAACCGCGCTGCCCGGAGGATCTCGTCGCCCTTGGTCGACCCCTCGGCCCAGATCAGACTCTCGGGTGCCTCGCCCCCCACGCTCTGAGGTATCCATACGGTGGCGCTGCGTGCTGCGTGGAACGCTGCCGCTCGGACCACGCTGTTGGCGTGCACCAGCAGCGTGAGCTGGAAGAAGCCCAGCACGCACATGAGCATGACCGGAAAGACGAGGGCTGTCTCGGCGATCGCCTGCGCCCGCTGGTCGGCCACGACCTGCGCGGATGTCACTCCGTCTTGTCCATCCCCGGTCACGCGAAGAGCCAGCAGACCCAGGCCTGCGAGCCCGGCCAGGAAAGCGACGATCGGGTGCATGCCGGCATGCACGGCGCCAAGGCAAATCCCGGCCAAGCCGAACCCGGCGGTGGCGACTCGCGCCCTGTTCCAGCCAGAGCCCCTCACTGTCCACTCCTCCGGCACCGCAAGCTGCGGGTCGGACCTCCTACCATTCCAGATATCGAGCCACGAATCCAGCATCCCGGGCCAATGCGATCAACGTTCCGGCGGCGAGGGCCACGGCGTACGGGATCGGCTGCCCCTCGGCAGGATCGCCCAGCCTCAGCCTGACCAGCCGACCGATTTCCCGTCCGAGCGCCTCGAACATGTTCTTCTTCCAGATGAGCGCTACCACTCCCATCACGCCGCCGATGAAGAAGCCGAATCCTGCGGCCCAGCCGACGAACGGCCAGCCACCCGCACAGCCGACAGCGGTCAGCAGCTTGACGTCGCCGCCGCCTAGGCCACCGATCGCTCGCAGGATCATCATGAAGGCGAAACAGGTGAATCCCGCGAGGACCCCGTTGACGAGGCCATCGGGTCCGCGATGGACGAGCATCGCACCAAGCCCCAGGACCATGGCCGGCACGGTCAACCAGTTGGGTACCTTCCGACTGACGACGTCGGTCACCGAGGCCGCGACGCACAGCACGACCAGCACCAGCCAGCGACCGACGTCCTCGACAGGGGATTCCAGGATCACGCCCCCTCCCTTCAGCCGTGGGTCATCGATATCTCGATTCGCGTGACGTGGCGCCTAGAACCGGATGCAGACGGTGGTCACAGGACCCGGGATGATCCTGGCTTGGTTGAACTTCTGTTCGGGGATCAGGACGAGCAGCAACCCGGTCACACCGACTCCCGCGCCAGCGATGCCCACGCCCAGCAAGGCGTTGGACGACTTGCGTGCGGCCTCGTAAAGCTGGTCGTCCTCCTGGTTCTCGTACCCGTACAACGCCACCGCAACGTTGCCGACGAACCCGCCCACTGCTGCCGCGCCACCCGTGACGAGCATGACGGTGCCAACCTGTTTGCGCTGCTTGAATCGCAGGTCGGCTGTGGCATTTCGCGTCGCGACCGTCTGCTCGGCGACCTCCGTGGGACTCGGGGCTTCACCGCCACCGTCGCCATCGGTTTCACCTTCGATATCGCGCCGTTCCTCTCCCCCGTCCGGAGTCGCCACGGTCGCAACCGTCGGAACCGCGCCTTCGATCTCACCGAGAATTTCCTCGACGTCCCGGATCATCTCGACGGATTCGCAATCCTGGTAGGCCATTGCCTCGCGCCGGGCTCTCTCGATCCCCTCGGCCGTGCCCAGGCCGAGATAGGCCTTGGACAGGTAGAAATGCGCGCGGCACAGGTCAGGCTCCTCCTCGAGGGCCTCTTCCAGGTATGGGATCGCGGACGCGAAGTCGCCCACGTCGACCATGTCCGCACCGATGTAGAGCTTCTTCTTGCCCACCGTCTCCTGGGCCTGCACGAACGAGGGTATCGCCAGGATGATCAATCCGACCAGTGCAACGATTCGTGTCATCGATCGTCCTCCCGTTGGAATAGGTTACTCTTCCGAGTGCCCCCCCTCAACCGACGGACGGGTTGTCGTACCGCAAAGCAAGGGATCTCCGAGAGCCTCGGCGGTCGGATCGCGATAGCGACACGCCCGGTCCAGCAATCGAGATCGCGGTGGCGCCAGCGGTGGCGAGGTCCGAACGGTCGCCCGCCGGGTACCCCTCGGCAGAGCCCCACGAGATCGCGGATTACACATCGAAACCTGCCTCGTCCCGTAACCGGGCGAACACCAGGTCGGGATGGCCATCGAGGTCGAAGTCGGCCACTGCGACGTCGTAGGCGCCAACCGTGGCCAGGGTCGTACGTTCGCCCGGGTCCAGTCCTTCATCCAAGCCCCAGTAGATGATCGAGTCGATTCCGCAGGCCGGGTCTCGATAGTTCGCCATCACCACATCGGTCCCCGTAGTTGGCGACGCCATGACTTCCATTTGGAGAGGGATTGCCCGGCCGTACTGCACTGGCTTATGCTGCTGGTCGAGGGAAACACCCCGGCATTCCGTGCAGGCCAACACCCAGGAGGGCATCATGTCTCTAACCTGCCAAAGAACCGCCTTCACCATCCTCGCTCTCGCCGCTCAGTTGCTGTGGTTTCCTGGTTGCGAACTGCAGCCCAAGGACGACGACGACAGCACCGCCGCGGATGACGACACCGCGGATGACGACACCACGTCCTCGGTCGACGCCGACGGCGATGGCTGGGACGAGACCGTGGACTGCGATGACCACGATCCCGCCCAGAACCTCGACGACGCAGACGGCGACGGCTTCTCCACGTGCGACGGAGATTGTGATGACGCCGACGCAATAGCCAACCTCGACGACGACGACGGGGACGGGTACTCCACCTGCGATGGAGACTGCGACGACGCGGACGCAGTGGCCAATCTCGATGACGATGACGGCGACGGGTACTCCACCTGCGGCGGGGACTGCGATGACGCCAACGAAACCGTCCATCCCACGGCAGAGGACGCCTGCGACGAAACGCCGGACAACGACTGCGACGGCATCGACGACCCGCAGGAGACCGACGACGACGGCGACGGCTACAGCGAGTGCGACGGGGACTGTGACGATGCCGAGGACTCCATCCACCCCGGGGTCCTCTACGACGGCTGCAACAGCCTCGACGACGACTGCAACGGCTCCGCTGACGATGGCGACGGGGACGGCGATGGAGCGACCGCCTGCATGGACTGCGATGACGCCGACGCCGCCCTGAACCTGGACGATTCCGACGGCGATGGTCAGAGCAGTTGCGATGGGGATTGCGACGATGGCAACGCGACCAGCTTCGACGGCGCCGAGGAGATCTGTGACGGGGCGGACAATGACTGTGACGGAACTCCCGGCGTCGACGAGGTCGACGATGATGGCGACGGGTTCCAGGTCTGCGATGGCGACTGTGATGACGCTGCTGCTGACGTCTTTCCGGGGCAGGTCGAGGTCGTGTGCGATGACGTGGACAACGACTGCGACGCTGCCACCGAGGACCGGCCCGATGGAGACGGAGACGGCGCGGCCGAGTGCGACGACTGCGACGATACCGATCCAACCCTGAACCTCGAGGATCTGGACGGGGACGGCCTGACCACCTGCGATGGCGACTGTGACGACGGCGACGACACGGTCTACCCCAACGCTGCGGAGCTCTGCGATGGCGTCGACAACGACTGCGACGGCGCGCCGGCAGGCGATGAAGTCGATGGTGACGGCGATTCGTACATGGTGTGCGATGGGGACTGCGATGACGCCGACGCTGCTGTCCATCCTGCGGAGACCGAAGTCTGCGATGGTCTCGACAACGACTGTTCCGGTTCACCGGGCACCGACGAGGTTGATGCCGACGCGGACTCCTACATGGTATGCGACGGCGACTGTGATGACTCCAATCCCGACGCCAATCCAGGACAGGCCGAAACCTGCGACGGAATCGACACCGATTGCAGCGGTGCGGCAGACGCGGACGAGGTGGACGTTGATGGTGACAGCTGGATGGTCTGCGAGGGCGATTGCGACGACGCGGCGAGCGACGTGTTCCCCGGCCAGGTCGAAATCCAGTGTGATTCCATCGACAACGACTGCGATGCGTCGACCGTCGACGATCCTGACCTCGACGGAGACGGCGCTGGACTCTGCGAGGACTGTGATGACGGCGATGCGGCCCTGAACCTCGACGACGGTGATGGCGACGGCTGGGACACTTGTGCGGGAGACTGCGACGACGCGGACGCGGACGTGAACCCTGGTGCCGTAGAGGTGGAGTGCGATGGGGTCGACCAGGACTGCAACGGTGTGGATCCTGTGTGCTCCGGGTGCGAGCACGACGTGCCAACAGACTTTGCGACCATCCAGGCAGCGATTGATGCTGCCATCGATGGCGAGACCATCTGCGTCGATCCCGGCACCTACCTGGAGAACATCAACTTCAACGGGACCAGCGTGTACATCACTGGCGTCGATGGCGCTGCTGCGACCATCATCGATGGTGATGGTCTCGGAACGACGGTGACCATCGCCAGCGGTGAGACCAGCGATGCGGGAATGGAGGGTTTCACGATCACGGGCGGGAATGCGACCGAAGGTGGGGGGCTGTACATCGCCGGGAGTGCTTCTCCGGTCCTCACCGGCCTGGTCATCACCGACAACTCGGCTGACTTCGGCGGAGGGTTGATGCTCAAGGCCAACGCCCTGGTGACCATCTCTGCATCCGAAATCAGCGGCAACGAGGCCACTACATCGGGCGGCGGGATCTATGCCGACGTCGACTCGTACGTGCTGTTGGAAGAGGTCGACTTTTCCGGCAACGAGGCCGTGAACAACGTGGGGGGCGGCATTCAGGTCCAGATTTCCGAGGCCGACATCGTGGACTGTGATTTCGTGGGCAACACGGCTGCAAGCAACGGCGGCGGCATCCACACACACGAAGCCACGGTCAGCGTGGAGGGCGGCACGGTCTCAGGCAACACAGCGGAGTTCGGGGCCGGCGTCTTCACAGGAGATGACTCTGTCGTCCAGATGGATGGCGTTACCATCACGGGCAACGACGCGGATGCCAGCGGAGGTGGCCTGTACGTGGATACCGGTGCATCGCCTGTGTTGCAAGACGTAGATATCACCTCGAACACGGCCGGCTTGAACGCATCCGATGGGAGAGGAGGCGGCATCTACGCAACGGGCGCCATCGTCGAGGTTGCCACTTCCACGCTGGAGGGCAACAGCGCTAGCCTCAATGGTGGCGGCCTGTGGGCCGAGTCGTGCGACCTCGACCTGACCGAAGTACGCATCGACGGAAACTCGGCTGGAACGTCATCAGGCGCAGGTGGTGGGGCGATTGTCGGTCTGTCCGACGCCATCTTCACCAGCGTCACGTTCGAGAACAACGTGGCCGCTTCGGGAGGCGGCCTGCATGTGAACCAGGACGCCAATCCGAACGGAGCGTTGGTGCTGCTGGACGACGTCGTTTTCGAGAGCAACTCGGCCGAGGGCGGCGACGGTGGAGGCGGGCTCTGCACCGACAACAGTACGGACATCGAACTCAACGACGTCGTATTCCTCAGCAACAGCTCTGCGACGAGTGGCGGTGGCGCGATGCTCGGTGGTGGGACCGCCACCATGGTCAACGTCCTGTTCGAGGAGAACACGGCGCTGGGCAATGGCTCCGGCGGCGGCGGCGGTCTCTGCGCTGCCGTGGACTACCTCAGCGTGGATCTAGAAAACGTGGCCTTCCTGGCGAACAGCGCGGACTATGTCGGCGGCGGTGCGAAATTCGATGGTGGCGAGCCCACGTTGGACAACGTCGTATTCGTAGGAAACAACGCCGAGTATGGTGGTGGAATCTGGCTGAGCGGTGCCGACGCGTTCACCACGAACGCAACGATTGTCGGGAACGAAGCTGGAACAAATGGCGGTGGCATCGATAGCGGTTGCATCTATGCAGGTTGGGTCAACGTGAACGTGTATTCGAATGTAGCCGGTTCCGCAGGTGGCGGTATATTCGGCAATGACGACAACGCGTTCTCCTATTCAAACCTGTACGGCAACTCACCGGACGACCACGACCTTCCCACCGTCGATGCCATGGCGCATTCCAGCATGATCAGCGTCGATCCTCTCTTGCTCGACACGGTTCCGGTCGAAGCAGTGGACTGGGATCTTCACCTCTCTGCCGTTTCCCCCCTCATCGATGCCGGCTCCGAGGATCCGGACGATGATGGAGTCCTCTACGGCAACGATCCAGACGACCCGGATCCAGACGGTTCGAGGAGTGATATCGGCGCCTATGGATGTCCCGGCGCTGGCTCCTGGGATCTGGACGGAGACGGCTACTCCGAGTGGTGGCAACCCGGCGAGTACGACGTGGCGACCTACCCGCAACTGGACTGGGACTGTGATGACAGTGACGACAGCATACATCCCGGTGCGGTCGAAATCGCGGACGGCGAGGACAACGACTGCGATGGTCTGGTCGACGCGGCAGATCCCGACTACCAGGCGATCTGCGGCAACGGGGTTCTCGAGGCAGGCGAGATCTGCGACGACGGCAACGTCAGCGATGACGACGGCTGCGACAGCCTCTGCCGCATGGGTGCGGGGGACTTCGAAGGCTACCTCACGACGATGCCGGTCGGCGGACTGTCCGCAGTCGTTTCCGAGGACATGGATCTGGATGGATACCCCGACCTCGTTGTCACCGCGCTGTCCGGCGGGCCGCGCGTGGACGTGTACAAATCGGATGGCACGCGCACGTTCTACCAGCACTCGTCGGTCGTACCGTTCCAGAACATCAACAACGTTCATCAACTCGCCATCGCGGACATGAACAACGACGGCCACCCCGACGTCGTGAGTTCCGCGTCAACGTTGGAAACAGTCGCGGTACTCCTCAACGACGGTGCTGGCGGGCTGACCTTCAGCGGCACCACCTACTCCTGCTCCCCGAACGGACAGATGGTCAACGAAGAGTTGTACGATATCGCCGTGAACGACCTCGACAGCGATGGCAACGCTGATGTCCTCTGCTACTTCGCGGCCAACCCGGGATTAGTCTCCATTGCGCTTGGGCTCGGTGACGGACAGCTGCAGGCGCCAGCGACCACCGCGATCCTGACGACGGCGCCGGGCGTGGGCAGGAACCAGACCCTCGCCCTGGAACCGATCGACGCGGACGACCACCTCGATCTCGCTGTCGGCCTAGAGGGGGCGGTCGAGATCTACCTGGGCGATGGCGCAGGTGGATTCACCTTCGCCACGAGCTTGCCGTTGACGCCATCGGGCTACGGCGCAGTGGCGCTTTGCGACCTCGACCTGGACTCGAACTTGGATGTGGCAGGCTACGACCGCGACTTCGACCAGATCGACATCTACCTGGGCGATGGAACCGGCGCGTTCTCGCATGCGCAGTCGATGGCTACCGAGTTGAATCCGCAGGCCGATCTGACCTGCAGCTACCTCGATAACGACCGCATCCCGGACCTCGCCGTGGCCGCAACTGGAGCCGCGCCGTCGGTCGTGGACGTCTACCACGGGCGCGGTGACGGCACGTTCGAATCGTACATCTCGCACCAGGTCGGGGCGGGGACGGGCGGGGGGATGGCAGCCGACGACTTCGATGACGACGGAGCGGTCGACCTCGCGGTGTCGACCGCTGGCATCTCGGACAGTGTATCGATGCTCTGGGGAGTGCCCGCGACATCACCGTGTGATGCCCCCGCCTGGGGAAGCGTCGTGTTCGAGGATTCGTTCGAGACAGGTGTCCATGGGGACCTGGTCTGCGGCAACAACGACTGGACGACGAACGCATGGTGCGATGCGACGACCATCACGGCGGATGTGGCGCTGTGTGGCACGCAGGCCGTGGAGATGTCCGGCTACACCAGCGAACAGAATGTCTACCACGACACCGGTGCTGGCGGCACATTCACCGCCCAGGTGTGGATGTACGACAATCTCGAATCGCAGGTCGCCTCTCACCTCTACGTCAACACCTCAGGATCCCACGGCGTCATCCTCGGATGGTGGAACCAGTACTTCACGGCCAACTACGTAGGTGTGGAGGAGGACGGCCCCGAGGCCATCGATTCGGAGATCACGCGTTCCGACGGTTGGCACCGTCTGGCCATCAAGCGGGACGAACTCCTCGGTACCACGTACTACTACGTCGACGGGCAGTACATCGGCCAGACGGATCTCGGGGCGAGCTGCGACCAGATCCGCCTCACCGGTACGGGCAGCCCGGGTCCCGAAGTGTACTGGGATGGGGCCCTGGTCTACGAGAACCCGTGAGTTGGAAAAGAGATTCGATGAGGAGCGCCCTGACCACGTTTCTCTGTTGTTCGCCGATTCCAGCTTCTGGAATTCCGTCCAGTCCGAACCCTCGCAGCATCGGTTCCTGCCGCTGAGCTGCGACACCTTGCATCGCCGGCTGGTTCGTCGCGGATCCTACCCTTCCTCGTGTCTCGCCTTCTCAGGGGGCCAGTTTGCAATCGCCTCCCGCGCACCCTCCACATCCAACCGCCTGCTCGCATATTCCTCGCGTAGCAGCTCCTCGGGCACGTGCTGGTCATACTTCTCGCAGCCTACGTTCTTGACCATCCGTGCCAACTCCACTCCGTCCACGTAGTCCTGCTCCCTGACCAGGCCAAGAACCTCGAGAACCCGCTCAGGCAACGCCCTCTCCACCGTCACCGTCACCCCATCCAGCGACGCATCCAGCCCACACCTGCGCAGCATCAGCGCGATCGCGTCGTGCGCCGAATCGCCCGACCACGGAAACAGGATCGTGCTGTCTCCCCACCGGAGCCAGCGAACCTCGTCCAGCCCGAAGCGCCGGAAGTGGCTCCGCCCTTCGGCGAGCAACTCCCTTGCTCCAGCGTCGAGGAACACCGGGAGATCGACCGAGCCGTAGACCCGCAGCATCTCCTCGCGCACCCTCGCGTGCGTGAAGCCGATCGCGTTCCCCTCGAACAGCGGCGGCACCCCACCTGACGCCGGCACCACCTCCATGACCTTCGCCCGCTCGTCGAACGACAGCACCTGCCACCGTCTTCCCGCAAAGATGATCAGCGCGCCCTCGCTCAGCGCGAAGTTGATCGGCAACGTGCCCAGCGTGGTGCCGGACGAGACCACCCGGTACTCCTCTTGCGTCCTGAACACAGCGAAGAACGTGTAGTGGTTGACCAGGCGCTCCCCCTTCTCGCCGAGGAGCAGCGTTCCGTCGCCGGCCTGGACCACGAGATCCGCCGCGCCCATCGCTCGCAGGAGAACCGAGAACCTCCTCTGGTCCAGCGGATGGAACGGGCCGTTCGCGCACAACGCCTTCCATGCCTCGGCAGCGCGGATCCCGCCATGCTGCGTGATCATCGAGAGCACCTGATGGAGCAGCGTCGAGAAGTGGTGTGCACCCGCCACCGGCGGCTCGCACCAACCCTCGATCAGCAGGTTCACCATGGCGATCGTCGCGACGAGCTGGCTGCGGATCGAGTCCTGCGGTGGCGACCGAGGATCGAGTTCCCACTCGTGCACGTACAGTCTCATGATCGCGGGATCCCCCCTGCGACCCGATCGTCCGAGACGCTGCCTCAGGCTCGCCACGTTGGGCGGCGCCCCCACCTGGGCGATGCTGTTCACGCTGCCGATGTCGATACCCATCTCCAGGGTCGACGTGCAAACGGCCGTCGTCGGCCGCCCGTCCTCCTTCAGCATCCGCTCGACATCCTCGCGAACGTCTTTGGACAGGTTGCCGTGGTGCGGCCAGAACTCCTGGGGTACGCGGTGTTCCAGGGCCAGACGGCTCAGGCGATCGGCGTACTTCTCCACGTCGGTGCGGCGGTTCGCGAACACCAGGTTGTCGGTCCCTCGGAGGGTCTGGAACAGGTGCGCGGCGATCTCCAGGCCAGAAGGCAGCTCACCGGACCTCGCCTGCTCGCTGCCACGTTCAGGCTGGTCACAGGAATACCCGCGCACCTGGAGCTGGATCTCCTGCCCCCCTTCGCGGGACTCGATGACATCCACCTTCTCACCAGAACCCGGCCTGAGGAACGAGGCGGCCAGGGACATGTCACCAAGCGTGGCGCTCAGGCCGATTCGCGGTACACGCCGTCGGATCGCCAGCTCGATCCGGTGCATCAACGACAGCAGCTGCGCTCCCCGCTCGGTTCCCATGAACGAGTGCAGCTCGTCGATGACCACGTAGCGCAACCCCTCGAAGATCCGCGGGATGCGCGGTCCCCGCACGACGAACAGCGCCTCCAGGGATTCGGGCGTGATGAGCAGAATTCCGTCCGGGCGCTTGACCACCTTCTGCTTGCGTCCCGACGGGACATCGCCGTGCCAGCGGTGCACCGGGATCTCCAGGCGCTCACACAGATCCTCCATCCGCCCGAACTGGTCGTTGATCAGAGCCTTCAGCGGGCTGATGTACAGCGCCTTCACTCCCGGGCCGTCTTCTCCGAGGATGCGCGAACAGATGGGGAGGAACGCCGCCTCGGTCTTCCCCCGACCTGTGCCAGCGCCGATGAGCAGGTCGCGGTCGACGGAGAGAATCGACGGGACGCTCCGCTCCTGGATATCGCGCAGCTCGGTCCAGCCCCTCTCCCAGATCCAGCGCTGCACGCGCCTGTCGAGCAGTTCGAACGAGCGGGAGGCGGCGTCGTGGGACGAATCGCTCACCGGCCGGCTTCCCTACAGCTTGAACGACGCGAGCTCATCGTCGTCGGTCCCTTCGTCGAGTGGAGGTTTTTCACTAGGCGCAGCTTCCACCGCGAACCCAGATTCCGGTAGCGGCGCCAGGTCGGGGTTCTCCTCGGTTCGCAGCTCGATCCCGCCGAGGAGATCGGACCATGACGTCCCAGGGTTCTGCTCCAGCACGGACAGAAGGTTGACGAAAGCCCGGACCGTGTTCCGCGGTGTCCGGAAGTAGGCCTCTCCGATGCGCTGGGAGCAGTGTTCGAGGAAATGGGTGAGGCCCTCGTCGGGCATCGCGTACTGCTCGGGATCCCCGGCGGCGAAGACGTGGCGGATCTTGGTGAGAAGGACGTACAGGTCCTCGGGCGTGAGGCTCGACAGCCGCATCACCGGCCCGGACAGGTCCACAAGCCCACCCACGGCGAACGTGTTCTCAGCCAGGCGTGATTGCAGGGCCTGGTAGCTGTACAGGCCCTTGCGAGTGTCCATCAGGAAATCGGGCGTGCCGCCCATCAACACGCCCATGCCCACGGCCGTACCCTGCAGGCTGTCGTTGAGGATGCGGAGAATCTGCTCGTAGTTGGTGTTGCGGGCCCGCGTGTGCCCCAGCTTGTACAGGTTCACCAGCTCGTCGAGGCAGATCATGAAGCCTGCGTACCCGGCCAGCCGCACGAAGCGGGCCATCAGCTTGAGGTGGTCATAGACGTTAGAGTCGTCGACGATGGTGCGAACCGCGAGCGCGCGCCGGGCATCGGTGCGGGTGGAGAACTCGCCCCGTAACCAGCGGATGGCGTCCGTCTTGAGCTGCTCGTTGCCCGTGTCGTGACCTCGCCAGTAGGCGGAGACCACCTGCGCGAAGTCGTATCCTCCGACCATCTCGGACAGGGCCGCCATCCGATCGTGGATGATCTCCTCCACGCCGACATCGCGCCTTCGCCCATCGGTCAGGGCCGAGCTGACGAATCGCTCCACTACGCTCGGCAGCGCCCCACCCTCGGGCTTGGACCGCGTGGCCAGGTTGCGCATCAGCTCGGCATACAGGCTGCGGGCGTACCCACCCGAGCCGTACAGCCGTCGCTCGGGCGTCAGGTCTGCGTGCGCGGCCACGAGCTTCTTCTCCATGGCCACCGAGCGGACCAGGTTGAGGAAGAAGGTCTTGCCCGAGCCGTACTCGCCGATCACGAACCGGATGGTCGAACCACCATCCGCGATCCGTTCGATGTCCTTGATCAGAGCTTCCAGCTCGGCCACGCGGCCCACCTGGATGTGCTGCTGGCCTCGGCGCGGCACCACCCCGGCTCGTAGCGACTGGACGATGGCATCTCGTTCCTTGGGTCGGATCCTGGACCTGCTCACGTCATCATCTCCTCGAGTACCTCGCGGTTCACCTCGATGGGGTCGTCACCGTCGAACAGCGGATCGTCGGCGCGTTCCCATGCCACGTCGTTGATGGTCTCCAGGGCGCCGTCGGTCAGCAGCCCCATCGCGTCTGCCAGCGCCTCGACATCGTCGCGCTCCCACTCGTCCCTGGTCATCAGCTCGCGTAGGAACCGGGAATGGGCGAGATCGAGTCCTTCGACGACATCTTCTCCACAAGCCTCGTCCACGTCCGGTTCCAGTTCAACCTCGTCCTCATCGTCCTCGAAGATCGACGCCAGCAGCCGGCTCGCCTTCCGTGCTTCGACGAGCTTGGCCTCGATGAGGGCCGGATCCAGCTGGACCGCTGGACCGAGCTGCGGTTGCTGTTCCTCTACAGCCGGTCGGGGGATCGAGAAGGACCGAGGTTGCTCGGCCTGGCGGACGGTGACCGGAGCAGCTGCTGGTGGATCCCCGCCGGCAGCAACCGCGTGTAGCCTGGAGTAGACCTGCTCGGGGTCGAGGCCGAGCATGCGGTAGAGCTTCTTGAGCGTGGTCACCTCGGACGGCTCGATGCGTCCGTCGGCTACCGCGATCTGGACGAGGAGTTCGCCGACAGCAGCGCGGTCTTCCTGCTTCAGCGCCTCGAGCTTCTTCTTCAGCCCGGTCAGTTTCGGGCGCTCGGCCAGCAGCCACTCCACATGGGCTCGCAGCCGGACGCGTTCCCCATCCGTGAGTAGTGGTGAGGACTCGAGCTGGCCCTCGAGCGAGCGTTGCTCCTCGGGAGTGACGACGTCGTCGGCGGTGGCCACGGCTGCGGCGAGGCGCATCGATGCCGCGGCCGCCTGGTAGGCCGGAGAGATGGCGCCCATCGGCTCTCCTTTCTCCGGGAAGAGCACCATCTTCTCCACTTTGTCCGGGCGCGGTCCGCCGAAGCGCATGTCCGGCTCGATCCCGACGCCGACCTTGCCCAGCAGCTGTGCCAGGCCCACGGCATCGGCCTTGCGGTACTTGCCGTCACGGGATGCAGGCCACCAGCGCAGCAATTCTGTCGCGTCGGCTGCGACCCGGTCCGCGGTCCCGACGGTGGTTCGTAACCAGGCCTTCAGTTCGTCCATTCCGGGCCGTGGAGCGGCGACCACCAGGTCGGCCGGCAGCATGGCTGCGGCTTGCAGGCTGTCGCTCAGGTCGGGGTTGCGTCCGAGCCATCGGCTGTACGGGGAGAGGTCGTCCATGCAGCGCTCGAGGATCCTGCGCAACCTATCCAGCGGCGCGGCCATGGCGCACACGTCCGACAGGTCCTCGTACTCGCGTGTCACGGCTCGGCGGATCGACGGGCTTGCGGCTTGATAACGGATGACGAGCCGGCGTCGACTCGGCTGCAGGACCATGCCGTCGCCGAACTCCTGTTGGTAGCGGATCGCGAACAGCTGCTCGAACTCGGTCGCGCAGCGGTTGGCCGGTGTTCGTAGTCGGGTCTCCCGGTCGTGAACCACCCACGAGAATGCCCAGTGTGGCGGGATGGGCAAACCATCTCGGACCAGCTGGCCCAGTCCGATGCGGAGGACACTCGGCCAGTCGCCGCGGCGGACCAGGATCGGTGGAGGACTCTGGTAGAGAGGACGGTCATCGCCGTGCGTGGGGAAGAAGCCGAGGAACGCTTGCGAGTAGCCCTGGAACGATCGGTTGTCCGGGTAGAGGGCCTGCAGCCGTCTGACCTCGGCGAGGATCGCGTT
This sequence comes from uncultured Rickettsiales bacterium, assembly GCA_964639985.1. Classification (GTDB taxonomy): domain Bacteria; phylum Myxococcota_A; class UBA796; order UBA9615; family CAYRNR01; genus CAZXHG01. The sequence continues at coordinate 14,353 of CAZXHG010000220.1, forward strand.
CCACTCATCAAATGGCACGCTGACTAGCCTGGGGTCCACCAGCAGGCGGCGTTCAAGGCCGTAGAAGAACAGGAAGACGTACCCGATACCGACGTCCGGATCCCTGCGGCCCCCTTGCAGCCATTGCAGGTACGCGGCCCGGCACGAAGGAGCGATCGACGAGTACGAGGGCCAGTACCCCATCTGTTCGCCCGACAGGTCGGGGTGGCCGGCGACCTTCAGCGCGGGATCGATGAGCGTAGCCTCTACCTGGAATTCGAACGAACCGGACGCGAGACCCTTGCCCACGTACAGCATCCCGCCCGGGATGTTGGTGCTGCCCACTCGGATGACCTTGCCCGATGGCACCCAGCAACGGTCCGGATCCTTGGTGAGCGTCTGGTGCCCGCTCCAGTGGTCTCCTCGTCTGCTCGTGACGACGCGGACGCTGAACCCGAGATCTTCGGGATCATCGACACGCGAATGTTGCCGTTTCGGGGGTTGCGGTGGCGGCGACTGCTGGCCCAGGGCGCGGGTAGATGCCACGACGAGCGCAACGACGATGGCGCACGTGGACGCAGCGCAGAACAGCGCGATCAGGACTTCCATGACGCCTCTCTGACGGCAACGTACATCGAGCGGTGGGGGAGAACCCCTCGGGGCATTATGTCACGGTCCCAAGGAGAAGGTACCGGAGCTTGAGGCACTGGTCGGACCGCTCTGGAGTCGACCCCACGCCGGCCACCTGCTCCAAAAAAGCGCCACTCATCACCCCAGATCTCCCCGAAACCGCGACCTGTACGCCGATCCACAGGTCCAGCAGCCGTTTCACACAAAACTTACACGGATTAGTTTGCATGTCAGGCGTGCAATCGACGTTTTCTCTCGCTGGATCACTCGTTTTTCCACCATCTACACGCATACACCCCACAACCGGCGTGCAAGTACCGTGAGATCGAGGAGATTGTTGGTTGTGAACGTTGCACTGCTCGCCGGATCATCCCGGCAAACAGACATCTTTCGTTCGACAACATTCGCCGACAAAGGTGTGTTGGCGATTGTCAGCGCCACGAGGTCCCCTGGCGTGAGGGCCTAGCCGCACGATCACGGAGCGAACGGAACGAACGTCAGATCGAGCAGCTCCAGCAGCACCTTGCCCCGCACGAGCGGGCGTGGATCATCCCAGGCCACGCCGGTGCTCCAGGCCAGCTCGTAGCCCAGATCGACCAGATCCCGACTCCTGCGGTCCACGTCCTGCAGCACATCCCTCGTCGCGACCGGGTCCTCACCACGCTGCACCAGCTCGTTGCCGACCGCCCCGACGAGCGCATCCAGCTGCTCGACCGAGAGGTTGACGTCCCCGCGCTCGACCCGGCTGATCACGGACTGGGGCCAGTCCAGGGCCTGCGCCAGCTCGGTCTGCCGGACCTGCGCCCGCGTGCGGTGCTCCCGCAGGATGATACCGAGCAGCTCGGGGATCAGGACCACGCCCGCGACCGAATCCGCGGGGCGGGGTTCGAAGAACCGGGTTTCTCGGGCGCGTTTGCGCGGCATGGTTGATCCGGCGAATATCCCTCTATAGAATATCCACGGGTAGGATATTGCGGCGCAATCCAGCGCACGCCATCTCCGGTCGAGTTGATCCTGCCATGAACGGCAGGGCAGGCCAACAGGAGCCCGCCGAGGAGAACGGGATGAGAGTCACCACCGACGACGCCTTGTGGAACCGGGACCGCCTCGCTGATCTGATCTGCCGCGCGAACGCGACAGGATCGCCCGGGATCCAACCGATCGTGTCGATCACTCCCCGGCTCCGTCACCCCACTGCACGCACCGCCCAACCTGCGTTCCTCCGCCGGGTCGTCCCGGACCAGCCCAGCTTCGGTGGAGTCGACGACGCTGACGCGGCGCTGACGCCCCTCTCGACCCGACACCGCCGCCTGCTCCGGCTCCAGGTCCGGGCCCTGCTGTTCGCCAACGCCGACACGATCTGCTCCGCCGTGGAGGTCGCATCCGTCCTGGGCATCCGCGAGTCCGACGTTCGCGCCGCCCGGCCAGCCGCTGCCAGACCCTGCGGTCGCGCCCTGATGGCGCCGTTCCACATGTGGCTCGACGCACTCCGGGCTGCTGGAATCTTGCCCGGATGGGGTGGAGATCCTTCACCTCACCCCGTGGCGTCGACCCCTCCGTCTCGCCCTGGACGGAGCCCCACCGCGCCCAGGCTGCAGCCTCTCGGCGGCCCCAGGAGGAGGTGAGCCATGCCCTCCACCCATATTCCCTCGCGCCCATCGCCGGTCGAGATCGGTCCTGTGCGCGCCAGCACCATGAAGCGCTGGCGCGACCGGGACGGCGAGATCGAGTGGTACTGGCGCGCCCGCATCAAGGGAGACCGCGCGACCGTGTGGAGCGGCTGGGGCACGCGCGATCAGGTCCAGCAGGCCCTGGCCGAGCTGGTGGCCGAGGGGCCACCACAGCCCCGCAAGGTCACCGTCCAGGCCACTGCGCAGACCGTCGGCGACCTGATGGATCAGTGGACCGAGTACCAGCAACAGCGCCCGAACCTCTCGCCCTACACGCTGAGGCACTACGAGTTCTCCGCACGCCACCTGGCCACCTGGCTCCGGCCCACGCTCAGTACCAAGGTCGACCGCCGGGTGGTGGAACGCTACCGCGACGACCGCCACCGTGAGGGCGCGGCGCCCCGC
>CAZXHG010000221.1:0-16967 GCA_964639985.1 uncultured Rickettsiales bacterium
CGCCCCCCCCCCGGGGCCGCGCCCCTCACCCCCGCGGGGGCGGGGGGGGGGGGGGGCTGTCGCCGAGGATGAGCTTGCAGCCGGACTTGCCTTCGAGGGACTGGGTGGTGCTGGCGGGGATGGTGGTCTGTTCGGTCTTGCGGCCGCAGGTGAGCTCGTAGGGGTGGTCGATGGGGTCGGTGTTCTTCAGCTCGGGGGGGGTGCCGTCGCAGGGGGTGGCGGGCAGGGTCGTGGCCAGGGCGGCGAGGAGGACGGCGGCGAGCAGGGCAGGTCGGATCAACGCACACCTCGCAGGTACAGCAGCGTGGTCACCCAGTTGGCCGCGGCCACGCACGCGGCGAACAGCATGGAGTGCAGGCTCAGCAGGGCCACGCCGCTGACGCCGTGGCCGATGAAGCAGCCGCGGCCGATGGCCGCGCCCGCGCCCACGAGCAGGCCGCCGACCAGGGCGACGAGCAGGGTGGCGGGGTCGGCCGAGCGCAGGCTCCAGGAGCCCTGCACGAGGGCGGACAGGGCGGCGCCGAGCACGAGGCCGATCACCAGCCAGACCATGAACGTGGAGCTGCCGAACTCGCCGGTGTTCAGCCAGTTGAACACCCCGCGCACGCCACCGAGTCCTCCCAGGCCGTAGTTGCGGCCGGCCGCGCCGCTGACCAGGTAGGCGGCCCAGCCGAGGGCGCCGATGGCCACGCCGGCCGTGACCGGGGACCAGCGGGCGCGGTGCCACGGCGGGCGCTCGCGCGGCGGGCCATCGCCGCGCTCGCGCAGCACGAGCAGCCAGGCGACCAGGCTGATCAGGGCCGCGGGCGCGAACAGCAGGCCCAGGGTGGGGTAGGACAGGCCCACCACCTCGTCCAGGGCCGGGGGCGGGCGGATGTCGCGAGTGGCGTCGACCAGGGCCTTCTTCAGGGCCAGGCCCGGACCACGGTCGACCACGGCCGTGCCCAGGCCGATGCCCAGCAGGGCCAGCACGGACAGGACCCGGCCCTCGGCGGCCTTGTACAGGGTGCCGGTGACGCAGCCGCCGGCCAGCACCATGCCCACGCCGAAGGCGGTGCCGCCCACCAGGGCCGAGGCCAGCCGCATGGGCTTGGGCGAGGGGATGATCAGGTCGAACTGCGCGAGCACGGCAAAGCCGGCCAGGGACACGAGCACGGCCGCGACGATGCCGAGCAGGCCCCTGAGGTCCCGCTCCAGCACGACCGCGCTGAGCAGGGACGCGCCGCAGAAGCGGCCCCGCTGCAGGGCCACGCCGAACAGCAGGCCCACCACCAGGGCGCCGGCGATGGCGGTCATGACCCCTCCCCTTCCCGGTACTCCCGGCCCGTGACCCGGTCGTGCACCTCCTCCAGCAGGTCGATCAGCTCGCCGGGCTCCATCTCCCCATCGTAGCGTCTGCCGTGGATGAAGAAGGTGGGGGTGCCGCTGACGCCGGCGTTCAGGCCGGCGAGCTTGCCTGCGGAGAGCTGCTCGACCAGGGCCGGGTCGGCCATGGCCGCGGCCATGGCGTCGGCGTCCAGGCCCAGGCTGGCGGCCCAGGTGAGCTGGGCCTCGGGGGTGAACGCGTCGAAGCGGTCGTAGGCCAGCAGCAGGAAATCCCAGAACCGGCCCTGTTGGTGGGCGGCGGCGCCGGCCAGCGCGGCCTCCCTGGCGTGGGGGTTGCTGCGCAGGGGGAACGGGATCAGCACCAGGCGGACCTTGCCGGCCAGGGGGCCCGCGGTGACCGCGCGGTGGATCGGCGGGGTCATGCGGGCGCAGTGGTGGCCGCGGGCGTCGGCGAACTCGACCAGGGTGACCGGGGCAGCCGGATCACCGGCCGAGGGGAGGCCGTCGAGGTCGAAATCGCCGGCGGAGAACCCGGGCAGCATGGTACGCGAGCGCAGGGCCATGGCGTGCAGGATGGCCTCGTCGGGTTGCTCCTCGGCCACGCGGCCGCAGACGTTGGCCGCGATGCGGTCGGCCAGGGCGCAGACCGGGTCGGCCTGCAGGCACACCGACAGCACCTGGTCGCAGCAGTCGTGGATGTACAGCTGGTCGAACAGGGCGGTGGCGCGGGCCTGGTCGGTCGGGTCCAGGGCATCACATGCGGGCTGGGCGAGGGCTGGGCCGGCGCTGGCCAGGGCCAGGCACAGCATGAGCAGCAGCGGCCAGCGGCGGGTCATGAGGTCACGGCGCCAGCTCGATGGCCAGGTGGTCGCCCGGCGGGATGCGCAGGCGCATGTCCAGGGCGGGCTGGGCCGCGTCCCCGGTCCACTCGACGTCGCCAGCGGGCTCGATCGCGACCTGCAGCCAACCGACCATGGTGCTGGCCAGGGTGTCGCGGTTGGACAGCACCAGCACCCAGCCGTCGGTGTGGGGCACGTCCACCGCGATGTCGGCCTCGCCCGCGTCCTGGGTGACGGCCCAGGCCGCGAAGTCCTCGTCGTCGAGGAAGGCCGCGTAGCTGTCGTCGTCCATGACGAAGGCGTCGAGCCGGCCGCCGTCGAATTCCCTGGAGAACGTGCCGGTGTAGGCGCCGTCCGCGGCCACGCGGTAGCTCTCCACCGCGAAGCTGGCGGTCAGGGTGACGGCCGCGTCGTCCGCCGGGTCGACCTCGTCGGCCTCGGGCCGGGCGGGCGTGGTGCCCTCGAGGTCGGTGACGATGGTGTAGGTCTCGTACGGCAGGGTCTCCCATACGCCCACGTCCAGGAGGTCGCCGCCAGGGTACTCCCCCACGGACGAGCTGACGATGTAGCCGTAGGGGTTGTACTCACCCACGATGGTCGAGGCCTGGCCGTCGAGGTCGGTGACCACCTCGCCGGCCCAGGCCCACTGGTCGGGGTAGCCGTACACCTCCCAGGTGCCGTAGATGGAGATCATCGCGCCGTCCACCGGGGCGCCGTCCGCGTCCATGACCTCGAATTCGAGGGTGGACTTGAGGGTGCCGTAGGCCTCGGTGCGCTCGGTGGTGATGAACGTGTCGCCCCGGCTGGCGGTGATGATGTACAGCCGGTTGGACGACAGGCTGGGGTCGTTGGCCACGTCCGGGTTGGCGCCGGAGCGGGTGTCGTCGCAGTCGCCGTCGGTGAGGGTCCAGCCGTCGCCATCGCGGTCGTGGCCGGACACGCCCTCGTCCACCTGGTCGTCGCAGTCGTCGTCGATGCCGTTGGGCTGCTCCTCGGCGTCCGGGTGGCGGTCCGGGTCGCTGTCGTCGCAGTCGCCCCACAGCAGCGGGTGGCCGTCGCCGTCGAGGTCCTGCTGGTCGTAGGGGTTGTCCGGCCAGCCGTTGCAGTCGTCGTCGAGGTAGTTGCCCTCCTCGTCCGTGGCGCCGGGGTGGATGGCCGGATCCTGGTCGTGGCAGTCGCCGTCGGTCACGGACCAGCCGTCGCCGTCCACGTCCGCGGAGAAGTCCCACTGGCCGTTGTCGGCCACGCCATCGCAGTCGTCGTCCTTGCCGTTGCCGTCCTCGACCGCGCCGGGGTAGATGGTCGCGTCGTTGTCGTCGCAGTCGCCCGCGAGGATGGTGAAGCCGTCGGCGTCGGTGTCGGTCTCGTCCAGGCCGTCGTCGGCGATCCCGTCGCAGTCGTCGTCGTGGCCGTCCACCAGCTCGGCCGCGCCCGGGTACGCCTCGGCGTCCCCGTCGCGGCAGTCGCCGCCCAGCACGGTGTAGCCGTCGCCGTCCGCGTCCACCTCGCCGTCGGCGAACCCGGTGTCGGCCAGGCCGTCGCAGTCGTCGTCGCGGCCGTTGGCGGTCTCGACCGCGTCCGGGTTGACCAGCTCGTCGGTGTCGTCGCAGTCGCCGTCGGCCACGGTCCAGCCGTCCCCGTCGCCGTCGGTGGTGTCCAAGGCGTCGTCGGCCACGCCGTCGCAGTCGTCGTCGATACGGTTGCGGCCCACGCCGCCGGCGTACTTGCCGAATTCACCCCACCACTGGTCGTCCCACCACTCGCCCCAGGTGTGGTCGTTGGACCGCGCGCCCACGTTCTGGCACGGCACCAGCGCGGTGCGGGCCGACGACACGAACAGGTCGGCGTACTCGCCGCAGTTGCCGCAGCCGACCGCGTAGATGCGGTTGGGCTGCACCGGCCGCTCGTCGCCCGCGCCCCAGTGGATGGCCTGGCCGATGAACTCCCATATCTTGCCGTGGGCGTCGTGGTCGTAGTCGCTGGTCTCGCCGCGGCGGGACAGCACCTCGGCGTCGGGCATGATCTCGGCCAGCAGCGGGCAGGTACGGTCCTCGGGGCAGTCGTCCGCGGCCCGGTCCCAGAGGAACTCGCGCCAGTGGTAGCCCTCGCCCGGCTCGACCGGCTCGCCCGACTCCCAGCCGTCCACGAACACGGGCCGCTCGTCCTCGAGCCGGGGGTGCACCACGTACCAGTAGTACAGCTCACGGTCGATGAGCCGCTCCTCGATCACGCCCTGTTCGATCTCCACGTAGTAGACGGCGGTGGTGTAGTGGTCGGGGTCGCCGGGCTCCCCCTCCTCGACCAGGTCCACGTACTGCAGGACCTGATCGTACTCGTAGATCATGGCCGCGTTGCCCGACAGCAGCTCGGGATGGAAGTAGCTCGCGTCGAGCACGTCGTGGCTGGTGTGGGCGATGCCGAAGCCGATCTCGTCGGTCTGGTAGGGATCCTCGGCGTCGATCACCAGCCGAGCGAGCTCGTCGGCGAGGTCGTCGTCGAGCTTCGACAGGCTGATGGCCAGGTCGTCGGCCAGCCAGTCGGGCATCATGGCCACGGCGTCCAGGGACAGGTCGGTCAGCCCCAGGGGGTCGTGGGCCACGGTCAGGGCCGGGGTCTCCACCCCGGGATCGGCGGTGGTGTCGTCGTCGTCGTCGGTCGGGGACTCCTCCGGGCAACCGGCCACCAGGGCCAGGCAGGCCAGCAGCACCCACAGCCATCCAGTTCGCTCGGACCGCATGCTCACACCTCCCGCGAGATCCCGCCGTACAGGGTAGTCCGCATTCATCTTATAGGGGGAGGGCGTTCCGAGTCCCCTCGCGTCCCGAGCGCGAGCGGGCCGTGATAGCGTGCGCACATGCCCCCCGCCCCGGATCGCCCGCCCCACGCTCCCACGGCCGCGCCCGCGGCCGGGCTGGCCATCGCCCTGGACCGGCGCGAGGCCATCTCGCGCAAGGAGTTCGACGACACGGTCCGGCGACTGACCCTGGCGTGCTGGATCGCGCTGCTGTTCTGGCCGGCGTTCGGGCTGCTGGACCTGCTGGTGGCGTGGCGGATCGAGCCGGGCAACGCCCTGCACTACCTGGCCGTCCGGGCCGGGGGCTGGGTGGTGGTGGGCGGGGTGCTGCTGGTGCTGCGGTCGACGGCAGCGCCAGCCCCGCCGCTGGTGCGCGTCCTGGACATCGTGCTGTTCACCTCCGGCACGCTGGCGTGCTGCCTGCTGGCGGCCTTCGCGGGCGGGCTGGAGAGCCTGTACGTGCTGGGCGTGCTGATGATGATGCTGGCCCGGGCGGCGATGATGGCCGAGCCGTGGCGCCGCGGGCTGCTGCCGTTCGCGCTGATGTGGGTCTGCTTCCCGCTCACGATCGGGGTGATGGCGCTGCTCGATCCGGCCGTGGCCGCACAGTTCGGTGACGGTCGGGCCGTGGCGATCTTCGTGATGAACACCGCGGGCATGGCCGGGTGCGCGGCCCTGGGGCTGTTCATCGCCGACGCGGTGTACCGCAGCCGCCACCAGGCCTACGAGGAGGGGCGGCTGGGGCGGTACACCCTGATCGAGCGGCTGGGCACGGGCGGCATGGGCGAGGTGTGGCGGGCCGAGGACCGTACCCTGCGCCGGGACGTGGCCCTGAAGGTGCTCAAGCCGGAGCACGGCCGCAACCGCACGGCCATCGGCCGGTTCGAGCGCGAGGTGATGGCCACCACCCGGCTGACCCACCCCAACACGGTGCGCATCATGGACCACGGCGTGACCCCGGACGGGCTGTGGTACTACGCCATGGAGCTGCTCGACGGCTGCGACCTGTACCAGCTGATCAAGCAGGAGGGGCCGCTGCCGGTGCCGCGGGTGCTGGCCCTGATGGTCCAGGCCTGCGGGTCCCTGGCCGAGGCCCACGGCCGCGGCATCGTGCACCGGGATGTGAAGCCCGAGAACCTGTTCGTGGCCACCCTCGGCGGGGTGCACGACCACGTGAAGGTGCTGGACTTCGGCATCGCCAAGGTGGCCGAGGACGTGGAGGGCACGCGGCTGACCGTGGAGAACACCGTGGCTGGCAGCCCCCTGTACCTGTCGCCCGAGGCGGCGCGGGCCCAGACCGTGGACGCACGGTCGGACGTGTACTCCCTGGGCTGCGTGCTGTACGAGGCCCTGTGCGGCAAGCCGCCGTTCATCGCCGACTCGGCCCTGGCCGTGATGTACGCGCACACCCACGACGAGCCGGTCCCGCCGTCGGAGATGCTCGGCGTCGCCCTGCCCGACGAGCTCGAGGCGATCGTGCTGCGCTGCCTGGCCAAGGCCCCGGCCGAGCGGTTCGCGGACGCGGCCGAACTGGGGCGGGCGCTGGGAGCGCAGGGGAGCTGAGGAAGACATGCCCCGAGGAGGGACGATGAGGATCTGGATCGCGATGCTGGCCCTGGCCGGGCTGCTCGGCTGCCCCTCGGAGCCACCCGAGGACGACGACGACGTCGCGGACGACGACGACTCGGCCATGGACGACGACGACTCGGCCACGGACGACGACGACGACTCGGCCGTGACCGACGACGACGACGACAGCGCCGTCGGCGATCCGGCCATCGAGCTCGACCTGCCGGAGCTCGACTTCGGCACGGTCGCGGCAGGGTGCGAGGTGTCTGACACGATCACGATCCGGAGCGTCGGCACCGGGCCGCTGGTGCTGGACTCGATCGTGTTCTCGCCGACCAGCGCGGAGATGGAGTTCAGCTACCACCACAACCTCGGCCAGGCGCTGGCACCGGGCGAGTCGGTCGATGTGGTCATCTCGTACGAACCGGTGGATGCGTACCCGGACACGGCCGAGCTCACCGTGACCAGCAACGACCCGGCCGCGCCGTCGGTGGTGGCCGGCGTGTCCGGCGACGGCGAGCTGGAACCCCTGGCCACCGAGGCGTTCTGGCAGGAACCGGCGGACGAGACCGACATCCTGTGGGTGGTGGACAACACCGGCTCCATGGCCGACGAGCAGGCCGCCTACGCCGCCGAGGTGGACGCCTACTTCGACATCCTCGACGTGCTGGCCGTGGACTACCACCTGGGCGTGATCACCACCGACGGCGCGACCCTGGTCGGCACGATCCCGATCATGACGCCCACCTCGCCCGGCGTGCGCGACGCGTTCGCCGACGCGCTGCAGGTGGGCACCGGGGGCGCGTTCTTCCCCACGCCGCTGCAGCAGGCCAGCGAGGCGGTCACCCCGCCGCTTGCCGCGCCGGGCGGCGTCAACGACGGGTTCCTCCGCGAGGACGCCGGGCTGCGGGTGATCGTGCTGACCGACGACGACGACCTTTCCCCGGACACGGTGGCGGCGTACGTGACCCTGGTGCAGTCCGTGAAGATCGACCCGGGCTACGTGACCGTGAACGCCATCGCCGGACAGGCCGGGGGCTGCGCCGGGATCGACCCCGCGCCCCGGCTGGAGGACGCGATCGCGCTCACCGGCGGGGTGTCGAACTCCCTGTGCGACCCGGTGGTGGACAACCTGGCGGACATGGGGTGGCTGTCGCTCAGCCCGCACACGGTCTTCGAGCTGGCGCAGACCCCGCTCGAGGCCTCCATCGAGGTCGACCTGCAGGGGGTGCCGATGTGGATCGGCTGGGCGTTCGACGCCAACCTCAACGCGGTGGTGTTCGAGGAGGCGTACGCGCCGGACTTCGGGGATCAGGTCACGGTGCGGTACACGCCGCTGGCGGAGTGCTGAGGGCTCAGCGGCGGCGCAGGCGCAGGGAGAGGGAGAGCGCGGCCAGGGCCAGCAGGGCGGCGGTGGCCGCGGCACTGGCGCAGGAGGGGGTGCCGGTCACCGAGCAGCCGGCCGCGTTGCCGTCCACCTCGTCCGCGCCGTGGATGACGAGGCCGTCGGACAGGCCGTCGAAGCCGACCTCCACGGTGTTCTCGAGATCGGCGTCGTAGTGGTAGCTGAAGGTCGTGGCGATCCGCTCCTCGCCGAACACGTCCCACGTGTAGTCGATGCCGAACACGGGCTCGCCGTCGGCCAGGTAGCCCTGGGCCACGAGGTGCAGCAGGTCGCCGTGGCGGGCGTCGTGCTCGGGCTCGGCCAGGATGAGGATCTCGTCGACCTCGTCCGCCTCGACCCCCTCGACCTCGATCTCGCGCACCAGCTCACCGTTGCACAGCAGGCCCACGGTGTGCACGCCCGGCTCCAGCGCGGTCAGGGTCATCTCCTCGCGCTCGGCGAAGAAGATGTCCACGAACAGGTCGGCGATCAGCGAGCCGAGGTCCGCGGGCTCGGCCGTGGACACGCCGCCGTCGGCCTGCAGGGTCAACGCGCCGGTGCCGAAGAGGAATTCGTCGCCGCGGTACCAGTCCACCTCGAACCCGGTGGGGCCGCCGACCAGCAGGGCGTAGGCGTCTGCATCCTCCACGCCGTCGGGATCGTCCACCAGGGAGAGGCCGTACGGCCGGATCTCCACCCGGTCCGGGCTGGCCACGGAGATGGGCGTGCTGGCCACCAGGTCCCCCGAAGCGTCAAGCGCACGCAACAGGGTGTCGCCTGCACCTGACGCGGTGACCGCGATGTCGAGGCTGTGGCGGTCCTCGTCGTCCAGGGACCACTCGTCGATGCGCAGCACGTCTGGATCGTCCACCGCCACGGTCCAGCCGCTCATGTCCGTGTCCTCCTTGCCGGCCACGTGGATGGTCAACGTGGCGCCGGTCACGTAGGGCATGTGCATCAGCGCGTCGTGGTCCACGGCCGCGAACCGCGGGGTGAAGTAGTGGTCGACGAACTCCACGCTGTCCCAGAAGTAGATCCGCTCGGTGTTGCAGCCGCAGACCGCCAGCAGGGTGAAGGTGGAAACGAACATCGTGGTGAGCGTGAACCGTCGCATACTCTCTCCTCCAGACCGCACCCGTGCCCTGGACTGGAGCAAGGGGCGTGCCAACTGCGAGGAGGGGGATCAGTCGTCGCCGAGGATCTTCTTGGGGCCATCCTTGCCCGCGAGCTTGGTGTAGGAGCCGTCGTCCTGGCGCTTGTAGGCCGAGAATCCCTTCTCGGCCGCGCGCTGCACGTCGAGCTTGCCCGTGGCCGAGACCGCGCCGCGCTGGGGCGGCGAGGGCAGCACGATCTGCCGCTCGAGCTCCCCGTCCCCCCGCCGCGGGTCGGCCACGCAGTGGGGCCCGCACAGCTTCGCCGGGTACGAGGTGGGCTGCAGGATCTCCAGCTCCATGCCACAGGTCTTGCACAGGTAACGGTACAGGGGCATGAGGCTCCGGGGGTGAGGTTGCAACGCGATCATCGGGGCCCGGGGTCCAGGAGGCAAGCGCGGAGGATCAGTGCAGGAACTGCACGCCCACGCCCAGCTTGTCGTCCGGGCCGTCGAGGGAGCGGCCCGAGTGGCGCACCACCCCGCGCCTCATCACCAGCCGCGAGTCCACGGGGTGCCGGAAGCGCAGGTCGAGGATGCTGCCCACGGACGGCTGCAGGGACGAGGCGATACACACCCCGCCCTCGCTGTAGTCGACGATGTTCACCATCCAGGCGAAGTCGTCGGAGATGATGGTGACCGGTACCCGGCACGGATGGCGCGGGTGGACGCGGCGCTCCAGCGCACCGGGGATTCCCTGGCGGTCGGGCATGGACATGGCACACCTCCTTGCGGCCCCACGCGCGTGGGCGGCTGTACCGATTCTGCCGACAGGATTCGAACCCCAGGAATTCCGCCCCTCGGATCCCCTCGCTGGCCAGCATACCACGGCGGCCTCGGATCCCCCTCCGGGCAAGTGACCGCATGCGCGACTGCATCGCAGGGGCGGCTATGATGCCGGTGTGCTCGACCGTTCCACCCAGGGGAGAGGCGCCGTGATCACCCGCTGCACAGGTCTCCTGCTCGCCGCGCTGGCGCTGCCGCCCACGGCCTGCGACACGGATCCCCCGGTGGTCGAGGATCCCCCGGCGCCCGCGGTGTCCGACCTGTCGTGGCGCGTGCACGGTCCGATCCAGTCGCTGATCTACGTGACGTGGCAGCAGGGGTTCGAAGCAGACGGCCGGGTGGAGTACAGCGTGGACGCGCCCGTGTGGCTGAGCACCCCCACGACCACGTTCGCCTCGGGCGAGGTCGAGCAGCTGCTGCTGGGCATCCCCTACGACGACGACGCGGTCGCACGGGTGGTGACCGTGGTGGACGGCGAGGAGCAGGTGAGCGAGGAGATCGCCGTGGCCACCGGCCCGGTGCCCTTCGAGCTGCCCCTGCCCGAGGTGCTGGGCATGGCTCCCAGCGGCTGGGAGCCGACGGGCCACTACCTGCTGGGCAGCATCAATCCCACGGCCGCGGGCTGGTTCCTGGGCCACTACTGGATGTTCATCGTGGACCGGCTGGGCCGGGTGGTGTGGGCCATGCGCGGCGTGGACTACGACTTCACGATCTACCTGCAGGTCTCCGCGGACGGCGACATCCTGTGGGACCAGGCCACGTTCTGGTCGCAGCTGGACCAGGGCGCGGGCTCGAAGATCCACCGCATGAAGATCGACGGCGAGATCACGGCCAGCTACGACGCGCCCGGCATGCACCACGCCTTCCGCGAGCTGCCCGACGGGTCGTTGCTCTGGGGTAACGCGCTCACGGACTACGAGACCCTGGACCGGCGGTACCCCGACGGCTCGGTGGAGACGCTGTGGGACTGCACCGACTGGTACCTGGACAACGGCCTGGGCGGGTGGTGCCACTCCAACGCGATCTTCCACGTGCCCGACACCGAGTCCGTGCTCATCTCGCTGCCCGATCCAGACGCGGTGCTCGAGGTGGACCTGGCCACCGGGAGCGTGTCCCGCTGGTGGAGCCACCTGCACCCGGACGCGAGCTTCGACCCGCCCGACAGCACGTTCTGGTTCCAGCACGGCGCCACCCTCACCGGCGACGGCACCCTGCTGCTGTCGAGCCACGCGGCCGAGGACGACATCGACGGCGTGGTGCGGGAGTACACCATCGACGGCGCGGCGCTGACCGAGATCTGGAGCCACGGCGCAGGCGACGGCATCGAGGCCGATTTCTCGGGCGAGGCCCACCGCCTGCCCGGCGGAAACACCCTGCACAACACCGGCACCACGCCGCGGGTGCGCGAGATCACCCCGGACGGCGAGGTGGTCTGGGACATCGCCTGGGAAGGCTACCGGCTGCTGGGCCGCGTGGAGTTCATCGAGGACCTGTACGTGCTGGCGCCGTGAGGGAGGTCAGCTCCCGGCCAGCAACCGTCCGATCCTCTGGCGCGTGCGGATCGTTACGCCAGCCTCGTCGGCCAGTTCGTCCCAGCCTGCGAGGGCATCTCGCACGGCCTCGAGCGCCTCGGCCGCGTCGGCGCGGGCCAGACCGACGTGGTCAGCGCATCGGAGCATGGCCGCCTCGTCCGGGCCGCGCCCCTCGCCGCCGACGGACATGGAATGCTCTCCCCCGGGGCCCGCGGCGAACGTCAGGTCGTAGGCGGGCGAGAGGCGCCACCGCCCCTCGCCGTCCATCACGAAGGCGTGATTGCGCGTGTGGTCATCGCGGTTGTGGGCGAGCACGTTGAAGGCCATCCGCCTCCACTGCGCCTTCAGCTGGCGGTGGTCCCGGGTCAGCAGCCGCGTGGCCTTCAACAGGTCCTCGTAGGCCGCACTGGGGATCCTGTGGTCCGCATGGAGCAGGCCGCAGAACGTGTGACAGTGCACACGCCCACCACCGACCACCCGGTCGAACCGGCGAACGCCCAGGAAGCCGGGCTCGGCGGCCGAGCAGCCGAGCAGACGCGCCCGCGGCACCTCGATCCCGGCGCGCCGGGCCAGCTCCAGGTAGACGAACTCCACCGCACCGGCGTCGACCGGATCGCTACGCGATCGGAACTTGACCAGCCAGGCCTCGGCGTCGGGGTCCTCACGTCCGTACACGGCCGAGTCGTCTCCCCGCAGCCAGATCAGGGCCTTGGGCCGCGCCCCGCCCGGAGAGCCGCCGACCGCGAGCAGCTCCGGTACCAGCGCGTCCGCCGCACCATCGAGGACCTCGAGCGCGCTTGCCGCCACCTCTGCGAGGTCGACCACATCCGGCGGACGGGGACCTTCGATCTCGGGCTCGTAGGCCAGCGCGCCCATGGCGTCGCGTCCCACCCAGGCGAGCCGATCCAGCGGCCGGAGTCGGGCACGACCGACGCCCATCTGCTCCATCTGCCGCTCGAGCAGCAGGCGACCCCAGCCATCGGGCAGGGAGTCGTCGAACAGCCCGTGCAGTCCCTCGAACGGCGCACGCGGCCCTTCGACCGCGCCCGGACCCAGCGGGAGACCGAACGGGGACAGCTGCAATCCCGTACCGAGGAATCCGGCGTCGTACTCGAACCAGATCCGTTGCACGCGCGTGGCCAACCGCCCCACGAGCGTGCCGGTCTCCGCCAGGGTGACACGGAGCGCCGTGACCGGGACGTAGCTCACGAGCGGCGTCCCCGCTGCCGTCTCGGCCCCTCGATGATCTCGTCCAGGGACCGGACCTCCGCCGGCGCGAACAGGCCGTCGACACCGGGGACGGCCCGCAGCACGAAGGCGATCTGGACCAGGGATCCCAGGCTGATCTGCCCGGTCCGCTCGAACCGTCGCAGGCTCCCCAGGCTGACCCCGGCTCGTTCGGCCAGACCCCGCTGGGTCAGATCGCGATCCAGCCGAGCCCGCCGCATGCGGCGGGCAACGTCCATCGCGACCTCACCCGGACTCCTGTCTTCAATCGTCAACATTTAAGCATTATATCACCAGTTACCGCTATAAATGCTCAAATGCTGTCAGTAAAGCGAGCCCGCTAGAACGGCAGCCCGAGTGCCCGGCAGATGAACGCGTTGAGCGGCGCGGCCGAGGCGAAGATCGCCATCACCCGGTCCATGAAGTCGTCCGCAGTGAACTGCAGCGCCGGCGCCTTGACCGCGGCCCCGTACCGCTTCTTGTTCGCCTGGAACCAGTCCCGCTCGTTGTTCTCGGCGAGGTCGCCGAAGAAGGTGTACAGCTCGTCGGTGAAGTGCATGACGGACCTCCGGGGCCGTCGACCTTACGAGCGCGGATCCTCCCTAGTCAACCGGGCCGTCCTCCGGCTGGACCCAGGACACCAGCAGGATGCCGAGCTCGTACAGCAGCAGCAGCGGGCAACCCAGCGCGATCTGGGTGACCACGTCCGGGGGGGTGATCAGCGACGCCAGCACGAAGGCGCCGATCAGGGCGAAGGGGCGCACACGCCGCAGGGTCGCGGACCGCACCAGCCCCAGCCGGCCGAGGAACATCATCGCCAGGGGCAGCTCGAACACCAGCCCGAAGGCCAGCAGCAGCCGGGTGCTGAACGACAGGTACTCGCCGATGGTGAGCATCGGCGCGGTCACCTCGTCGCCGTACCCGAGGAAGAACCGGCAGGCCCACGGCAGCACGGTGAAGTAGCACACCAGCGCCCCGGCGGAGAACAGCGCGGTGCTCGACAGCACGAACGGCAGCGCCAGCCGGCGCTCGCGGGCGTACAGGCCGGGCGCGACGAACCGCCACGCCTGGTAGAAGATGACCGGCGAGGCCACGAACACGGACGCCAGCAGGGCCACCTTGAGGTAGGTGATGAAGGCCTCGGGCAGGCGGGTGTAGATGAAGCTCGAGCCGTCGGGCAGGTAGGGCACGGCCGGCCGGATCACCAGCTGGAACAGCTCCCGGGCGAACACCAGGCAGCCGGCCAGGGACAGGCCGACCGCGGCGAGGGTCCAGATCAGCCGTCGCCTCAGCTCGGCGAGGTGCTCGAGCAGCGGCATGCGGTAGCCGTCCACGCCGTCCAGCGGGGACCGGGGGCCGATGTCGGGCGCTGCGGCGGTCACCCCTCCTCCGGCTCCACGTCGGAGCCCGGAGGCGCCGGCCGGTCGGGCCGGTTCGGGGGGAGGACCAGGGTCCGGGGTCCCGGCCGGGGGCGCCGCTGGGTCCTGCGCGGACCGTGGTCCTGCTGGGGCTCCCCATCCAGGATCAGTGCGTGCTTGAGCTCGTCCGTGGCGCGTCGCGCCTCGCCCACGGCCCGCCCCACCGTGCGCGCGACCTGGGGCAGCCGGTCCGGGCCGACCACCACCAGCAGCAGCAGGAAGATGACCGCGATCTCGGCCATTCCGATGCCGGGCATGGGCTGCCTCCTATCTCGCCACGGCCGACGCCCGCCGGGGCTTGCCGGCGATGCCGAAGTGCGTGCAGAGGAACTCGGCCATGGGCCCGGGATCGTCCAGCGGGAAGCGGGGCCCGTCCCAGGCCAGCTCCCCGTCACCGACGGCGGCCAGGGTCTGCGCGGTGGGCTGACACGGAGGAGACGGCGCACCCCGCCGGGTGACGATGACCACCGGCAGTCCAGCATCCCGATAACCCTCGATCAGGACCATGTCGACCCGGCCCAGCATCGAGACGAGCTCGGACACCGAGGTGTCCGGCTCCAGGTCCCCGTGCACGCCCACGGCTCGATCGCTGGCGATGACCACCCGGCGGGCGCCAGCGGCGAACAGCCTGAAGGAGTCCTTGCCCTCGTGATCGATCTGGAACCGGTGGGCGTCGTGCTTGATCGAACCGATCCGGCAGCCCCGCTCGCTCATGGCCCGGATCAGGCGCTCCAGGTACGTGGTCTTGCCCGTGCCGGACGGCGCGATGAAGCAGACGCAGGGGGGGGCCGCGGAGGGGGCCACAGGCGCGGGGTCCCGGGGATCGGCGTGGGTCGGATCGATCATCTCAGCCTCCCAGCACCGGGTTGAGCAGCTGGAACGTCACCTCCGCGCCCGCGGCCAGGTCGTGGGTGCCCGCGGGCAGGGACAGCAGCGCGTTGGCCCTGGCCGGGGTGAACACGTCTGCCGAACCCCGCCCCGGGCACGGACGGACCTCGTAGCGGTCGTGGCGCCAGGTCGCGCTGGCCAGCGCGAACAGCGCGCGGCTGCTCCTGAACCGGGCGCCGGTGGTCAGTATCCCGCGGTGTCTCGACTCCCCGCCCACCTGCCCGGTCATCCGGGCCACGGCAGCGGCCACGTACACGCGAAACGTGACCAGCGTCGCCAGCGGATTCCCTGGAGCGCCGAAGACCAGGGTCGTACCCCGGGTCCCGAACCACAGCGGCTTGCCCGGCTTCTGCGCCACCCGATGGAAGCGCGGTTCGACGCCGAGGTCGCACAGCACCTCCGGGACGAGGTCGTACCGGCCACGGGAGACGCCGCCGGAGACCACGACCAGGTCCAGGGCCAGCGCCTTGTCCAGCGTCGAACGCAGCGAGGCTCGATCATCGCGTGCGTGGTCGACGATGACGTCGTCGAGGCCCAGGGCGAGCGCCTGCGCGGACAGGGACACCCCGT
This sequence comes from uncultured Rickettsiales bacterium, assembly GCA_964639985.1. GTDB lineage: Bacteria > Myxococcota_A > UBA796 > UBA9615 > CAYRNR01 > CAZXHG01. The sequence goes on from CAZXHG010000221.1 coordinate 15,484, forward strand.
TCGTGTCCCGGATCTGGTGCACACCCGGTTGCTGGTGCGCGTCGACCAGCTCGTCCCCGGTGGTCACGATGGCCAGGGACGGTCGTCGCCGCACGCGGACCCGCGCCTGTCCCGCGGCCGCGATCGCGGCGACCCCGACCGCGGTGATGGTCGCCCCCACGGGGAGCAGTTCCTGGCCGATCCGCGCCGAGCTGCCCAGCCGCGCGATGTGCAGCCCGACGGCGACGGCGCCGTCGAACACCACCTCGTCGCCCTCACGCCGGGTGTGCTCGACCTGGACGACGGTGTCGGCTCCCGGGGGCAGCGGACCTCCGGTCATCACCTCCACGCAGGCCCCGGCAGCGACTGCGGGTGGGGCCTCGGTGCCGGCGGGCGACTCGCCCGTGACGCGCAGGGCTCCGCCCGCCGTCACGTCCGCGGCCCGGACCGCGTAGCCGTCCATCATCACGCGGTCGAAGGGTGGCTGCGCCGAGGTCGCGCGCACCGGCCGGGCCAGCACGCGCCCCACCGCGCGCTCCACGGGCACCTCCTCCTCGTCCAGCAACGGGGCGCTGGCTCGCAGCACGAGGTCGAGCGCCTCGGAGACCGGGATCACGGCCCTGCCTCCGGGGACGCCTCGGCCGCGGCCGACGGGGTAGGCCCCTCGGGCAGCAGCGGCAGCAGCTTGATGCCCAGGTAGAACAGGGCCGCACCCAGGGCGAGGATCCCGCCGGAGACGAGCCACTCGAACAGGCTGGGCATGTACTCGAAGGTCGCGCGCTGGGAGTGGTAGGCCTCGGCCAGCCCCTCCATCATCGGCTGGGTGAGCGGAGGCACCACCAGGTTGAGGCGGACCGACAGGAAGGTCACGGCCACCAGGCCCCCGCCCAGCGCGATGGCCCAGGGCCGGTCACGGAGCCACGTCAGCAGCACGATCGGGATGAGGACGCCCAGCAGCAGGTGCAGGATCCAGAAGTTCCACCAGTACGGGCCGTAGAGCAGGTGGTGGAAGATCTCCGACTCGTGGCTGATGCCCTGCCACAGCGGGGTGGAGAACTCGGCCCACTCCAGCAGGGAGTCGGCGAGCACCAGCACCAGCACCAGCCGGCCCAGCAGGACGAGCGTCTCGCGGAAGGCCTGCCCGCGATGCGGCCACACCAGGTAGTAGATCGCGGCCAGGCCCCCGCACCCCGAGGCCAGCGCGCCGACCAGGAAGATGATGGGGAACAGCGGCTGGTGCCAGTACATGCGCGCGCCGATGGTGGCGAACAACGCGCCCACCCCGCCGTGGAAGGCGATGGCCAGGGGCACACCGATCATGCCCAGCCGGTGCAGCCAGCGTTCGGCGAACGGTTCGGGGATGCGCGTCACCAGCCGCGCCATCAGTCCCAGGGGTCCGCGCCGGCTGCGCCACGGCACCAGCCGCGGCACCAGCGCCAGCAGGTTCTCCACCAGGATCACGCCGAAGTAGGTGGAGTACAGGAAGATCATCCACGCCATCATCG
>CAZXHG010000222.1:0-16922 GCA_964639985.1 uncultured Rickettsiales bacterium
GGCGGCGCGGCCGGCGGCGGCGTGGGCTTCACGGGGGGCGGCGTGGCGGGCTTCGCCGCGGGCCGCGGTGTGGCGGGCTTCGCCGCCGGCGGGGCCTTGGCCGGCTTCGGCGCGGCCTTGCCGCCCACCGTGGACGTGGTGAGCTGCATCTTCCGGTGCCGGCTGCCGTCCTTCATCTTGATCGAGGCCTTGACCTGCTGGCCGGTGTGCTTGTCCTTGGCCGACAGGTTGAGGATGCCCTCGCTGTCGATGTGGAAGATCACCTCGACCTTGACCGCGCCCTTCTTGTCCTTGCGGATGGGGCTGAACACGAAGGTCCCCAGCAGCTCGTTCTGCTTCGCGACCGTGTGCACGCCCTGGTAGATCTTCAGCATGATCGAGCGCTGGTTGTCCTTGCTGTTGGTCAGCGTCAGCGCCTTGTAGGCCGGGATCTCCGAGTTGCGCTCGAACAGCTTGAGGAACGAGCCGTCGACCTTGGCGATGCCGATCGGGATCGGCAGCACGTCCAGCAGGGTAACCTTGCGCGCCCCCGCGTGGGTCAGCGAGTGCGCCATGATGGCCGCGCCCACGGCCACGGCCTCGTCCGGGTGCACGCCCTTGCACGGCTGGCGGCCGAAGTACTCCACCACGCTGCGCTGGACCAGCGGCATGCGGCTCTGGCCGCCCACCAGCAGGACCTCGTCGATCTGGTCGGGGCTGCGCTTGGCCTCCTCCATGATCTGCCGGCACACGTCGACGGTGCGGTGGACCAGGTCGCCACAGAGCTCCTCGAGCTTCTCCCGCGGCAAGGTCTGCTCCACGTTGAGGATGCCCTTGGGGCCGCGGGCGACGAACGGGATCTGCACCTGCGCCGACACGGTGGACGAGAGGTTGATCTTGGCTCGCTCGGCCACGTCGCGGATGCGCTGCACGGCCACCCGGTCCAGGGACAGGTCGATGCCGTGCTTCTCCTGGAACCGCTCCATGATGTGGCCCATGACGCGGTCGTCGAAGTCCACGCCGCCGAGGAAAGTGTCCCCGCCCGTGGCGATCACCTCGAAGACCCTGTCGTGGATGTCGATCACGGAGATGTCGAAGGTGCCGCCGCCGAGGTCGTACACGGCCAGTGACTGCCGCAGGTTGCGACCCAGGCCATAGGCGAGGGCGGCCGCGGTGGGCTCGTTGAGGATGCGCAGCACCTTGAGGTCGGCGAGCTGACCGGCGCGGCGCACGGCCTGGCGCTGGCGGTCGTTGAAGTACGCGGGCACGGTGATCACCGCGTGGGTGACATCGTCCTTGAGGTACTCCTCGGCGACCTCCTTGATCTTGCGCAGGATCTCCGCGGAGATCTGCTCGAGGGTGAAGGTCTCGTCCTTGACCTTGATCACCACGTCGCCGGCGCCGTCCTCCACCATGTCGTAGGTGAAGACCTGCCGGATCTTCTCCACGGCCTTGCTGTGGAAGTTGCGGCCCAGCAGCCGCTTGGCCCCCAGCACGGTGTTCTGGGGGTTGACCAGCGCCTGCTTCTTGGCGTCGTGACCCACGAGGGTCTTGCCGCTCTCATCGATCGCGAACAGGGACGGGATGGTGTAGTTCCCGCCCTTGTACATGATGATCTTCGGCTGGTTGTCTTCGATCTCGGCTGCGCAGGAATTCGTCGTGCCGAGATCGATGCCGATGGCTCTGCCCATAATCGCTTCAGCTCCTCACAAGATCCGCAGCGGGCACGCGCGCGTCGCGCGATCATATAGGACAAACGTCCGGACCAGCGTAACCGAGCCCCTCGGACCTGTCAAACTGCGACAGCGCCCCGGATCCGGGGCAGGATCGACGTCCGTCGAGCCGGTGGGTCCCGTTGACACCGCGGCTCCGCGGTCGATACGATCGCGAGCCGTCTCTGGCCCGCGCGATCGGACCACGGAGCCCACACCCGCGGGGGATTCGATCCATGTCCAACCAGGTCCAGAATGCCATCGCCGCCACCGCCTCGGTGCTGCTGGTCACGGTGTCGGTGGTGCTGCACTTCACCCACGCCGACGCGACCGTGGTGTTCATCAGCAGCTGCGGGGCGATCATGCCGCTGGCGTTCCACATGGGGCGGGCCACGGAGGCCATCGCAGAGCGGGTGGGGCCGAGCATCGGCGGGCTGCTCAACGCCACCTTCGGCAACGCCGCGGAGTTGATCATCGCGTTCGCGGCCATGCGCGCGGGCATGGACACGGTGGTCAAGGCGTCCCTCACCGGCTCGATCATCGGCAACATCCTGTTCGTGTTCGGGCTGGCCATGCTGGTGGGCGGGGTGAGGCGCAAGAAGCAGACGTTCAACGCGACCGCGGCCAGCGCGTCGGCCACCATGCTGCTGGTGGCCGTGGCCGGACTGGTGGTGCCGGCGGTGTTCGGCGGCGCGGTGGAGACCACGCGCGAGCACATGGGCGTGCTGAGCACGGCCATCGCCATCGTGCTGCTGATCAGCTACTTCGCCGGGCTGCTGTTCAGCCTGGTCACCCACCGGCACCTGTACGACGGCGAGGACCACGGGACCGAGGTCCACCACACCGGCCCGTTGTGGCCTGCGTTCGTGGTCCTGGTGGTGGCCACCGCTGGCGTGGCCGTGATGTCCGAGCTGCTGGTGCACTCGGTGGAGGCGGCGAGTGACCGGCTGGGCTTCACCGAGACCTTCGTGGGCGTGTTCGTGATCGCGGTGATCGGCAACGCAGCCGAGCATTCGACCGCGGTGTGGATGGCGGCCAAGGACAAGATGGACCTGGCCGTGGGCATCGCCGTGGAGTCCTCCAAGCAGATCGCCCTGTTCGTCGGCCCGCTGCTGGTGCTGCTGTCCCTGGTCTTCCGCGAGGAGCAGATGACGCTGGAGTTCACCCTGGTCGAGGTGCTCGCCGTGGTGGTCTGCACGGTGATCCTCAAGTTCACCTGCGACGACGGCGAGAGCAACTGGCTGGAGGGGGTACAGCTGCTGTGCCTGTACGTGATCCTGGGGATCATCTTCTACTTCACGCCCTGAAGAACACACGCCGCACTCGCGTCGCGAGTGCGGCGTGTCTCCTGTCTCAATACGTGATCATGATCTTGCCGTCCGCCCGCGTCCGCGACTGCTCCAGCGCCTCGAGCGTGTCGTCGAGCTCGAAGTGGCTGGTGATCATCGGCAGCAGGTCCAGCATGCCCGCCGCTGCCAGGCGGATCAGGGAGGGGTAGATGTTGTGGCCGGCGTGGCCGCGGCTGCCCACGAGGCTGTTGGCGCCGGTGACCATCACGTCGGCGTGGATGCGGGCGTGCTCGCCGGTGCGGCCGAGGTAGATGGCCTTGCCCGTGGGGGCCAGGGACTGCTCGATCTCGGGGAAGGTGTGGTTGGCGGCGCCGGCGGCCTCGATGTGCACGTCGGCGCCCACGCCTCCGGTGGCGTCGAGGAGCACCTCGTGGGGGGTGGTGCCCTGGGCGTGCAGGTCGCCGACCACGTAGGCGCCGTCCGCGCCGAACTTCCTTGCCAGCGCGACGCGCTCGGGCACGGTGTCGAAGATCCAGATCTTCGTGGCGCCGCCCGCGCGGGCGATGGGGATGGCGGCCAGGCCGATGGGGCCGGCGCCGTGGATGGCGCAGGTGGCGCCGGGCGTGATGCCGCCGCCGACCACGTACAGGCCGTTGAACGAGCAGCCGGCCGGTTCGAGCAGGGCGCCGAGCTCGTACGCCCGGGTCTGGTCGAGCTGCTCCATCAGCGGCGCCAGCGACCAGCAGTAGCGCTCGCGGGTGGCGATGTGCGTGGCGAACGCGCCGGGCGCGGAGAAGCCCACCATCTCCAGGTGGTGGCACTGGTTGGGGTGGCCGGCGCGGCAGGGCGGGCACAGGCCGCACCACAGCATGCCCTCGGCCGCGACCGGGTCGCCGACCTGTAGGGTCTTCACGTCGCGGCCGACCTCCACCACCGTGCCCGAGTACTCGTGGCCGAACACCGTGGGCAGGGCCGTGGGACCGGAGAACAGCATGTAGCCGTCCGGGTCCATCTCCACGCAGTGAGTGTCGGAGCCGCACACGCCGCAGGCGCGCACCTGGATCCGGACCTCGTCCGGGGCCAGCTCGGGATCCGGGATGTCCTCCCAGTCCGCGTGGGTGTGGCGCCAGACCTGGCTGGCCACGCGCGCCTTGCCGCCGCGCTCCTCCTGGGGTGTCACCGGGTAGCCGGGACGGGGGTCCCATTCTCCCCTCAGTACCAGTGCCTTCACGGGGATCTCCTCTACTCGGCCGGTGCAGGCTCCTCGACCGGGGCCGGCGGGTCGGCCGGCTCCTCGATCGGGGCCAGCAGGTCGGCGGGCGGTGGGACCGGGTACAGCTGGACGATGGCGTCCTGCTGCACGGTCAGCAGCAGCAGCGCGCGCTGCATGTCGCCGTCGGTGTCGAAGCCGGTCTCGCCGGTCACGGTGGCGGTCGGCTCGTAGGCGGCCATGGCCCGCCGCAGGGACGGGCGGTTGGTCGCGCCGTCGCCGATGCGGGTCAGCAGCGCGCGGGTGGTGTCGTAGGCCAGCGCCTCGAGCAGGCCGGGGTCCCGCTCGTAGGCGATGCCGAAGCGGCTGACGAAGTCCACGGTGGTCGGGTCCGGGCTGTCGCGGAAGAACGCGTCCACGAACAGGGCGCCGCGCACGTAGCGCTGTCCCCGCCGCACGAACTCGTCGTTGTTCAGGCTGGCGCCACCCAGCAGGGTGACCGGCGGCTTCCCCTGGTAGGTGTCCGCCAGGTTGATGTCCTGGTGCACCATGGCTGGCGCGATCATGGACACGCGCTTGGTATTGTCCGGCACCCACACGGCCTGGAAGTCGTCCCCGGGGGTGAGCTGCACGGCGCGGCCGTCCGGGAGCTGGGGCTTGTTGCGGTCGGTGAGATAGGGCAGCTCGAGGTCGTCCGCGCCGATGCCCTTCTCGAGGTAGCGCAGGCCGTACAGCTTGCGCAGGGGCTTGCGGAAGTCGGTGTCGTCCGTGTTGTACGGCTCGATGGCGGTGACCGCGCAGCCGCGGGCCTCGACCCCGGCCCAGAACAGCTCGGCCATCAGCCCGCCGCGCTCGGTGGTGGGGTACACGATGCCGAACCGGCGGAAGCCGTAGTGGTCCACCGCGTAGTCCACCACGGCCGACACCTGGGCGTGCGGCGTGAGGAAGTTGCGGAACACGTAGCGGCCGGCCTGAGGAACGCCGTCCTTCTGGCTGAGCACCACGATCGGGACGCGCAGCTCCTGGGCCCGCTCGGCCACGGGCAGGGCGTTGGCGCTGAGCAGCGGGCCGATGACCGCGATCACGTGCTCGTCCTCGACCAGCTCGTCGAGGGCGGCGACCGCCTTGTCCGGATCGCCCTCCGAGTCGCGCACCACCAGCTGGACCTCGATGTCCTGCAGGGGCAGGTCCTGCAGGGCCAGGTTGATGCCGTCGAGCACGTCGTTGCCCGGCCGGTGGTAGTCGCCGCTGAGGGGCAGGATGACGCCGATGCGGTCGGCCTGGGCCGGCGAGCTGAGCCCGCCGCTGCGGATCGCCTCGATGCGGCCGGCGAAGGGGTGGTCCGCGTACTCGTCGCTGAACAGCAGCACCAGTTCCGAGTCGGTCTCGGGGACCTCGGTCAGCCCCTTCTGCAGCAGCGCGGCGTACAGGGCCAGGCCCGCGCCCGACGTGCCGCGTGCCTCCTCCTCGAAGGCCAGCAGGTCCTCGCCCAGGGCGGCGCCGGCCACCACCTCGTGGATCTCGGCGTCGTACTGGCGCCTGTCCGCGCCCACGTCCATCAGCATGCCCAGGGCTTCCAGGGCCCTCGTGTACTGTCGCCGATCCATGGTGACGTGGACCACGGCGCGGTAGCACTCGACGCGGTCGCCTTCGTCCTCGAGCAGCGGCGCGACCTCGAGCAGGGCCTCGACCGCGTCGGCGTCGCGCCCCTCCTCGGCCAGGGCCAGCGCGCGCGAGTGGCGTGCGCGCAGCTGCGTGGGCGCGTCCGGGAACTCGGCCAGCAGGTCGTCGTAGTGGCGCCGGGCGATGGAGTACTTCTCCAACTCGAAGGCCGACTCGCCGGCATAGAACAGCGCCTGGGCGCGGTAGCGGGACTCGGGGTACCCCTCGAGGAAGTCCTCCAGCTTGCTCAGCGCCTTGCGGTAGCTGGCCTCGCGGTAGGCAGCCTCGGCGCTGATGAAGTCCCGGTCCTCCTTGCCGGCGTGAGCCGGCAGACACCACAGGCAGGCCAGGGCGACGGTGACGAGCAGGAATGCCGTGCGTGCTGCCATGGTTGCCATCCTCTCCGTGGGGCTGCGGCGCACTCCAACGTGCTCCGTGCCCCTGTCCTATACCATCTCATCCAGCAGGTCGAGCACCTGCAGCCGAAGCTCGGTAGGCCCCGGATCCAGCGCACTGCGCGCCGATTCCAGGGTTTCGCGGGCCTCGGGGGCGAGGTCGCGTGGGATCTCCAGCACGAGCCGCACGCGCTGATCACCCGCGCGCCCGCCACGGGGGCCGGGCAGGCCGTGGCCCTTGAGGGTGAGCACCTGGTCGGGCTGCGTCCCCGCGGGCACGCGCACCGTGGCCGGCTCGCGCAGGGTCGGCACGGTCAGGTCCACGCCCAGGGCGAGGTCGGCGAAGCTCACCGGCATGCGGCAGTACACGTGGCGCTGATCCCGCTGGAAGAAGGGGTGCTCCTCCACGTCCACCACGACGAACAGATCGCCGGTCGTGCCCCCGGTCTGGCCCTGGTTGCCCATGTCGCGCACCTTGAGCCGCTGGCCGGACTGGACCCCGGCCGGGATGCGAACCCGGACGCGCGACTCGTGCGGCACCAGGCCGTCGCCTCCGCAGTCGCCGCAGGGGGTGGCCGAGACCTTGCCCACGCCGCGGCACTTCGGACAGCGAGTGCTGCGCCTCAGCAGGGGCTTTCGCCGCGCCTCGCCGCTGCCGCCGCACTCGCTGCACAGTACCCGGGCGGCGCGCCCGTCCGTGCCGCTGCCGCCGCAGCTGTCACACTTGACCCTCCGGCGATACCCGATCTCCCGCTCGGTCCCCTGCGCCACGTCGGACAGCGAGACGGCGATGTTGTAGCGAAGGTCCTCGCCGTTGCGGGACTTGCGGCCGAGGTCCTTGAACGGGTTGGCCCCGAACGCCTCGTTCATCAGGCGGTCGAACGCCTCGCGCAGGTCGACCTGGTCCATGTCGAAGGGGTTGCCGCGGGCGCCGTCGGACACGTGGCCGAAGCGGTCGTACTGGAAGCGGCGCACCGGGTCGCTGAGCAGCTTGTAGGCCGCCGTGACCTGCTTGAAGCGGGCCTCGGCGTCGGGGTCGTCGGGGTTGCGGTCCGGGTGGTAGCGCAGCGCGAGCTTGCGGAAGGCGCGCTTGAGTTCGTCGGGGCTGGCGCCGCGCTCGACGCCGAGAATGCGGTAGGGGTCGCTCACACGGGTACCTACGCGGGGGGGAGGGGGATCATTCGAAAGGGATCATTCTTCCTCGCCGGGGCCGATCTCCTCCGGCGCCTCCTCGCCGCCCTCTTCGCCCCAGTCGTCGGTGAACGCACTGTCGTCCTCGCTCAGCAGGTCATCGTCGTCGATCCCCTCCATGGCCGAGGCCTGCGCCTCGAGGTACAGGACCTCGGCGAGCTTGCGCGCGGCGTCGGCCAGCGCGGTGTGCGCGCTCTTGATCTCGCGCAGGCTGTTGGCCTCGACCGCGGACTGGGCCCGGGTGATGCCCTCGCGTAGGGCCATCAGGTCGTCGAATGGGAGCTGCTCGCCGAACTGCTCCAGGGAGCGCTCGGTGGTGTACAGCAGGCCCTCGAGCGTGGTCTTCTCGTCGGCGAGCTCGCGCCGCATCCGGTCTTCCTCGCGGAAGGTCTCGGCCTCGCGCACCATCTCGTTGACCTCGCGCTCGCTGAGCCCGGACGCGCCCTCGACCGCGACCTGATGCTTGCGGCCCGTGCCGAGGTCCTTGGCCGCCACGTTGACGATGCCGTTGGCGTCGATCTCGAACACCACCTCGATCTTGGGCATGCCGCGTGGTGCGGGCGGGATCCCGGTCAGCTCGAAGGTGGCCAGGCTCTTGTTGTCCTGGGACATCTTGCGCTCGCCCTGCAGCACGTGTACACGCACGAACGGCTGGTTGTCCTGGGCCGTGGTGAAGATCTCGCTCTTCTTGCAGGGGATGGTGGTGTTGCGCGGGATCAGCGGTGTGAAGGTGCCGCCCGCGGTCTCGATGCCCAGGGACAGCGGCGTGACGTCGAGCAGCAGGATGTCCTTGGTCTCGCCGGACAGCACGCTGCCCTGGATGGCCGCGCCCACGGCCACCACCTCGTCGGGGTTGATCTCGGCGTTGGCCGGCTTGCCGAAGATCTCCTCCACCCGTTGACGAACCCGCGGCATGCGCGTCATGCCGCCGACCAGGAGCACCTCGTCCAGCTGACCGGGCTTGATGTTCGCATCCGTGATCGCGGTCTTGGACGGCCCGGCGAGCCGCTCGATGAAGTCGTCGACCAGCTCCTCGAGCTTCGCGCGCGTGAGCTCGACCTTGAGGTGCTTGGGGCCCTCCTCGTCCACCGTGATGAACGGGAGGTTGATCTCGGTGACCTCCACCGAGGACAGCTCCTTCTTGGCCTTCTCCGAGGCCTCCTTGAGCCGCTGCAGGGCCATGGCGTCGGCGCGTAGATCCACGCCGGTCTCGCCCTGGAACTGGTCCAGGCAGGCGTCCATGATGCGCAGGTCGAAGTCCTCGCCGCCGAGGAACGTGTCGCCGTTGGAGGAGCGCACCTCGTACACGCCGGAGTTCAGGTCCAGGATCGAGATGTCGAACGTGCCGCCGCCGAGGTCGAACACGGCGATGGTCAGCTGCGTGCCCGGGTCGCTGCCGTAGGCCAGGGCCGCGGCCGTGGGCTCGTTGATGATCCGCTGCACGTCCAGGCCGGCGATGCGGCCCGCGTCCTTGGTGGCGTTGCGCTGGCTGTCGTCGAAGTGCGCCGGTACCGTGACGATGGCCTTGGTCACACTCTCGCCGAGGTACTCCTCGGCGGTGGCCTTCATCTTCTCCAGCACGATGGCCGAGACCTGCGCCGGGCTGTACTGGGTCTCACCCACCTTGACCCAGGCGTCCCCGTTGCTGGTCTCTACGATCTCGAAAGGCACCGTCTCGATCATCCGCTGCACCTCCTCGTCGGTGAAGCGGCGGCCGATCAGGCGCTTGATCGCGAACAGGGTGTTGTCCGGGTTGCTCACGGCCTGGCGCCGGGCGATCTGGCCCACCAGCCGGTCACCGTCGTCGGTGAACGCGACCACGGATGGCGTGGTGCGGCTCCCTTCGGCGTTGGGGATCACGACGGGGTCGCTACCCTCGAGCACGGCGACACAGGAGTTGGTCGTGCCCAGGTCGATTCCGATCGTCTTCGACATCCTTGTGTTCCTCGGTTCCCTCTGCCCGTCTGTCGTCGGGCCCGCACCCGATCCGGGTGCGGGTCAGGCGTCGGGTTGGTCCTCTGGGGGTTCGTCCTCCGAGGGCTCGTCCGGCGTGGACTCGTCCTCGTCGTCGCCGTCGTCCTCGTCCTCGTCCTCGTCCTCGTCCTCGTCCGGCGCGCTCTCCTCCTCACCGTCCGAGTTCGAATCATCATCGCCCGACGGGATCTCCTCGTCGGGACCGTCCTCGCTGTCCTCGCTGTCTTCGCTGTCGACGCTGTCGACGCTGTCTTCGCTGTCGACGCTGTCTTCGCTGTCTTCGCTGTCATGGTCGTCGGCGGATGGGACCTCGTCGTCCCCGTCGGCGTCTGCGGAGGCTTCCGCCACGGAGTCCTCGTCCTCGTCCAGGGTCGGCCCGGGTGGCTCGAGGCCACCCACGGACACGGCCACGCGGGCGGCGCGGAGCAGGCGGTCGCCGACCACATACCCGGTGCGCAGGGTGCGCACCACGGAGTTGGTCGGCAGATCGGCATTCTCCTCGCGCACCATGGCGTCGTGCAGGCCCGGATCGAAGGGAGTGCCCTCGGCGATCTCGATGGGCTCCACGCCCTGGTCACGGTAGGTCTTGCGGAACTGGTCCAGGATCAGCTGTACGCCCTCCACCAGGCCCTTGCCACCGCTGGTGGAGCGGGCGTGCTGCAGGGCCCGCTCCATGTTGTCGACCACCGGCAGGAAGGCCTTGAACAGCCGCTCGGACTCGCGGGCGGTGCCCTCGTCCCGCTCCCGCTGCATGCGCTTGCGGTACTGGTCCATGCCGTCCTTCATCTGCCGCAGGCGCGACTTGAACACCTCCAGCTGCGACGACATGGTCGACGCCTCGTCCTTGAGTCGGCGGCGCTCGAACGTGGCATCGCGCTCGGACTCGGTGAGCTCGTCGACGCGGGCCCGCAGGACCTCGATCTCCTCGCGCAGCTCTCCGACGATCGGCGGCTCCTCGGGTTCGGTGGGCTCGTCGTCTCCGGCGTCGAAGTCCGGGAACGCCAGCTCGTCGTCCTCGTCCGAGAGCATCAGGCCGCCCGAAGGGAGGGCGGCCAGGCCGTTGACCTCGAAGTCGTCGGCGAGGGCGTCGATCGACGACAGGCTCTCCGAGGTGTCGTAGGACGAGGCATCGTCCGGGGAGGAATCGAGACCCTCCACGGAGCCGAACGAGATCTCCTCGACGTCGTCGTCGTCGGCTTCGGCGCCGCCGGTGGGGGCTGGCCGGGGCTTGGCCTGTTGGGCCTCGGCCAGGGCCTCGGCCAGCAGGTCCTCGACCGCGGCGTCGTCCATGTCGGTGATGTCCATGCCGGACAGATCGACCAGGCCCCGGGAGTCCGGTTCGGTCGTCTTCTTCTTGGTGTTGTCGCTGCTCACTGTCGCGGTCGCAATACCACAGGCGCTGCGGGTGTTGACGGGACTGACTGTTGCCCCCGAGCCCGCGCGAGGCGCGCGACCCCGGGTGGACACCGGCTCGCGGATGCGGGCGGCCGCGCCCGCGAGTCGTTGCATGAGACTACAGATCCCGAGGTCCTGTCAAGGCGACGCACTTGCTGAACGTGGCCTCGATCGACTAGGGATCCCGGTGGCCGGATGCGGCGCCGATAGCCGGCCGAGTCGGGAGGAACGACGTGTCGAGACCCCTGCGAACGGCTCGCCTCGAATCCCCTCGTCGCGGCGCCCTCCAGGGCACCGTCAGCGTGCTCCTGCTCGTGCTGTTCGCGTTGCTGGCAGGGTGTCGCGCGCACGGACGGGGCGCGCGAGCGGGGGCGCCACCGCCCCTGCACGCGTCGGGCGTGCGAGGCGAGCGCGTGCTGGTGGTGACCGCCAGCGACGACGCACCGCTGGGCGAGAGCGTGGCCCGGCACCTGTCGACGCTGCCGCTGCGCATCTGCCGGCCCGCGGACTTCGACCAGGAGGGGGAGGCCGCTGACTGGCGGGCGTGGGCCTGGGAACGTCGCATCCCGTACCTGCTGATCCTGGAGCGGATGGCGGCGGAGGAGGAGCACGCGGTGACCCTGCGGCTGGTCGGGTCGCGGGGGACCGACGAGGTCCGCCGCTGGCAGGCCAGCGGCAGCACGTCCCGCTCCCTCCCCGTGGACCTCCGGGTCGACCTGAGGGAGGACCTCGGCGTGCAGGAGGAGCGACCGGACGGGCAGGCGACGACCTGGCCGATCTGTGCCGCGGCCGAGGTACGGAGACTGCGGGAGGTGGTGTTGCTCCACGACGATCCGCTCCCGTCCGTGCGCGAGACCGCCGAGGCCTGCCCGATGGACCCGGCGCTGATCGAGCTGGAGGCGGTCGCGCTTCTCCGCGCCGGCGACGAGGACGAGGCGGGGCGGTTGCTGCGCCGGGCCCAGGCGATCAACCCGGAGGGCAGCTGCCAGCTGGGGGTGCTGGCGCGCATGGCGGGGCGGTACGCCCTGGACGAGCTGGAGATCGACCTGTGGCAGGCTGCGGTGGAGGTATGGCCCGCCCGGCTCGACCTGGCCCTGCAGCTCGCCGAGGTGCTGGAGCAGCGGGAACGGGCCACGGAGGGCAGCGGTGTGCTGTACGCGTCCCTGGAGCGCACACCGGAACCGGGAGACCTGGACCCCGAGGTGATCGGCGAGCGCGCCGACGCGGCCGTGCTGCTGACGGGCGCGGCCCTGAGCGCCGATCGGCGGTACCTGCTCGGCTGGTTGCTGTACCAGCAACAGCGCTACGAGGACGCGATGGTGGGGTATTCGGCGGCCCGGTCGCTGTACGAGGTCGTGGAGGAGCCGGGCGGCGTCTCCGCCTGTCGCAACAACATGGGCGTGACGCTGGTGGAGTCGGGGCGGGCCGTGGCCGCGATCCCCCACCTGCGCGCCGCGTTGCTGGCCAGGGGCGGTCGCGGGCCGAGCGAGGAGGCGGCCAACACCGCCTACAACCTGGGCGCGGCCTACGAGGAGGTCGGGCGGCTGACCGACGCCGACCAGGCGTGGCGGGATGCGGCCGCCCGGTACGGGGAGGCCGGCGTGCTCGAGGCCCAGTTCGAGACGCTGATCGACGTGCAGCTGAACCTGGGGGAGATCGGGTCGTCCGACCGGATCGAGCAGTTGCACGAGGAACTGCTGCTGCTCGCCGAGGGCCAGGAGGATCAGGCCGCGGACGCGCGGCTTCGCGCGCGCGCCCTGGACGCGGTGGGCGTGGCCCGCGCGCGCGTGAGCCGGGTGGACGAGTCACTGGCTGCGCTGGACGAGTCACTGGCGGTGTGGATCGAACTGGAAGACCGCTTGCGCGAGGGCCAGACCCGGTACAACATGGCGATTCCCCACCTGGCGAGCGGAGACGTGGAGGCGGCCCTGACCACCCTCGCCGCTGCCCGGGAGATCGCGGTGGAGCTGGGGGACTCCGAGAGCATCGTGGCGATCGACGTGCAGATGAAACAGATCGAGCAGATGAGGTAGGCGGATGCTGAGGGAGACACTGCCCTGCGGGTTGCGGGTGCTGATCGAACGGAGCCACGCATCGCCCGTGGTTGCGGTGCAGGGGTGGGTACACGTGGGCAGCGGTGACGAGACCCGCTCCGAGGCGGGCCTCAGCCACATCCTCGAGCACATGCTGTTCAAGGGCACGGCCGGGCCGCGTACGGCCGGGCCGCGTTCGGCCGGCAGGGGCGTGGGCGACATCGCCCGCGAGGTCGAGGCCTGCGGCGGCGAGATCAACGCCTTCACCTCCTTCGACCACACCGTGCTGCACCTGGTGGTGCCGAGCCGCTACTTCTCCCGGGGTCTGGCCGTGGTGCACGACGCGGTGTTCACGCCCGCGCTCGACGGCGACGAGTTCGCCCGCGAGAAGGAGGTGGTGCTGGAGGAGATCCACCGCGGGGACGACGATCCGGGCGTGCAGCTGTCGCGCGCCGTGTTCGCCGAGGTCTACCGGGTCCACCCGTATGGCCGACCGGTGATCGGCACGGCCGAGAGCGTGATTGCGATCGACACCGCGCAGCTGCAGGACTACCACCGCCGGTGGTACCGCACGAGGAACGCGACGCTGGTGGTGGTCGGGGACGTGGACCCCGACGAGGCCCTGCAGGCGATCGCGGCGAGGTTCGAGGACTACGAGGACGCCCCCCCGCCCCCCCGGCCCCGTGAGCCGGAACCCGAACAGGACGGGGCGCGGGTGTGCGCGCTCACGGGCCCGGTGCGCGAGTCCCGGCTGGAGATCGCCTGGCCGCTGCCGGCCGTGGATCACCCGGACATCCCGCTGGCGGACGTGCTGGCCGTGATCCTGGGCCAGGGTGAGAGCAGCCGGTTGAACCAGGAGGTGCGGATCCGCCGTCGCCTGGTCAACTCCATCCAGACGTATGCCTACACGCCGCGGGATCCCGGCATCTTCCTGGTGGGCGCGGGCTGCCGCGCCGAGCAGGCCGGCGACGCGCTGGAGGCGATCGGCGGGGTGCTGGCCCGGATGGCGGCCGACGGGGTGACCACCGAGGAGGTGCGGCGCGCGGTGGTCAACATCCTCAGTGACCGCACGTACGAGCGCGAGACGGTGGAGGGGATCGCGCGCAAGCTGGGCTACTTCGACGCGCTGTTCGGCGATCCGGCGGCCGAGGCGGGCTACTACGCGGCCATCGCCGAGGTCACGCCCGCGGCGATCCAGTCCCTGGCGCGCCGGCTGTTCGCGGCCTCGCGGACCACCCTGGGGGTGCTGGCGCCGAAGGACGCGCCCATGGCCGCGGAGGAGATCGAGGCGCGCTTCGCACAGGGGCTGGGCGACGTCGGGGTGGTCGGCGACCGCACGGCCGGCCCGCAGACCGAGCGGCGGGTGCTGCCCAACGGCGCCGTGCTGCTGCTGCGGGAGAACCCGGGCACCAACCTGGTGTCGATGCGGCTGGGCATGACGGGCGGCTTGCGCTCGGAGGTGCGTCGCAACAACGGCGTGCATCACCTGCTGGCGCGGGTGTGGAACCGTGGCACGCGACGGCGCTCGGCCCTGCAGATCGCCCAGGCGATGGAGGAGATCGCGGGCCGCTGCTCGGCGTTCTCGGGGCGCAACAGCTTCGGCATCAGCACCACCTTCCTCGCGTCGGGCCTCGACCGCGGGGTCGACATCTTCCGCGAGGTGCTGCTGGAGCCGTCCTTCCCCGCCGACGAGGTCGAGCGCATGGCAGGCCTCACCCTCGAGGCGATCCTCAACATCCCGGACAACCCGCTCAGCCTGGGCTTCCTCAAGTTCCACGAGCTGATGTACCGCAAGCACCCGTTCCGCATGCCCGCCATGGGCAGCGAGGCCTCGGTGCCGCGGCTGACCCCCGGCCGCCTGCGCGCGGCCTGGCGGCGGGGCCTGGTCGGCGACAACCTGGTGATGACCGCCGTGGGCGACTTCGACGGCGGCGCCATGGCGGACCGCCTGACGGCCCTGGCCATGGAGATCCCGGCCGGCGCGCGGCCCGAGCCGGAGCTGCAGGCCGAACCCGCGATCGAGCGCGTGCGCACCCGTCGCATCCCCGTGGACAAGGAGCAGGCCCACCTGATGCTGGGCTTCCCCGGCGCCCGCGTGACCGACGAGGATCGCTTCGCGCTGGAGATGCTGGCTGCCATCCTGGCCGGCCAGTCCGGCCGCCTGTTCATGGACCTGCGCGATCGCCAGGGCCTGGCCTACTCGGTGACGGCCTGGAGCCAGGAGGCGGTCGACCCGGGCTACTTCGTGCTGTACATCGGCACGGATCCGACCAAGCTCAGGCGCGCCCGCCGCGGGATGCACGAGCACCTGCAGCGGCTGCTCGACGAGCCGGTGGACGGCGACGAGATCGAGCGGGCCGCGCGCTACCTGGTGGGGTCGTTCGAGATCGGACTGCAGCGGGGCGGGGCCGTGGCGTCACGGATCCTGTTCGACGAGCTGTACGGCAACGGCCACGAGTCGCTGGATCAGTACGCAGACCGGATCTTCTCGATCGGGGCGGACGAGCTGATGGAGACGGCGCAGAGGCGGTTCGCGCTGGGCAGGCACGTGGAGGTGGCGCTGGTGCCGGGCCGTTGACTCCCGCGGCCGATGCGGAAGCATCGGCCGCGGGCAGGATCGATCACCCCCCCGGCGAGCGGTCCAGGATCTCCTTGCACTCATCCAGCGTGTCGACCTGGTACCAGCCGAGCTCGTCCATCCAGAACTCGCCCTCGAAGGGCCAGGTGACGTACCCGGGGGGCTGGCGGAAGCCGCGCTGGCGCATGCGGATCAGATCCTGGATGCGGCCCGAGGCGGCGGCCTCGAACAGGCGCTGCTTCTTGGTCAGCATCTCCAGCTTGTAGACCTCGGCCTGGCCCACGTAGTCCAGCAGCTGGCGCTCCATGAAGTGCAGGCGGCCGAGCACGCGGTCGGAGTGGAAGCCGACGATGTCGTAGACCCGGTCCTCGAGGCGCTGCCGGATGTTGTAGCCGGCCGACGAGGTGCCGAAGCCGGTGGCGTCGCGGCTCAGCCGGTCGAGCTCGGCCTCGACCCCGTCCACGAAGATGCCGGCCACGCGCAGGCTCTCGTCGCGGGCCCACAGGTGGATGATCGGCTCGGGCAGGGGGATGCCCTCGCGCTCGCCGGTGTCGATGTAGACCGTCATGGTGTCGAACAGCCGTCGGGGGTCGTCCGCGGACTGGCGCACGGCCTGCAGCAGGTTCTGCTGCATGGGCAGGTGCGTGCTGGTGAAATCCTCGAGCATGCGCTCGCCGTCATCGTACTTGCACAGGTTGTAGTACACGAGGATGCGCAGCAGGCGCGGCTCGGGGATGTACCAGTCGTCGAAGAACGGCGCCGTGACCGACTCCAGCTCGGCGAGGCAGTCGTTGAGCCGGCCCATCATGTAGTAGGCCCACGCCCGCTCGAACAGCGACTCGTGCCAGTCCAGCGACGATCGCGGCACCATCTGGTAGTGCTCGATGGCACGCTCGTAGTTCTTCAACGCGTAGTACGTGCGGGCCAGGTTGAGGTTGGCCAGCTCGGCGACGCGCCAGTCGTCGGCGTCGTCCCTGGTCAGGTCGTAGGCGATGGTGAACGGGGCGATCGCCTCCTGGGGCTTGAACTGGCGGGTGAGCACCACGCCCTCGACCAGCTTGGCGCGGGGGTAGTACTCACTGTTGCGGGGTACGGCCTGCAGGTAGGCGCGGGCCTCGGCCAGGCGCTCGGCCTCGAACAGGGTCTTGCCCACCCAGTACAGGGCCTTGGGGCCACCCTCGCGGCCGAACACGTCGGTGCTGTGGTACGACAGGCCGTCGGCCAGCAGCCAGCCGGCCTCGAGCTCGTCGGCCAGCGCCACGGCGTGCTCGAAGCCCTTGGCGAAGTTGTCGCTGGTCCCGCCCAGGCGCAGGAAGCGCTGGTACTCGTCCAGCGCGGCGTACGGGTACCCCATCATGTCCAGGGCGCGGGCCAGGTAGTAGCTCGCGTCGGCGTGGTAGTACTCGTAGTAGTCGTCGGTGACGACCTCCCACAGGTCCAGGGCGGCCAGGCCGTACTCCTTGTTCTTGTAGTGCTTGATGCCGCGCAGCAGCTTGTCCGGGGT
>CAZXHG010000223.1:0-1248 GCA_964639985.1 uncultured Rickettsiales bacterium
GGCGGCAACTTCGAAGAACCGGTCACCCAGGCCACCCTCAAGGTGGTGGGCGCCTTCCACGGCCTCAGCCGCAAGCGCTCGGACGAACGCAAGTACCCGGCCATCGACCCGCTGGACAGCTGGTCCCTGTACGCCGAGCACCTCCGCGACGATCTCAACGACCAGCTCGATCCCGAGTGGGTGAACATGGTCGGGGGCACGGCCAAGGCCCTGGCGCGTTCGTCGGAGATCGGCCGGATGATGACGGTCGTCGGTGAGGAGGGCATCTCCAGCGACGACCTCGTCGCCTTCCTCAAGGGCGAGATGTTCGACGCCGCCTACCTGCAGCAGAACGCGTTCGACAAGGTGGACGCGTCCACGAAGATCGACCGGCAGGTGCGCGACATGAAGCTGATGTGGTCGGCGATCGACACCGACTTCCAGTTCGAGAACAAGCCGGCGGCGCGACAGTTCTTCGCCACGCTGCAGGACGCCTTCTACCAGAAGAACTACTGCGCGCAGGACTCGGACGACTACGGCAACTACGAGAAGCAGATCAACGAGATGGTGGCGTCTGGGGGTCAGGCATGATCAAGACCTACACCGGGATCACCAACATCGTCGGCGACATCGCCGAGGTGCACGCCGAGGGCGTGAGCTTCGGCGAGCTGGCGCTGCTGACCAACCCCAACGGCGAAACCACGCTGGCGCAGGTCATCCGCATCGACCGCACCAAGGTCTCGATGCAGGTGTTCGCCGGCACCAAGGGGCTGAGCACCGAGGCCACGGTCCGGTTCCTCAACCACCCCATGCAGGTCAAGTACACCGACCAGCTGCTGGGACGCATCTTCACCGGCTCGGGCGAGCCCATGGACGGCAAGCCCGCCCTGGAGAACGCCCCGTCGATCGACATCGGCGGCCCGTCGGTCAATCCGGTCCGCCGCATCATCCCGCGCAACTTCATCGAGACGCGCATCCCGATGATCGACGTGTTCAACCCGCTGGTCGAGAGCCAGAAGCTCCCGATCTTTTCCGAGGCGGGAGAGCCGTACAACGAGCTGCTGGCCCGCATCGGCCTGCAGGCGGACGCGGACATCATCATCCTGGGCGGCATCGGGCTGAAGTTCGACGAGTACATCTTCTTCAAGGAGACGTTCGAGAACGGCGGCGTGATGGACCGCACGCTGATGTTCGTGCACACCGCGGCCGACCCCGTCGTGGAGCGGCTGCTGGTGCCGGACATGGCGCTGGCCGTGGCCGAGCAGTTCG
>CAZXHG010000223.1:1348-16814 GCA_964639985.1 uncultured Rickettsiales bacterium
GTCGTGGAGCGGCTGCTGGTGCCGGACATGGCGCTGGCCGTGGCCGAGCAGTTCGGCATCGAGGGCAAGCGGGTGCTGGTGCTGCTGACCGACCTGACCGCGTTCGCGGACGCGCTCAAGGAGATCAGCGTGGCCATGGAGCAGGTGCCGTCCAACCTCGGCTACCCGGGCTCCCTGTACTCGGAGCTCGCGGCCCGCTACGAGAAGGCGGTCGACTTCGAAGGCGCCGGTTCGATCACCACCCTGGCCGTGACCACCATGCCCGGCGGTGACGTGACCCACCCGGTGCCGGACAACACCGGCTACATCACCGAGGGGCAGTACTACCTCAAGGGCGGCGTGATCAACCCGTTCGGCTCCCTGTCTCGGCTCAAGCAGCTGGTCATCGGCAAGCACCAGAAGTCCCGGGACGACCACAACCCGGTGATGAACTCGATGATCCGGCTGTACGCCAAGGCGCTCGAATCCAAGAAGAAGATCTCCATGGGCTTCGAGAAGACCGCCACGGACGAGAAGTACCTCAAGTACGCCGACCTGTTCGAACAGCGCTTCATGTCGCTGCGGGTGGACATCACCCTGCACGGCGCGCTCGACGAGGGCTGGAAGACGATGGCCGAGTGCTTCGAGCCCCAGGAGGTCGGGATCAAGCGCGACGTGATCGAGAAGTACTGGCCGTAGGTCGGGTCAAGGAGCCGCAGGCGACGGACCCGACAACGCCGATGCTGAGCATCGGCGGAGGACAACCCGAGCGATCGGACGGCAGTGATGGCCGAAAAGGTCAAGCTGAACAAGAACACGCTGCGTGAGCAGAACCAGGCGCTGAAGCTGTACCTGGAATTCCTGCCCACCCTGGAACTGCGCAAGCAGCAGTTGCAGACCGAGCTGCGCAAGCTGGACAAGCTGATGGCGGACAAGGAAGCCGCGCTGACCGCGCTGCTCGACGAGGCCGCGCCCTGGGGCGTGATGCTGGACAAGGCGCTGCCCTGGATCAAGCCGCTGGTGCAGGTCGACGAGGTCGAGACCGAGATCGGCAACGTGGCCGGCGTCAAGGTCCCGCAGTTCAAGGGCGTGCGCTTCGAGCCGGCCGGCTACTCGCTGGTGGCGACCCCGCCGTTGTTCGACGCGGCCATCGCCTACTTCGAGGGCGCCATCGCGGCGCGCGAGGAGATCGGCGTGCTGCGCAAGCAGCGGGAGCTGCTGCAGGCCGAGCTGACCAAGACCACCCAGCGCATCAACCTGTACGAGAAGGTCCTGATCCCGGAGACCCGGGAGAACATCCGCAAGATCAAGGTCTACCTCGGCGACCAGCAGACCGCGGCCGTGTGCCGCGCCAAGATCGCCAAGGGCAAACTCCTGGCCAAGGCCGCGGCAGACGCGGCGGCGGCCGTTGGCGTAGCGCAGGCCTGACAGGAGGACACCGATGGCCATCGTCAAGATGAAGCGGATCGGGCTCGTCGGGCCGCTGGACATGCGCGACGCCCTGCTGGAGGCCTTGCAGGACGTGGCCGTGCTGGACCCGGTCCCACTTGTGGCCGTGGAGGAGCCTCCCGGCGAGCTGAGCAGCCGCCGGATGAGCGTGCAGCGGGTGATCAAGGCCCTGGAGGGCCGGCGCAAGGAGCTCAAGAAGGAGGCCCCGGAGTTCAGCGCGGCCACGGACCACGACACGTCCGAGGGCACCATCGACACGGTGGAGCAACTGCTGAGCCGCCGCGCCGAGCTGGACAACCGGCTGTCGGTGCTGGACAAGGAGATAGCCGTGCTCGAACCCTGGGGCGACTTCGTCCCTGCGGACGTGCACGAACTGGCGGCCAAGGGCGTGCACCTGGCGCTGTACGAGCTGGACACGGACGAGCTGGACGAGCTGGACCTGGCCGGCGCGGCCTGGACCAGCCAGCGGCTGCTGGACGCCAAGGGCAAGAGGATCGGCCTGTCCGTGGTGAGCCTGGACGAGCCGCTGAAGCTGGACCGCGACCGTGTGAGCCTGCCCGGCGCCGCGTTGTCGGAGCTGACGCGCGAGGCGGCGCGCCTGCGCGCCGAGATCGAGGCGGGCGAGGCCGAGCTCGGCAACCTGTCGGCCACCCTGCCAGCGGTCAAGCGCTACGACGCACACACGGCCGACAGGCTGCGCTACGCCGAGGTGCGGTCGGGCCTGGGCGGCGACGAGGAGCTGTTCGCGCTGTCGGGCTGGTGCCCGGTGGACGAGGTGGACACGGTCCGCGCCGCGGTCGGCGACAAGCCAGTGGCGCTGATCACCGAGGATCCGACCGAGGACGACGAGCCGCCGATCCTGCTGCGCAACTGGAAGATCGTGCAGAACTTCCAGCCCCTGCTCAAGGCGTTCAACCTGCCGAGCTACCACGAGTACGACCCGACCCTGTTCATCGCGCCGTTCATGGGGCTGTTCTTCGGCTTCTGCCTCGGTGACCTGGGCTACGGCGTGGTCCTGACCGTGGTCGGGATCTGGGCGGGCCGGAAGTTCAAGCCCGAAGGCGAGATCAAGCTGGCCGTGGACTGGCTCGTGATCCTCGGCGTGTGCACCGTGCTGATCGGTGGGCTGACGGGCAACGTCTTCGGCGTGCAGCTGTACAAGGTGTTCAACCTGTCGGAGACGCTGCTGCTGTTCTCGCTCAACGCGGACCCGCAGAAGTTCTTCTATGTCTCCCTGGGCTTCGGTGCCTTCCAGCTCACGATCGGCATGCTGATCAAGCTGGTGCGGCTGCTCACCCTGGGTGAGTGGCAGGCCGTCATCGGCCAGCTCGGCTGGCTGTCGGTGTTCCCGGCGCTGGCGCTGTGGGCCGTGGGCGGGATCGCCTGGGGCTTCCTGGCCTCGCTGATCGTGATCCTGCTGTTCGCCTCGCCGAGCCCCTCGATGGTGCGGCGCCTCGGCGGCGGCGCGTGGGCGCTGTACAACATCACGGGCCTGGTCGGCGACGTGATGTCCTATGCCCGCATCTTCGGGCTGGGGCTGTCCTCGGGCATCATCGCGATGGTGGTCAACACCATCGCCATGACCGTGGCCGAGGGCGTTCCGATCCTGGGCTGGCCGCTGGCGATCCTGGTGTTGCTGGCTGGCCACTCGTTCAACTTCTTGATGGCAATGATTGGCTCCGTGGTCCACCCGGCCCGGCTCCAATTCCTCGAGTTCTTCGGCAAATTCTACGAGGGCGGCGGTCGAGCGTACGCGCCGTTCCAGAAGCTAGAAGGAGAGTAGTTCCATGGAAACCAACTGGATGGAGATTCTGGCCTACGTCGGCCTGGGCTTTCTCGGCCTCGGCCTGAGCGGATCGGCCATCGGCCTGGCCATCGGCGGGAGCGCCGTCACGGGCATGCGCCCCGAGCGTCGGAACAACGGCATCGCCGTGTCCGTGCTGCCCGGTACGCAGGGCCTGTACAGCTTCGCCGTCGGCTTCCTCTGCTTCGGCCCGCTCGAAGAGGGCAAGTACACGATCGTGCTGGCCTGCGGCATGGTGACGGGCATCGCGTGCCTGTTCTCCGGCTGGTGGCAGGGCGTGGTCTGCGCTGCGGGCATCAAGAGCATCAACCAGGATCGGATGGGCATGGGCCAGGCGATGTTGCTGGCCGTGTTCCCCGAGTTCTACGCGATCCTGGCGCTGGCGTTCTCCGCGCTGCTGCTGTTCGGCTAATCTGTCCTGGAGCCGTGGTCGCACACGTCATCCCGCGCCCGCGGGCGCGAGATGACGTGTGCGACCACGGCGACGCGAGGTGAACATGCTCGGCTTCGACAGGATTCTCGTACCGGTCGACTTCTCCAAGGACAGCATGGCCGCCGTGGGCTACGCCATGGCGCTGGCCAGGAAGCTCCAGGGTCCCCAGACGGTCGTGGTCCTGCACGTCGTCGACGAGGGCCTCCCCGTCGTGCTGGAGTCCAGCTCCCACGCCTCGCAGGGCAGCAAGGAGCAGGAGCGCTCCCTGAAGAAGGCGTCCGTGGAGAAGCTGGCCACGTGGCTGTCTGCCGTGGATCCCGGTGAGGAGATCATCGAGCACGCCGTGGTCGTGGGTCGTCCCGCCTCCGAGGAGATCTGCGAGTTCGCCGAGGAGACCGGCGTGGACCTGATCGTGGTCGGCACGCAGGGCAAGGGCTCGCTGCGGCGGCTCGTACTCGGCTCCACGGTCACACAGGTGCAGAAGTACTCCACCGTGCCCGTGCTGGCCGTCAAGGATCCCGCCGCGCACGCGGCCGAGGTCGAGGAGTAACCAGGCCGTCGCGCCTGGCGCTTCCCCCCAATCCCGGACCGTGAAGGCGTGACGACCGCGCCTGCGTGGACTCGTCTGCGCACCCGGCGGTACAATTCGGGGTGAGGGCAGGGCAAGGGGTTGCCGTACACGTAGCAGATAGGGGGTGGGTGGCCGCACGCAGCGGCGGGGTACGACGATGTCCAAGACGGGCACGATCCTGGTGGTCGAGGACGACCTGGGGAACCTGGCGGTGCTGGAGGAGTTCCTCGCCGATCACTTCCCGGTGATGACGGCGACGAACGGCGTGGAGGCGCTGCAGATCCTCGAGCACCGCGAGTTCGACATCATCATCGCGGATCAGAAGATGCCGCAGATGACCGGCGTCGAGCTGTTCAAGCACTGCATGAAGCGCTGGCCGGAGACCATCCGGATCATCCTGTCGGCCTACACCGACCGCAACACCATGATGCAGGCGATCAACGAGGGACACGTCTACCGTTTCCTGGAGAAGCGGGGCGACCACGACGAGCTGATGGTGGCGATCCAGCAGGGCATGGCCGTGCGAGAGGCGCGGCTGGAGAACGCGGACCTGGTGGCCGAACTGCAGCGGAAGAACGCCGAACTGCTCGAGTCCATCCACCTCAAGGACGAGGCCCATGACCGGCTGCTCAACAGCGCCAAGCTGTCCACCATCGGACAGCTGACCGCGGACGTGATCCGGCAGATCCGCGGCCACCGCGAGGCCGTGATGGTGCTGCGCGACGTGCTGCAGTCCACGGACATCTCGCCGCACCTGTACCGGCAGGTGGCCACGGCCCACAGCGCGGCCAACCAGGTGTTCCACATGCTCGACACGCTGCACACGGTGGCGCGGCGCGACGACTGGACCCTGCACCGTACCTGGTGCTCGCTGGACGTGATCGCCGAGCAGGCCGTGGAGTTCTGCGAGCTCGATCCCCTGTTCGCCGGCTGCGAGCTGACCATGGTGCTGGGGGGACCGCCGCCGGTGCACGCCGACGCGGACAAGCTCAAGCAGGTGGTGATCCAGCTGCTTCGCAACGCGGCGCAGGCCACGGGCAAGGGCGGCGACATCTCGATCAGCACGGTGTCCGTGGACGGCGGCGCGGCCATCTCGATCTCGGACGACGGTCCGGGCATCGAGCCGGAGGTGGCTGGCCGCATCTGGGATCCCTTCTTCACCACCCGCGGCGACCAGGGGCTGGGCATCGGCCTGGAGATCTGCCGGATGGCGATCGAGGCACACGGCGGTTCCATCGGCCTGGAGTCCACCCCCGACGTGGGCACCGTGGCCACCGCGATCCTTCCGCTGCAGCAGCCGGGAGGCGGCAGGACCGCGTGAGCGACGGACCGGAACCTCACCTGTCCGGCGAGATCCCGACCGTGAACGGCGGGGCGGCGACGTCCATGGAAGAGCAGTTCCGCGACAAGCTCGTGGAGCTCAACGTGGCCGGGCTGCGGCTCGCCGCGCTGCTCGGCGCGGTGCTGTACCCGCTGTTCATCGTCCTGGACCACTTCGTGATCCCCGAGTACACGGGGCCGCTGACGGTGCTGCGGCTGGTGGTCGTGTTCTACTCGCTGGGGTTGATCGCGCTGAGCCGGACCGACCTCGGCCGGCGGTACGTGGTCCCGCTGACCGTGTCGATCACCGCGGCATTCGGCCTCACCATCGCCTTCATGGTGCACCTGCACGACCTGGCCACCGGCGCCGGTCCGTCCCCCTACTACGCGGGCCTGAACCTGGTGTTCATCGCTGCGGGGCTGCTGTTCTCGTGGCCGCGCCGGCTGGCCGTCCCGACCTTCGCGGTGATGTACCTGGCCTACCTGGTGCCGTCGCTGCTGCTGGGCAACCTGGCGGATGTGCCCACCTTCCTGGCGGCCAACTTCTTCCTGGTGTCCACCGTGGCCGTGGTCACCGAGGCGCAGGCCCACGCGCTGAGGCTGCAGCGGCGCGAGTTCGACGCGGCCTTCCAGCTACGGCTGATGGACCAGGTCAAGACCTCGTTCTTCTCCAACATCACCCACGAGCTGAAGACGCCGTTGACCCTGATCCTGTCGCCCATCGAGTCCATCCTGCGGGGCGAGCTGGGCCAGTTCGACGATGGCCAGCGGGAGTACCTGCAGGGGATCCACCGCAACGGGATCCGCCTGATGCGGTTGATCAATGACCTGCTCGACCTCAGCAAGCTGGAGGGCGCGAACATCCGGCTGCGCGTGGAGGAGACCGACCTCGGCGAGTTCGCCGGTTCCATGGTGGACAGCGTCGCCCCGCTGGCCGAGCGCAAGGCGCTGCGGGTCGTGCTGGACGTGGACGGCGACTCACCGATGGCGTGGGTCGACCACCACCGCTTCGAGCGGGTGATGCTCAACCTGCTGGCCAACGCGACCAAGTTCACCGCGGAGGGGGGGACCATCACCGTGGGCGTGCAGGGCCGGGCCGACACCGTGGTCGTGAGCGTGCACGACACGGGCATCGGGATCCCGGCGGACAAGCTGGACTTCGTCTTCGACCGCTTCTCCCAGGTCGACGCCAGCGGCACCCGCCGGTACGGCGGCACCGGCATCGGTCTCGCCCTGGCGCGGGAACTCGTGGAGCTGCACGGCGGCAGGATCGAGGCCGACAGCGAGGAGGGGGAGTGGACGCTGATGACCGTGACCCTGCGGCGGGGCGCGGATCACTTCGGGGACGGCGTGCTCGACCGGCGGCAGCGGACCGAGGAGGTGGTGGCCGGCAAGCGCGCCGAGGACCGCGGACCCAAGGAGTGGGCCGTGCAGCTGGAGCAGAGCGAGGAGTACCGCCAGCTCGAGGTGGCCGACGCCACGGAGCGGCGGCGAGTGCCCCGTACGGCGCCCAGCCCGACGCGGACGCACCGGGTGCTGGTGGTGGAGGACAACCACGAGCTGCTCGAGCTGCTGCACACGCAGCTGCAGGAGCGGTTCGACGTGTACGTGGCCGAGGACGGCAGCAGGGGCCTCGAACTGGCCTGCCGGGTGCTGCCGGACCTGGTGCTGACCGACCGGATGATGCCGGTGATGGACGGCGTGGAGCTTTGCAGACGGTTGAAGTCCGACGACGCCACCGCGCACATCCCGGTGGTCATGCTCACGGCCAAGGCCCGGGTCGAGGACCGTATCGAAGGGCGCCAGGCGGGCGCGGATGCCTACCTGGCCAAGCCCTTCAGCCCGGCCGAGCTGCTGCACGTGCTGCACCGGCTACTGCAGACCGGTGACCTGCGCACGGAGACGGCGGCCGAACGGGAGCTGGACGCCTCCACGCTGCTGGCGAGCCGGATGGCCCACGAGCTGGGCAACCCCCTCGGCGCCATCCGGGGTGGCGTGGGCGTGCTCGAGCGGGCGGTGGACGAGCTGGTGGAGCTGGCGCGAGGGGGCGGCGACCTGGGCGAGGAGGAGCGTCGACAGCGGCTGCACAAGCTGTCCGCGCGTGTGCAGCGCATGACCGCCATGGTGCTCGATGGCGTGGGGCGGGCCGGCGGCATGGTCGATCAGCTGCGGGACTACTCCCGCGAGGCGTACGCCCGGTCGCAGCAGCCCCACCCGGTCGACGACGCGGTGGTCGCCGCGGTGGACATGTTGATGCTGCCCGAGGGCAGCGGCGTGCGCGTCGAATCGCAGCTGGAATGCGAATGCCGGGTCGAGTGTGTACCCGAAGAGCTGCATGCCGTGGTATTCAACCTGCTGCAGAACGCGGTCGACGCCCTGGGCGGCGCCGATGACGGTCGCGGCACCATTGAGGTGACGACTGCAGCCGCGGACGGCTGGGCGACGGTGACGGTGAGCGATGACGGTCCGGGCATGGAGGTCGAGGTGAGCCAGCGCGTGTTCTCCCCGTTCTTCTCCAGCAAGGAGGGGCTGGGGGGCAGCATGGGGCTGGGCCTGACCATCGTGCGGCAGCTCGTTCGGGGCATGAACGGAGACGTCACCGTGCGCAGTGAACCCGGGGCGGGAGCGACGTTCGAGGTCACCTTGCCGGTGACCCACGGAGAGAGCGCCTGATGCGGATATGCCTGGTGTCGCCGCGGCACGAACCCACCTTCTGGGACATCCGGAGCCTTCCAGGGCTGCCCGCGGGCGCGTCGTTCTCCCCCAACCCGGCGCTCGCCCGGCTCGCGTCGCTGGTGCCGTTCGAGGCCGAGGTCGCCGTCTGCGATGAGAACGTCGATCCCACCCTGGTGCGCGAGTCGTGGGACGTGGTCGGCCTGACCGGCTACTCCCACCAGGCGGCCCGCATGGTCGAGCTGGCGCAGCGTCTTCGCAGCAGGGGCACGCTCGTCGCCATGGGTGGCCCGCACGTGTCGCTGTGCCCGGACGTATTCCGCCCCCACGCCGACGTGCTGTTCATCGGCGAGGCCGAGCTGACCTGGCCCCGGTTCCTGCAGGACCTGCAGCAAGGGGATCACGAGGACGAGTACCGCCAGGACGAGCCCGTGGACCTGTGCATGGATCCCCCGGGCCGACACGACCTGTTCGAGGCGCACAGCTACCTCAACATGCCTGTACAGACCGCTCGCGGCTGTCCCCACGACTGCGAGTTCTGTTCGGTGGTGGCGTTCCTCGGCCACCGCGTGCGCACGCGGCCCCTGTCCAGCATCCTCGCCGAGGTGGAGGCCGCGACCGAGACCGGTCACCGCTCGGTGTTCATCGCCGACGACGACATCGGCGCCAGCCGGTCCCACGCCATGGCCCTGCTGGGCATGCTGGCGGCGTGGCGCGAGCAGCGGGACGCGGCGCCCGTGTTCTACGCCCAGGCGTCCGTGGGCCTGGGCCGGGATCGGGAGCTGGCCGAGGCCGCGCGCGCCGCGGGTGTGGAGTCGGTGTTCGTGGGCCTGGAGTCTCCCGTGCAGGAGAGCCTGCGCGCGGCGAACAAGGGGCCCAACGTGCGCGTGGACGGCGCTGCCGCCGTGCGGGGCATGCTCGAGGCCGGGCTCAACGTGCAGGCCGGCCTCGTGGTGGGCTTCGACCACGACGACACCACGGTGTTCGCCCGTCAGCTGCAGCTCGCGCACGAGGCCTGCGTTCCGGTCCCGATGGTCACCCCGCTGGTGGCCCTCCCGGGGACCCGACTGGAGGCCCGCCTGCGCGCCGAGGGGCGGATCGCGTCCGACCCCGCCTTCACCGAGTCCTACCAGCCGCGAACGAACTTCCACCCGGCGAAGATGACCCTCGACGAGCTGGAGACCGGCTACGTGTGGCTGCTCAACCGGCTGTTCGCGCCCGAGGCGTTCATCGACCGGTTGACCGCGGCCGCGGCCCTGTGGCCGGACGAGCCCGCCAGGACCGCGAGCCGGTCCGTGCCGGGCTTCGGTCTGGACGCCACCGCGGCCATGCTCGCCTCGATCGCCGACCTCGGCGAGCCGTTCGCCGAGGCCACGGGCCGCGCCTACCGCCTGTGCGTGGACCATCCCCAGCACACCCGCCGCGTCCTGTACTCGCTGCTGTTCTGGCGGCACCTGATCGGGCGGCTGCGGGACTGGGAGCTGTGGGAGCCGGAGGCGCCCCGGCGCTGCCCCGTCTGATCGACTAGCTGGCGTCGCGCACGAAGCGCACGAGGTCGTCCAGGGTGAGGGTGGCCATGCGGGGCGCGTTGCGCGTCAACCACTGGTCGAACGGGATCTCCTGCCCCAGCCGGTCCTCCAGCTCCGCGGCGAACGCCACCGCGGTCAGCGAATCGGGGAACAGCTCGGCGAGGGGGTGCTCGTCGGTCAGCGCGGCCGGGCGGCGCGCCGACACGCTGAGCAGGGCCTCGACCACGAGTTGCCGGAGGCGTTGGTCGCGGGCGGTCTCGTTCATCTCATTCTCCAGGGCGGCTCGATCGGTCGGCGTCCCGGCGCCAGAGCCAGGCATCGCGCGCGGCCAGCCGCCGGATCTTGCCGCTGGTGGTGCGGGGCACGGTGTTCGGGTCGGCCAGGACGACCTCGTCGGGCCGCAGCCCCTCGCGTACGGCGATGGCCCGGGAGACCCGCCGGCGCAGGGCCTCTCGCTGCGGGGCGCGGCCGTCGATCTCCACCTGGACCACGATGGACTCCTCGTCCCGGTCGCCG
This sequence comes from uncultured Rickettsiales bacterium, assembly GCA_964639985.1. Classification (GTDB taxonomy): domain Bacteria; phylum Myxococcota_A; class UBA796; order UBA9615; family CAYRNR01; genus CAZXHG01. Next base: position 11,623 of record CAZXHG010000223.1, read on the forward strand.
GCCACGGCAAAGGCCGCCGAACACCCCTGGCGTACCCCCGGGACCCGCTCGGCCGCGGCCTCGAGGTCCACGGCGTGGAACTTGCGGCCCGCCCGGATCAGCACGTCCTTGCTGCGGCCAGTGATGTACAGCTCTCCGCCAGCCCGGTAGCCGAGATCGCCGGTGCGCAGCCAGCCCGCGAAGAACGTGCTGCGCGTGGCGCGCTCGTCCCCATAGTACTCGCGGGCGACCGACGGTCCGCGCACCCAGATCTCGCCTTGCTCGCGGTCACCGCAGAGCTGGCCCTCCGAGGCCACCACCCGCAGCTCCGAGCCCGGGAACGGGTGGCCGACCGAGACCGACGGGCGACCTCCGGGGTCCGTGGTCACGGCGCGGTTGTTCACGCCGAGCTCCCGCCGGTCGATGTGCTCCACGCGTGGTCCCCGTCCCAGGGGCGGGAACGTCACCGCCAGCGTGGCCTCGGCCAGGCCGTACACCGGCAGGAACGCCGCGCGGTCGAAGCCCGCGGGCTCGAAGCGCGCGGTGAAGCGATCGAGGGTACGCACCTTCACCGGCTCGGCGCCGCTGAGCGCCAGCCGCAGCGCGGACAGGTCGAGGCCCTCGACCTGAGCCGCCGTGGTCTTGCCCGCGCACAGGCTGTAGCCGAAGTCCGGCGAGGTGGTGATGGTGGCCCGGACACGGGACATGGCCTGGGCCCAGCGGGCGGGACGGAAGAGGAACTGCTCCGGCCGCATCAGCCATACCGGCGTGTCCGCGGCGATCATCGACATCAGCATGCCCACCAGGCCCATGTCGTGGTAGAGCGGCAGCCAGGACACGGCCCGGTCGGACGCGTCGAGCTGTAGCCCCTGCACGATGTCCGCGAGGTGGCCGCGCACCGTGCCGTGCCGCAGGGCGACACCGCGGGGGATGCCCGTGCTGCCCGACGTGTACTGGATGAAGGCCAGGTCGTCCGCGGCCGGGAGCGTGGAAGGGGGTGGTCCGTCCAGGGCCGGGGGGACCAGCCGCTGCAGCTCCTCGGGCGGGAGCGGCTCGAGCGTGGGCTCCATCTCCGGTCCACAGAGCACGGCCACCGGCCGGCTGGAGCGGACGATGCCCACCACGCGGCGGCGGAAGCGCTCGTGGTCCCCGCCGTACAGGGGCGGAGCCAGCGGTACGGCCGTGGCGCCGGAGCGGAACACCGCGAACAGGCTGGTGATGAACTCGGCCACGTCCGGTTCGAGGATCGCGACCCGATCGCCCGGACCGATGCCGCGGGCAGCGAGACCGCCGGCCCGGCGCTCGGCGTGGCGGGCGAGGGTGGCCAGGGACAGGGGTTCACCGTCGACCAGTCCATCGGTCGGGGTGACGAAGGGATGGTCGCCGAGACGCTCGGCCCGGGACCACAGCAGGTCCACGAGCGTGCCCGCCCAGGCGTCTTGCGGGGAGTTCTCCTGCATCTCCTCTCCTGCCCTCCCGGGCGGCATCGAACCCGTCCGACCGACCCCAGGCCGACCTCCCCGCGGGTTCCTGATACCGCAGTATATCGTCTACGGCCTCGGTGGGGATCGGAGCTGCGAACACGTTCTCGCTGTGGACCGCGCCCCTGCTCCTGCAGTACAAGGGGCGAGGGGACGGAGGAGCGATGGACGAACCCAGCCTGGGGGGTGTGGTCACGCCTGGAGCCGTGCTGCTCGTCGGCGACGACCCCGCCCTCGACCTCCTGGAGGAGGCGCTGCCGGACCTGCCCGTGTGCCGCGCCCCGTCCGTGGCCGCGGCCCTGCCGCGCGTGGAGGGGGGGGACGTCTGGGTGGTGGTGGTGGTGGACGCGCTGCCCGACGGGCCGGGTCTGGACCTCGTGCGCAGCGTGGACGCGGCCGGGGCCATGGCCAGTCCGCTGCTGCTGTTCGGGGACGACGGCGCCGGCGACCTGATGCGGGCCGTCCGGGACGGGGTGGACTTCCGCTTCTGTCACGTGGGCGAGCCCGCGGCGCGCGTGGGCTCGGTGATCCGCGGGATCCATCGCGCGCGTACTACCGAAGAGGAGCGTGCCGGGGACCGGCGTCGCTTCCCGCGCGTGGTGCCCGCGGGACTCGAGGTGTTCGCGCCGGCCGGGTGCGAGCTGATCGACCTGGCCGCGGGGGGGGTCGCGATCCGCGTGGGTCGCGCCATGGAGGCCGGAGACACCTTCGAGCTCGAGTTCTCGCTACGGCCCGGCTGGCCCCGGCTGTGCCTGGCGGCGGTGGTCCTCCGTGCCCGGCGGGACGACGTGGGGCGGTGGAGCGTGGCCGCGCGCTTCGACGACCTGCCCCCGCGCACGCGCAACCTGCTGTTGACCGCGACGCGGCAGCACATCTCGGAGCTGGGCTTCCGCGAGGCCTGGCGGCAGTTCCGTGACCTGTCCAGCGAGTGGATCACCCCCCTGGTCGACGACCGGGAGATCGCCGAATTGCTGCAACGGGCGCGGCAGGACGGAGAGCTGCTGCGGCTCGTGCCCGCCACGGGCGGCACGCCGTGGGAGGCCGCGGTGACGGACGTGGACCTCTCGGATCGCACGTTCGACCTCGAGGCCGAGCCGGCCGCGTCGCTGCTCGTGCCGGGGCTGGCCCTGGACGCGATGCTGCACCTGCGCCACGTGGGCTACCTGTTCGAGACCACCCTGATCGACATCGGCGAGGGATCGCTGCGCTGCGCCCACCCGGCCACCGTGTACCAGTCGGAGAAACGGTCCAGGCTGCGGCACCGCCTGGCCGAGACCACGCCCGCGGTGGCGGAGATCGAGAGCCCGCGGCGCGATGGCAGCGTGCACCGGCTGCCCGTGATCGATGTCAGCGCGACCGGCGCCTCGTTCGAGGTCGACCTGGACCGGCACCTGCTGTACGAGGGCACCCCCCTGGACCCCTTCCGGGTGTCCATGGGTGACCAGGTGGTGCTGGAGGAGCGTGCGGAGGTGCGGCACGTCACCGCCCGGCCGGGGCGCCGCCAGGCCAAGGTGGGGGTGCGGTTCGAGCGTGTGACTCGCAGGGCGACGCGGTCCGTGGACGTGGAGCTGGCGGCGGCGGGCACGTTCTCGGCACCGTCCGCGGCCACGCGCGCGCGCCGTCTGAAGTTCCCCAACGCGCACGACGAGGAGGTCGTGGCGCTGTTCAACCTCAGCGGCCGCGGCGCCGAGCGGTTTAGCGGGCCGGTGGTGATCATCCCGCCCGCGTGGCGCTACACCAAGGAGTCGTTCGCCGCCTACGCGCTCAGCCTCGTGGGGTCGTTCGAGCGCCAGGGTGTGCCCGCTGCGGTGCTGCGTCTGGACTTCACCCACCACCGCGGCGAGAGCTTCGTGCCGCCGCCCAACCGCGAGGGTGGGCGCGAGTCCGTGGACTTCACCCTGTCGCACGCGCTGGAGGACATCCTCGCCGCGGTGCGGTTCGCCCACGCCAACCCGCTGTTCGAACCCACCGAGGTCATCCTGTTCGGGTGCAGCTTCTCCGCGCCGCTGGCCCTGGCCGCTGCGGCACGGGAGCCGCGCATCACCCACGTGGTCTGCCCGATGGGTACGCCCTCGACCCAGGACCTGGTCACCAGCGCCAGCGGCGGACTGGACTACATCGGCGGGTACCACGGTGGAGCGCGCTTCGGCGAGGTGGACTTCCTCGGCCAGCTCATCGACATGGACCGCGCGGCCGCCGACGCCCTCAACCACCGGCTGGCGCTGTTCGACGACCAGGCCGAGACCGTGCGCGGGGTGGCCGCGGCGATCACCTGGATCGTGGGCCGGGACGACGGCTGGGTCGACCCGTCGCGGGTGCAGTGGCTCGCCGAGGCCGGTGACGAGCGGTTCGAGGTGGTGGCCGTGCAGGCCGGCCACCTGCCCACCCATGACGACGCCGGGCCGGTGGCCGCGGTGGCCACCCGCGAGGTGTTCCGCCGCCTGGGCCTGGCCGAGGAGCGGGTCGTGACGCCCGCGGTCTCGTTGCTGCGGGAGGTGGACCGGGAGGAGTGGGTGGCCGCGCCCAAGATCGGGGTGGAGTCTCCGGGAGAGTGGTGGCGAGGCTACCTGCTGGGCGGCGGACAGGACTCCCTGGGCTTCGACGTGCTGGGCATGACCGACGCCTACGGCGACTTCGTGGCCACGCAGGGCGCGATGCTGGACCTGGCCGAGGACCAGGCCGTGCTCGACGCCGGCGCGGGCACCGGCCAGTTCTGGCGACGCTGGCTGGCGCGCCCCGACGCCGTGCCTCCCCGCCGGGTCGAGCTGGTGGACCTGGTGCCCGAGGCCCTGGAGCGGGCGGTCGCGCGGATCGGGGAGCTGGGGGACCTCAGCGCGGGCATGGAGCTGGTCACCCGGGCCGTGGACCTGCAGACCAGCGCCCTGCTGCCCCTGCAGCGCTACCTCCGCGGCGAGTACCACGGGCCAGGGTGCCTGCGGGGACGCATCCGGGGACTCGACGACCGGGTGCTCGCCCGGCTGGAGGAACACTACCGCTCGCCCCTGGCCGCGAGCGTGCACGCCGCCATCCGCGGGGACCGGCGTGCGCTCGAGGCGCTGAGCTCGCTGGACGACGACGAGCTGGCCGTGGTCGAGGACCTCGGCCGGGCCGCGCGTCTGCTCCAGGGCGCGCTGGACGTCGCCGACCTGGCTCCCGAGGCGCGCGCCGAGGGCGCGGTCCGGCTGGTCGGTGGGGACGCCGCGGGGATCCACGCCGGCATGCTCGCGTTCGAGCGGCTGGGGTTCGGGCGCGCCGGCCGACCACGACCGCTCCCGCTGGAGGACGACCGCTACGACCGCATCCTCGCCAGCCTGCTGGTGCCCTACCTGCTCAACCCGGACGAGACGCTGGCGGAGCTGACGCGTGCGCTGCGGCCCGGCGGCGTGCTCGTCGCCTCGACCATGAAGCCGGACACGGACATGTCCCGCATCCAGGCCGAACTGGTGGCCCAGGTCCGGCAGGGCAACGTGTCTCCCCCACCGGGCTGGGACGCCGACCGGCTGCTGGACGAGCTGCGCGCCTACTCCAGCGCGGCGGCATTCCTGCTGCGCCTGACCGAGGAGGGCACGTTCCGCTTCCTGGCGGCCGACCAGCTCGGCGAGCTGATGGAGAGCGCAGGCCTGGTCGACGTGACCATCCGCGAGTGCTTCGGCGAGGGGGGGGGGGGGGGGGGGGGCGGGGGGGGGGGGGGGCGCGGGGGGGGGGCGGGGGGGGGGGGGGGGGGGGGGGGGG